>CAYVFT010000055.1:0-24399 GCA_964450225.1 uncultured Crenothrix sp. | reverse complement strand
TATAATTTCAGGACGCCCCAAAATGGGGCGTTTTTCGTTTATATCGCGATTATAATTAAAGTAATCTTCAAGTAAAGATGTTTCTACGTAGTTTGGTCTATAAATTGCTTAAATAACAATAAAGTTTTTACATCCAAATCGACCAATATAAAATATGTATAAACGCATACTGGATCACCTCAATACTGCAATTTTATTATTTGATTGTGAATTATTACTCGCTTTCATCAATACGTCAGGAGAGATTCTGTTGGCTGACAGCGCACATCATTTGCTGGGCCAGGGTGCGGATGAATTATTCAAGTCTTCCGATCCAGCACTACTTATCAATTTGAAACAATCACTGGCGATGGCTGAACCTCTGGTCGATCGTGCTCTTACTCTGAGCCGCATGACTCATAATGTCACCATCAACTTTAGCGCTACACCTTTGCTAATCAATGAACAGGTGAAAGAAATACTTGTCGAGCTTCAACAGGTAGATAATCTCCTGCGCATATCCAAGGAAGAGCAGATACTAACACAACAGAATACCGCGCGATTACTGGTTAGAGGCTTGGCCCATGAAATAAAAAATCCGTTGGGCGGGTTACGAGGTGCAGCACAATTACTGGATTTAGAATTACATGATCCCGATCTTAAAGAATATACTCAAATTATTATTGCGGAATCTGATCGCCTGCAAGGCTTGATGGATAAAATGCTTGGACCCAATAAATTGCCCAATAAAAAAGCGCTTAATATTCATGAAGTATTGGAGCGTGTCAGGCAATTGGTTCAAGCTGAATCCAGTGGTAGCCTTACTATCAAGAATGACTACGATCCCAGTATTCCTGATATACATGCGGACAAGGATCAACTAATCCAGGCTATATTAAATATTGCCAGAAATGCTGTGCAGGCTATGGAAGGAAAAGGCAACATTATTTTTAAGACCCGCATACACCGGCACATGAGTATAGGTCGTAAGCGTTATAAATTAGCGGTAAAGTGCGACATCATTGATAATGGGCCGGGAATAGGTGCCGCCATGATGAGCCAAATATTTTATCCCATGTTTACCGGACGAGCTGAAGGTACAGGGCTGGGTTTGTCCATAGCACAAGCATTGATTAATCAGCATAACGGTTTAATTGAGTGTAACAGCGAACCGGGAAATACTGTATTTTCGATTTTTTTACCCATGGAGGCTGGTAATGACTAAACCCGAAACAGTCTGGATTATCGATGATGACAAATCTATACGCTGGGTTGTTGAAAAAGCCTTGCAAAAAGCCGGTATCATCACCCGTAGCTTTTCTACTGGAAAAGAGTTAATAACGGCTTTACAGGACGACTTGCCTGGCGCTTTGATAACCGATATTCGAATGCCTGGCATGGATGGTCTGGAACTCTTAGGCAAGGTGCAGAACAGTCACCCAACTTTGCCTGTAATTGTAATGACAGCTCACTCCGATCTGGAAAGCGCGGTCTCGGCATTTCATGGCGGCGCTTTTGAATATTTGCCTAAACCCTTCGATATTAAAGAAGTAGTTAATCTGGCTCAGCGAGCCTGTGTCCATGGTCGACAACAGCAAGATGATGCACATCGAGCAGCTACAGCCAGTATTGAGCCTACCCCGGAAATTATAGGCGAAGCTCCTGCAATGCAAGAAGTATTTCGGGCGATAGGACGACTGGCTCGCTCACACATAACAGTACTTATTAATGGCGAATCGGGAACGGGTAAAGAATTGGTGGCCAAAGCCCTGCATCGCCACAGTCCCAGAGCTAAAAATCCCTTCATTGCTTTAAATATGGCCGCTATCCCTAAAGATTTAATGGAATCGGAACTGTTTGGTCACGAGAAAGGCGCTTTTACTGGCGCACAGGTACGACGGGCGGGGCGCTTCGAACAAGCTAATGGTGGCACGTTGTTTCTTGATGAAATAGGGGACATGCCCGCAGAATTGCAAACCCGATTATTAAGAGTGTTGGCGGATGGAGAGTTTTATCCAGTTGGGGCTCATCTTGCGGTCAAAGTCGATGTGCGTATTATTGCCGCCACACACCAGGACCTTGAAACATTAGTGGATCAAGGCCGCTTTCGGGAAGATTTATTTCATCGCTTAAATGTCATTCGTATCCATATCCCGGCCCTTCGCGAGAGAAAACAGGACATTCCTTTATTGCTGCGTCACTTTTTACATCAGGCAGCTTCTGAATTGGGTGTGGAAAATAAGATTCTTAAGCCCGAAGCCGAGGCATTTTTAAGCGCGCTAGAATGGCCTGGCAATGTTAGACAGTTGGAAAATAGTTGCCGTTGGCTAACTGTCATGGCATCGGGACGAGAAATTCATCTGCATGATTTGCCCCCTGAACTGATTAATGCACCGTCAGAAAAAGGGTTCACAGGTACCGACTGGGAAGCCTTACTAAGAAACTGGGTAGATCATCAACTACTTACAAAAAAAACAGAAGTTGCTAAGCAAATTATTCCAACTGTTGAAACTATTCTAATTAAAGCCGCTTTGAATTTTACTCACGGTAAACGTATTGAAGCAGCTATTTTGTTAGGTTACGGCCGGAATACCCTAACCCGAAAAATAAAAGAACTGGGAATAGAGGAGTAATTCAATGCCCAGTTGACGCTACACTTCCTCGTCGGAGGCGTCAGGCGAAAAAAAGGGGTGTCCGTAAGGGAGATGATGTATTTCTTTGTATCTGTTGTTTCTAAACTGTTTCTTTGCTGTGAGTTGGGGATTTTAAAATTAATTAAATAAAACACATCTGTCCGCACCATCTCGGCACATAATAAACATAGATGCACTAAAATAGCGCAACATGTTATTTAATTCTTAAAGTTACTTAAAGATGATACACCAGGACATAAAGTAAAGTTCCCCTGGGCAGTTCATGCCTTGATTTAATCCTGATCCGCAATAAGTTTCATCCACAAGCTTTACATCATTTCTGGCGGAGATAGCCAGGCAATCATGACTCTTGCGATATCACACTTGGCACAGTCTATGCTTTTAGTAATCTTGAATCGTTACTTTAAAATGAGAGAGGAACACATGAAACTGATAACTGCTATTGTTAAACCTTTTAAGTTGGATGATGTCCGTGAGGCGCTTTCAGAAATGGGGGTTTCTGGTGTAACCGTAACCGAGGTAAAAGGTTTTGGTCGCCAAAAGGGTCATACTGAACTCTATCGAGGAGCTGAGTATGTTGTTGATTTTTTACCCAAAGCCAAAGTTGAAGTCGCGGTTGCTGATCAATTGGTTAGTCAGGCAGTTGAGGCTATTACCAAAGCAGCTAATACTGGAAAAATTGGGGACGGTAAGATTTTTGTAATTAATTTAGAGCAGGTTGTTCGAATTCGTACTGGTGAAACCGGCGATGAAGCACTGTAGAGTTTATAAGGGGGACCTATGAAACATTTTTTAAATATCTTTATTCTGATTGCTTTGTTGTGTTTTGCTGGGTTTTCTTTAGCGGAACCGGCTGTGGAATCAACAGTGGGAAATCCTGTGGAAACAGTTACGGCTGAGATTGTCACATCTGCTCCAGAGACAATAGCAGCATCTGCTTCAGAAGCGGTTACTACTCCTACAGTCAATAAGGGCGATACTGCGTGGATGATTATGGCGACAGTGCTGGTCATTCTGATGGTCATTCCTGGTTTGGCCTTATTTTATGGTGGTATGGTACGCGCCAAAAATATGCTCTCAGTGTTAATGCAAGTCTTCGTGATTTTCTCGATGATGGCTATTTTGTGGGCAATTTATGGTTATAGTATTGCGTTTACCGAAGGTAATGCCTTTTTCGGCGGGTTCAGTAAACTGTTTCTTGTCGGCATAACACCAGAATCACTTGCCGCCACGTTCAGTAAGGGAATTTATGTTCCTGAGTATATTTACGTTGCGTTCCAGCTTACATTTGCGGGCATTACTCCAGCTCTTATTATTGGAGCATTTGCTGAGCGGGTTAAATTTTCTGCCATATTAATGTTTATGTTGATTTGGTTTACGTTCGCCTATTTGCCAATGGCGCACATGGTTTGGTATTGGGCTGGTCCTGATGCCTTCACCGACGCTAAAGCAGGTGAAGCGGCGGCGGCAACGGCTGGGTTTCTGTTTCAAAAAGGGGCTTTGGATTTTGCAGGTGGTACGGTTGTGCATATCAACGCCGGTATCGCTGGATTGATAGGTTGCTTGTTAGTTGGCAAACGTATCGGTTTCAACAAGGAATCCCTTGCACCACACAGCGTTACGCTGACTATGGTTGGCGCGTCTTTACTGTGGGTAGGTTGGTTCGGTTTTAATGTCGGTTCTAACCTGGAAGCCAATGGTCTCGCAACTTTGGTATTTGTCAATACTTTACTGGCCAGTGCGGCTGCTACACTTGCCTGGACAGGGGCTGAATGGATAGTCCGTGGTAAACCAAGTATGTTAGGCGGAGCTTCTGGCGCTATCGCCGGGTTAGTTGCGATTACGCCTGCCTGTGGCTGGTCAGGACCTATGGGAGCTATCTTTCTGGGTATAGTCGCTGGTGCAGCGTGTTTCGGAGCCGTTACAAGCTTGAAAAGCATGCTTGGTTACGACGATTCCCTGGATGCCTTTGGTGTGCATGGTATTGGTGGGATTATCGGTGCTTTGGGTACCGCGATAGTTGCGAGTCCATCACTTGGTGGCACCGGCGTTTGGGATTACGTTGCTAATGAAGTAGCAGAATACAGTATGTCCACTCAATTCATAAGTCAACTATGGGGCGTGGCGATATGTATAGCCTGGTCTGGTACTGTATCCTTCATTGCCTTTAAATTCGTAGATATTATGATTGGACTTCGAGTTAGCGAAGAGTCAGAGCGAGTTGGTCTCGATATTTCCGAACATGGTGAAACGGCATATCATATATAATTCAATTTAACAGTCAATCACCCAGCTTTTCACCCAGCTTTTCAGTAAAGAAATTTGGGTGAATACCGTCAATGTGATCGTCAATTAAAGTGGAAATTTTATGCACATTTGATTGGCGATTAAACCCAAACAGAGCCCAAAGTTAAAAATAATTTTTGCCTAAAAGTCAGATATGTAATGTTTCCGATTTTTTACCTGAATAATTTTTCTATCCTGCTTTCTGCATATTTCTTTTAATGGTTATGAACTTACTACAGGTCTCCTCGATCGAATTTGTTGAATTTAACGAGAGACATGATGCAAACAGAAAACACAAGCTTTTGGGAGTGGCAATTACGGTTCGCTGACGAGAAAAGTTGTCTTCAATGATTGATTGAATTGAGGCGGATGGAAGGCTTTCGGTTTTTAAAGTGCGGACAAGACCAAGGTTGGTCATTACAAACCCGCCATGTTTATGAATGCGCGAAGTGTCACCATCATACCTCAATTACCGCAGGCACCTTGTTTCATAACACCAAATTGCCGTTAGTTACATGGTTTTAGTGTATCTACTGGCTCGCTACGGACAAAGGCAGTCTATCGGCGTTACGGTTAACCAAGCTGATGAGTGTTTCCTGGGTGGCGGCTCAACGGATGCTCCGAAAATTAAGGATTGCCATGGGCGATCAGAACAATCGCTACCTGCTGAGTGGCATCATCGAACTGGATGATGCTTAGGTCCGGAGGTAAGCGGGGGGGCGTGGAGCTGAAGGCAAACCTGCCATCTGGGTTGCGTGTGAGCATAACGAAGGTAAACCTGGCGTTGTAGTCATGAAGGCGGTTGCTCAAATCACTCAAGAAAGTGTCAGAGCGTTTGCGCAACTAGCCATTTTACCCGGTCGAACGCTGCCTCCAAATGCCTTCGCAACATGTGGCAATTTTATAGCCATTTTTCTTTTTTACTGGTTTAGTTTTGCTTTCAGCATCTTGTTAACCTCGGCTGGATTGGCTTTGCCCTGCATCTCCTTCATGACCTGTCCGACAAAGAACGCGAACACTTTATCTTTACCGCTGCGAAATTGCTCAACCTGACCGGGGTTAGCTGCAATGATTTTATCAATAATGGCTTCGATTGCACCGGTGTCAGTGATTTGCTTCAAGCCTTTTGCGGCAATAATTTCGTCAGCTGTAGCGGTGCTTTGCCACATTTCTTCAAACACTTGCTTGGCTATTTTGCCGGAAATAGTGGTGTCGCTGATGCGTGCCAATAACCTCGCCAGGCGCTGACAACTGACAGGCGAGTCTTGAATTTCCAGGCCGGCTTTGTTGAGTGCGGCGGAAAGCTCGCCTGTTATCCAGTTGGCACAGAACTTTGCCTCACAACCGGACTCTTTTAGCACTGCTTCAAAATAATCAGCCAACTGACAAGAAGACGTGAGAATAGTCGCATTTTCTTCATCCAGCGAGTACTGATCCTTAAAGCGGTGTTTTTTAGCCTGCGGTAATTCAGGCAATTGCGCTTTTACTACCGCTTTGAATTCCTCGCTAATAAGAACGGGCAACAAATCGGGATCGGGGAAGTAGCGGTAATCATTGGCTTCTTCCTTGCTGCGCATGGAACGCGTTTCATCCTTGACCGAATCATACAAACGGGTTTCCTGAACGACTTTACCGCCGCTTTCGATCAGCTCAATCTGGCGCTCGATTTCATGGTTAATGGCTTTCTCGACGAACTTGAACGAGTTGATATTTTTAATTTCCGCGCGTGTGCCGAATTCTTTTTGACCTTTTGGACGTACCGATACGTTGGCATCGCAGCGGAACGACCCTTCCTGCATATTACCGTCGCAAATATCCAGATAGCGCACCAGTTCATGCAGCTTTCTCATGTAAGCGACGGCTTCTTTCGCCGAACGCATATCCGGCTCGGAGACGATTTCCAGCAAGGGGGTGCCGGCACGGTTTAAATCAATCCCGGTCAAGCCATGAAAATCCTCATGCAGCGACTTACCGGCGTCTTCTTCGAGATGGGCGCGGGTGATGCCTATGCGTTTGCTTACGCCATCGACCTCAATATCCAGATGGCCGTTGCCGACAATCGGCAATTCCATTTGGCTGATTTGATAACCTTTGGGTAAATCCGGGTAAAAATAATTTTTTCTGGCAAAAACGGAATAAGGAGCAATTTCCGCTTCAATGGCCATTCCAAATATGACTGCTTTATGCACGGCTTCTTCATTTAATACCGGCAAAACACCGGGCAAGCCTAAATCAACGGCGCAGGCCTGGGTGTTGGGTTCTGCTCCGTAAGCGGTAGACGCGCCGGAAAAAATTTTTGATTGCGTGGCCAGCTGCGTGTGAATTTCCAGCCCGATCACTGTTTCCCATTCCATAACTATCTCCTTACTCAAAACCTTTAGGGGTGTGTTGATGCCAACCGGTGATCTGTTGATATTGATGGGCAACGTTCAACAGCCTGTCCTCTGCAAAATAATTGCCGATAATTTGCAAGCCTACGGGCATACCCGTTACAAATCCCGCTGGAATTGACATGGCAGGGACGCCTGCAAGGTTGATGGCAATGGTGTAAATATCGGATAAGTACATTTCGATCGGATTGCCAATTTTTTCACCGATGCCAAAAGCAGTAGTCGGTGTTACGGGCCCCATAATCACATCAACTTCCGCTAAAGCTTTTTTGAAGTCTTCGCTGATCAAGCGCCGGATCTTTTGCGCTTTAATATAATAAGCATCGTAATAACCCGCAGATAAGGCATAAGTACCCATGAGAATACGGCGTTTAACTTCTTTACCAAAACCTTCACCACGAGAGCGAGTATAAAGATCTGTTAAATTCACTGGATTATCACAGCGGTAACCATAACGCACACCATCGAAACGCGATAAGTTGGCAGAGCATTCAGCAGGAGCAATGACATAATAAGCGGGGATGGCCAACTTAAGATTAGGCATCGAGATTTCCTTGATTTCAGCGCCTAGTTTGCAAAATTCATTGATTGCTGTTTCAAGGGTTCCAGCTACTTCGCCGTTTAGACCTTCGCCAAAAAATTCCTTGGGTAAGCCGATTTTGAGACCCGTAAGGGCATTATTCAGTCCCGCACTATAATCCGGTACTGGGCAATCAACACTGGTCGAGTCTTTTTCATCAAACCCTGCCATAGTTTGCAACATGATCGCTGCTTCTTCAGCGTTATGGGTCATAGGGCCGCCCTGATCAAGACTGGAGGCATAGGCAATCATGCCGTAGCGGGATACGCGGCCGTAGGTGGGTTTTAATCCGGTAATGCCGCACAAGGCCGCAGGTTGGCGTATAGAACCGCCCGTATCCGTTCCTGTTGCGCATACTGCCAGCCTTGCTGCGACAGCTGCTGCGGAGCCGCCGGATGAACCGCCGGGAACAGTGTGGGTGTTCCAGGGGTTTTTTACCGCGCCGTAATAGCTGGTTTCATTGGATGATCCCATCGCAAACTCGTCCATATTAAGTTTACCCAGCATGACTGCTCCAGCCCGATTAAATTTTTCTACTACGGTGGCGTTATAGGGCGCTATAAAATTATCCAGCATTTTAGAGCCGCAGGTGGTTTTGATGTCCAGGGTACAAAAAATGTCTTTTTGGGCGACGGGGATGCCGGTCAACGGTTCAGCTTTACCGTTAGCCAGTCTAACATCCGCTGCTTTGGCATTCTGCAATGCTACCTCTTCGGTGACAGTGATATAAGCGTTAAGATGCTGATGTTGCTTGATTCTATTCAAATACGCCTGTGTCAGTTCCAAGCTGGAAAACTCACCCGAACGCAGACCCCGGGCTAATTCTAACAATGTTTTAGTGTGCATTATTGGGCGTTCCCTTTACTCAATTACTTTCGGAACCAGATATAGTCCCGCTTCGACTTGTGGTGCAATAGCCTGAAAATTTTCCCGATTATTCTGTTCGGTGATCATGTCGGGTCTTAACCGTTGTGCCTGATCCATGGGGTGAGCCATTGGCTCGACCTTATCCGTATTTAATTCACTCATCCGGGTCATTAAATCCAGTATACCTGACAAATCTTTCGCATAAGATTCAACATCTTGTTTGTCAATTCCCAAGCGCGCCAAATAAGCAATGCTATTCACATCATCGGCCGTTAACGACATGTATTGTCTCCATATTTAAAATCAGTAATTAATGTTGCTTAGTGTCCACGAAAAGTACGAAAGACACGAAAAAGCCGAGCAAGAAGCATATACAAGACTCGTGCCTTGTGCCTTGAACCTTTACTGGGTATTTTACTACAAAAATCATACTTATATCTTGCTCAAATACCCGTTTGATTGATAAAGTAATACGATTTTTTATTCCATAAAGGAAACAGGTAAAAATGTTCAAAAGAATTCGCGGTCTTTTCTCCAACGATCTCTCGATAGACCTAGGGACTGCAAATACATTGATATACATTCCAGGACAAGGGATCGTGCTTAATGAGCCATCCGTTGTCGCCATCAAAGAAGACAAAATCCGTGGTTCCAAAACGATCGCTGCTGTTGGTGCAGATGCAAAACAAATGCTCGGGCGTACGCCAGGCAATATTACGGCGATCCGTCCACTGAAAGACGGCGTAATCGCCGATTTTGCGATTACTGAGCGGATGTTGCGGTTTTTTATCGAAAAAGTTCACAAGAAAAACCGGTGGTTACGCCCTAGTCCGCGTATTCTGATTTGTGTGCCTTGTGGTTCAACGCAAGTTGAACGTCGTGCCATCCGGGAGTCGGCAGCAATGGCCGGTGCTCGCGAGGTTTATTTGATTGAAGAGCCAATGTCAGCAGCAATAGGTGCCGGTTTGCCAGTCGATGAGGCCTGTGGCTCTATGGTGCTTGATATTGGGGGGGGCACTTCTGAAGTGGCTGTTATATCAATAAATGGCATTGTCTATTCAAACTCTGTTCGTATCGGTGGTGATCGTTTTGACGAAGCCATCATCAATTATGTGCGCAGAAACTATGGCACTTTAATTGGTGATGCAACTGCTGAAAGAATAAAGCTGGAAATCGGCACTGCTTATCCCGGTAATGAAGTCAGAGAGATAGAAGTTAAGGGCCGCAATCTGGCCGAAGGCGTGCCGCGCAGTTTTTCTCTGAATAGCAATGAAATCCTGGAAGCCTTGCAAGAACCGTTATCCGGTATTGTTGGCGCTGTAAAAGTGGCTCTGGAACAAACCCCGCCTGAACTTGGATCAGATGTTGCTAACCGCGGTATCTATTTAACCGGCGGCGGCGCATTATTGAAAGATATTGATCGCCTTGTTTCAGAAGAAACAGGCTTGCCAGTGCACATCGCTGATGATCCTCTCACCTGTGTTGCCAGAGGCGGTGGTATGGTTCTGGAAATGCTGGATAAAAAAGGACTCTCAACCTTTTCATTAGAATAATTATGATCCCCCTAAATCGTTTATTCTGGCTGTGACTTAGGAATGGGCATGAAATAACTTTCGACAACCAGCGCATAATTTTTGTTTGTATCAATACGTATAAACTTTGCTTTAGCATGCCATGTACTGTTTATATAATGCAAAAGACAGGCAAAAAGACAAGTCAGTTGAACAAGTTATAAAATTACATTCCTTTTGCATATCTAACGGGTTGCAGCATCTTTAACTGATACGAGGCATTCGCTATAAAACTATTATTTGCCACCGGCCCATCAATCAACACCCGGTTACTGGTAGCAGTTATTGCTTCTACTGCTTTACTTGCAACTGAACATAGAAGCCCGCGATTGGACTCGCTTCGCACTACATTATCCTTTTTTGTTGACCCTTTAAAATATCTGGTCGATTTGCCCACCGCTCTTGTTGAACAGACAGCCGACTCGGTTAGTTCATATAGAGCATTAAAAAAGGAAAACGAAAGATTGCGTGAAGAACAGCTTATTGATCAAACCAGGTTACTTAAATTTGCAGCGCTGGAAAAAGAAAATATTCGTTTGCGAGCATTATTGGAAAACTCTTTTAAACTCGGTGAACAGGTATTGGTTGCCGAATTGCTATCAGTGAACACGGCACCGTATGAACATATCGTGGTAGTCAATAAAGGCACTCGTTTTGGTGTTCATCCTCAACAACCGGTATTGGATGCAAACGGTGTTGTTGGGCAGGTTTTTCGGGCGCTACCGTTCAGCTCCGAAATCATGTTGATTACCGATCCGAATCACGCTATTCCGGTCCAGGTCAATCGCAACGGTTTACTGACCATTGCAGTCGGTAGCGGCCAACTGAACCGGCTTGTGTTGCCCTTCTTGCCCGGTAATGCTGATATTCGCCCGGGTGATTTATTAATTACGTCAGGTCTAGGCGGTACTTTTCCTCAAGGCTATCCTGTGGCTGTTGTGGATGAATTTACCTCGCAACCTAACAAGGCATTCGTTAGTTTAACTGCTACGCCCAAAGCCCAATTAGACCGCAACCGAGAGCTGATGATAGTCTGGAGCAATTCAACTCCGGTTCCGCTCATTTCAAAACCAGCAGCAAACGATCCAGGACTCAGTACACATGCCGATGAATAAATACGTTGGTTTTGGCCGCATTTTTTTGACCTTGGCCCTGGCAATGTGTCTTAGAATTGCACCTTGGCCTGGCGTTTTATCGATACTTAATCCTGACTGGGTACTTTTAAGTCTTATTTACTGGTCATTAGCGGTACCCGAACGCGTAGGTATCTTTCACGCCTGGACATTCGGCTTGCTCACTGATGTATTGACTGGCAGGTTACTCGGTCAATATGCCTTGGCATATTCATTGGTAATCTATATATGTCTTAAGCTACACAAACGTTTACGCCAATTCCCTTTGGTCCAGCAGGGACTGTTTATTTTTTTCTGCTTATTGTTGTCGCAATTGTTGCTGTTTTTAATAAGGAACATTCAGCATCCCGCGCAACTTCACGCCTCTTTCTGGCTGTCCGTTTTTGTCGGCACAGCTTGTTGGCCCTTGGTCTATACGGTATTGCGTTTTATCCGCTTATCGTGAAGTATTAGATAGTATCCGTAGTAACACATGCCCCGCATTTATTCTGTTAAAGACAATACAGTAGAGAACCGCCTGTTTCTCAATCGTATTGTTGCGGCATTCATTGTTATTATTTTATTAACGTCGGGACTAATTATCCGTCTGATATATTTACAAATTGTTGGCCATGAACATTATTCTTCGCTGGCAAAAGACAATAGTATTAAAATTGTTCCGCTAATTCCGACCCGAGGGATAATCTATGATCGCCGCGGCAAGATTCTCGCAGAAAACACGCCCTCATATAGCCTGGAGCTCATCCCGGAAAAAATTATTGACCTTAACGACACTCTGATAAGGTTACAAAAACTACTTAATATTCCTGACGAAAAAATCGAACTCTATCAAAAGCTGCGCAAGCGCCAGAAGCGCTTTACCAGCACTCCGTTGTTGTTAAATATGACTGACGAAGAGCTGGCAAAATTTGCCGTAGCGAGGCCTTTTTTCCCCGGTGTCGATATTCAAACTCGCCTGGTTCGGCATTATCCTTACAGTGATCTGGCTGCTCATGTTATTGGCTATGTAGGCCGCATTAACGAAACGGAGCTTAAGGAATTGCCGATCGCCGAATATCGCGGATCTACTCATATCGGCAAATTGGGTATAGAGAGTTCATATGAAACACAACTGCATGGTAAAACCGGCTATGCAGAAATAGAAACCAATGTCCAGGCACGACTCCTCAATACCTTGAAGGAAGTCAATCCAGATCCTGGCGCAAATCTCTATTTAACGCTCGATATTGATTTACAAAAAACAGCTTATGATGCCTTGGGCACTTTTAATGGCGCGGTAGTTGCCATTGACATTAAAACGGGTGGCGTATTGGTCTTTGCAAGTCGCCCCGGATTTGACCCCAATCCTTTTGTGGTCGGCATAGCCAATGAAGCCTATCAAGCGTTGCAATCATCAGAAAATCAACCGCTTTATAATCGCGCTCTTCGGGGCTTATATCCGCCTGGTTCCACGATCAAGCCTTTTATCGCTCTGGCTGGTCTTGAGTACGATGCAATTAGTCCTCAACAAAATCTCTTATGCCCTGGTTATTATCAATTACCCGGAGTGAGTCATAAATATAGAGATTGGAAAAAAGGCGGGCATGGTTCAGTTAACTTAAACAAAGCCATTACTGAATCATGTGATGTGTATTTTTATCGCCTGGCCGCGACGCTGGGCATAGATCATATGCACAGCTTTTTACAGAAATTTGGCTTTGGTGAAAAATCCGGTATTGATCTGGTAGGGGAAAAGTCAGGATTATTGCCTTCGCGCGAATGGAAGCGAGATCAAAAAAATCAGGCATGGTATCCCGGTGAAACTCTGATCACGGGTATAGGTCAGGGCTATCATCAGGTTACGCCATTGCAGTTGGCCAGAGCTACGGCAACATTGGCGAATAAAGGTAAAGTTGTCACGCCCTTTCTGGTGGATAAAATTGTTAGCCCGCATGACACCCGTCCAGGTCCTGAAGCCCAAAAAGACACCATTCCGCTTAACCCGAACAATATTAATACTGTCATTGAAGGGATGATAAATGTTGTTCATAGTGCACGTGGAACCGCCAAAGGCATTAATCAAAATATCAGTTATCAAATTGCCGGTAAAACAGGAACCGCCCAGGTTTTGGGTATTAAACAAAACGCAAAATACAACGAAAATAATATTGACTTTAAATTTCGTGACCACGCTTTATTTATCTCTTTTGCTCCGGCAGATGATCCTAAAATTGCAGTCGCAGTCGTTGTAGAAAATGGAGGTCACGGCGGCTCGGTCGCTGCACCAATCGCAGGACAGGTAATCAAACAATTTCTTAGTGACGATAATGAAAACCGAAACCCGTAGAGAGCAATTTCAACCACCTTCATTGCTCGGCAGCATCCTCAGAAAGCTGCACATAGATATTCCTTTATTTATCGCTCTGTTTCTTACTTCATTGTTGAGTTTCGCGATTCTTTATAGTGCCGGCAGCCAGAATATGGATATTTTGATGCGCCAGGGCGCGCGTATGGGTCTAGCCTTTTTGCTAATGACGGTACTGGCCCATATAGATCCCTATCAGTTTAAACGCTACTCCGCGCTACTGTTCGGCTTGGGTATTTTTCTGCTCATTGCCGTGTTAATCATGGGGCAGATAGGCAAGGGCGCACAACGCTGGCTGGATCTGGGGTTTTTCCGTTTCCAGCCTTCCGAAATGATCAAAATTACTACGCCTATGATGGTCGCCTGGTATTTGGCGGAACACCCGTTACCGCCAAAACCCAAGCAGTTGTTGATAGCCACAATTCTTATTATTATCCCTACCTTATTGATAGCCAAACAACCTGATCTTGGCACTGCTCTTCTGGTTGCAAGCTCCGGGGCCGGCGTGCTTTTTTTTGCCGGTCTTTCCTGGCGATTTTTATTGGCAATTTTCGCAGTGCTGGCTTCATTAACGCCTATCATTTGGCATTTTATGCGTGATTACCAGCGCGACCGAGTGCATACCTTCCTAAACCCTGAAGCTGATCCATTGGGACGTGGTTACCATATCATTCAATCGAAAATTGCAATAGGCTCCGGCGGTATTTATGGTAAAGGCTGGCTAGGCAGCACTCAGTCAGAGCTGGACTTCCTGCCTGAAAGCTCCACCGATTTCATTTTTGCCGTTTTTGCCGAAGAATTCGGTCTATTCGGCTGCCTGGGTCTATTAATACTGTATTTGCTAATTATTGTACGTTGCCTGTACATCGCTACCCAAGCTCAGGATACCTACAGCCGGTTATTGGCGAGCAGCTTGGCTTTTACTTTTTTTGTTTATGTTTTTGTCAACATCGGCATGGTTATAGGTATTTTGCCTGTTGTTGGTGTTCCCTTGCCTTTAATCAGTTACGGCGGGACTTCCATTGTCACCTTACTGGCCGGTTTTGGCATTCTTATGTCTATTCACACTCATAAAAAATTTCTGCCACTCTAATGAAGATAAAACAGAATAATGGCTCAAGGCTAAAGGCGCAAACTTACTCATTTGTATTTTGGTTCAAAGGCATAACTTTTGCCTTTCGTCTTTCGCCTTGCGCCTTGTGCTTGTTGCTCATTTCTTGTACCAGCACCATCAAAGACTCAGAATTATACAATCCATTTATCAGCAAAATGATAACAGCACATCAATTTGATGAGTCCGAACTTAATAAGGTGTTTCAAGCTGTCGAAATTAAAGAGGATATTCTTAAAAAAATTTCATCCCCGGCAGAAAGTTTGCCTTGGTATAAATATCGCAAAATATTTATGACTGAAGCACGTATCGATGGTGGTGTAAAATTTTGGCAGGAAAATGAGTCCGCATTAACCACTGTCGCGCAGCAGACGGGAGTTCCGGCAGAAATTATTATTGCCATCATCGGCGTTGAAACCCTTTATGGACAAAAGACCGGCAATTATCGGGTTATCGACGCTCTGTCTACCCTGGCTTTCGCCTATCCACCGCGCAGTAAATTCTTTCTCAGTGAGCTGGAAAACTTCTTGCTACTGTGTCGCGAGGAACATATCAATCCCCTGGAGCCAACAGGCTCCTATGCCGGTGCAATGGGAATGCCGCAATTCATGCCTAGCAGTTTCAGGACCTATGCTGCTGATTTTGATAACGATGGTTATCGGGATATTTGGCACAATAAAGGTGATGTTGTCGCTAGCATTGCCAATTACTTTGTTAAACATCAATGGCAGGCTGGCCAAGCTATTGTTATTCCAGTGAGCTCGACGGGGCAAAATTATAAAACCGCATTGTCCGAGGGCCTTAAGCCGGACTTAAGGCTTGCCGAGTTACAATCGCTTAACTTAAAAATATCGAGGTCACTACCTTTAAATACAAAAGTAAAACTGCTTGCTTTTGAACAGGAGCCATTTGGACAAAAACAAGGCGAAGAACTCTGGGCGGGGTTAGACAACTTTTACGTCATTACCCGATACAACCACAGTCCTTTATATGCCATGGCTGTTTATCAGTTAAGTCAGTCTATTTTAAATAAAAAAGGCACATTCCCATGAATAAACTCATAATAGCAATTTTAATGATTTCCCTCTACGGGTGCTCTACAGAGCAAATAAAAACCAACCATGTTGCTTTTCAATCTCCCGCATCAATTAATCAAAAACCTTACACATCTCAAACACCTCACATGGTAGCCAGCCATCAGTTAAGGCTTCATTCAGTTTTGCGAATGAATAATCATGATGAGCCTAAAGAGTTTGCCCAAGAAGAAAATTTACTACCGCGTATAGCCCGCTACATAAAACAGGGTGTTGCTTCATGGTATGGCCCCGGCTTTCATGGTAAAAAAACCGCAACCGGCGAGATATTTGATATGTACGCCATGACTGCCGCCCATAAAACTTTGCCGATTCCTTCTTATGCTCAGGTAACCAATCTGGAAAATCACCGCAGTATCATTGTCAGAATAAATGACCGAGGTCCTTTTGTCGGTAATAGAGAGTTGGATTTGTCCTATGCTGCTGCAAAAAATCTGGATATGGAGAAAGATGGCACTGGGGAAGTAGAAATTAAGGTAATATCACCCAGCCAAGCATTACCTCAATTACAACAAATTGCCGAGACACAAGAGCAAAACATATATCTGCAAGTTGGCAGTTTTGGCAGTGCAAAAAAGGCTATTAAATTAAAAAATAAAATTGCCGCCAATAATTTACCTGAGCCTGATATTCGCTCATCTACCTACAAAAAATCCACGCTTTACAAGGTTCAACTTGGGCCGATAGACTCAACAGCCATTGCCAATCAACTTAACGAACAACTGGCAAAAATAGGTATAACCGATACTCAATTTGTTACTGAATCGAAACAATCGCAAAGCTCGCGTGTTATAATGTAAACAGAAATATTGTTTTACTGTCGATTTTAAAGAGCGATGAACCCTTTTAAAAAAAAAATCACCCTATTTTTATTTTTTGGCCTACTGATTACCCTTTTTCAGGCAAATGCTGAAAACGCTGAAATTGAAACTCCCCCTCCTCCGCCCATAGCTGCCACTGCTTATATATTACAGGATTATCATACCGGTAAAATTCTGGCCGAAAACAACGCGGATGCTAAACTCGCTCCCGCCAGCCTCACCAAGATAATGACGGTTTATGTGGTGTTTAGGGAACTCAGCAATGGTCATTTGCATTTGGATGATGTGGCCACTATCAGCGAAAAAGCCTGGAAAACATCCGGTTCACGTATGTTTGTTGAGCTTGGCAATCAGGTTAAAGTTGAAGATCTGCTAAAAGGAGTCATTATTCAATCCGGTAATGATGCCAGCGTCGCTCTGGCTGAACATGTTGCAGGAAGTGAAGCTACCTTTGCTGATATGATGAATCAGCACGCTGCGCGGTTGGGAATGACGAATAGCCATTTCAAAAACAGTGATGGACTCCCCATGGAAGATCACTACACCAGCGCACGCGATTTGGCTATTCTCACAGCGGCTTTGATCAAGGAGTTTCCTGATTACTATCGCTGGTTTTCACAAAAAGAATTTACCTTTAACAAAATTACTCAGCATAACCGTAACCAATTGCTTTCGCGCGATGAGTCAGTCGACGGCGTTAAAACCGGATTTACTGATGATGCCGGTTATTGCCTGGTTGCCTCTGCGTTGAGAGAAGACATGCGGCTTATTTCCGTAGTCATGGGTGCAAAAAGCGCCAAAGCCAGAGCCAACGAAAATCAATCACTGCTTAACTATGGCTTCCGGTTTTTTGAGTCGCACAGATTGTATGAAGGAAAAAAACCACTTAATGAAGCCAGAATCTGGAAAGGGGCTGAAAAAACTATACCATTAGGCTTGGCTGAAGATCTTTATGCGACTATTCCTCGTCGCCAATACAACGACCTTAAAGGCGTTATTACCGTTGATAAAAAAATAACTGCACCTGTTACAGAGGGAAGCAAGCTTGGCTCTGTCAAGGTCAATCTTAAAGATACGGTAATTGCTGACAAAGATCTTATAGCCCTGAAAACGGTTGATCAAGGCAACATTATACAGAGACTGTCTGATAGCGTTTTGATGATGATGGAAAAGTCAGAAAATGGAAAATAAAACCGTCTACCTAAACGGACAATATTTGCCACTTAATGAAGCAAAGGTTTCGGTGCTGGATCGCGGGTTTTTATTTGGCGATGGCGTTTATGAAGTCATCCCTTCTTATTCCGGCCATTTATTTCATATTCAAGAGCACCTGGAGCGCCTGGAAAATAGCTTGGCGGCTATTCGTCTGGCTAACCCCCACACCCGTGAGCAATGGCTGGAAATATTGACTCCCCTGCTGGATGCAAGCCTTGATCAGTACATTTATCTGCAGATTACCCGTGGTGTTGCACCCAAAAGGGATCACGCTTTTCCTGAAAATACACCCGCCACTGTTTTTGCCATGTGCTCCAATATCGTCCCTTTTGCCGGTTTAAATAACGGGATAAAAGCGGTCAGCATGGATGACAGCCGCTGGAAATTTTGCAATGTAAAAGCCATCACGCTGCTGGGTAATATCCTGCACAGACAAGAGGCCATTGATCAGGGTTGCGCCGAAGCGCTTTTGGTAAAAGATGGTTATGTCATTGAAGGCGCGGCTAGTAATGTTTTTGTAGTTGTTGATGACGTTCTTATTACGCCACCTAAAGGTAATGACATTTTGCCCGGTATTACCCGCGATGTGATATTGGACATTGCCCGAAAAAATAACATTCCCTGTAGGGAAGATAAAATTCCTTTTGCCGCCTTGCAAACAGCTAGCGAAATCTGGGTGACCAGTTCTACCCGTGAAATTATCCCCGTCGTTGAACTTGACTCTAAACAGGTGTCGGATGGCAAGCCCGGCCCCGTATGGCAAACCATGAATAAACTTTTTCAAGCTTATAAACAATCCCTGGTATGAGCGAAGAAACACTTTTAGAATTCCCCTGTCAATTTCCTATTAAAGCAATGGGGAAAGCTGATCTTGAACTTGACTTGTTGGTGGTAGAGATTGTGCGTCGTCATGCCCCTGATATTAAAGAGGGATCAGTGACCACACGCCCCAGCAAAGACGGCAAGTACATCGCAGTTACCGTCATCGTAGAAGCTTCCAGCAAGCAACAACTGGATGCTATTTACCAGGATTTGACAGATCATCCTCTTGTTCTGGTGGCTTTGTAGGGGAGTATTCCCTTATGGTTGCTACTCCCATTCAATATTGGTAATCATAAAGGATTACCAATATAACGCCGAACAAATATAAATTATTTTAATGGTGCTGATACGTAACTTAGGATTGCAAGATTACGAAACCACTTGGCAGAACATGCAGGGTTTCACTCAGGCGCGCAACGTAGATACGGCTGACGAGTTATGGCTAGTCGAACACTTTCCCGTTTACACACTGGGCTTGAACGGCAAACGTGAGCATTTGTTGAACACCGGCAACATTCCGGTCATTAATTCCGACCGGGGCGGACAAGTTACTTATCATGCGCCCGGGCAACTGATCATTTATACTTTACTGGATATTAAACGATTAAATCTGGGCGTACGCCAGTTGGTGACAATCCTGGAACAAGCCATGATCAGCTCATTAGCTGAGTATGGCATCATCGCTGTTTCCAGAGCTGATGCGCCGGGCGTTTATGTAAATGAAAAAAAAATCGGATCTATCGGTTTAAGAATTAAAAAAAACTGTAGCTACCATGGTTTGAGTCTCAATAATGACCTGGATTTGCATCCTTTCGACCACATTAATACTTGCGGCTATTCGGATCTTAAAGTAACCCGACTGACTGATCTGGGTGTAACGATCAGCACCAATCAACTTGCAAGCTCAGTTATTCAGGCTATTACCACGGCACTACAGATATGACTAATCAAGCCCCTTCCCGCTCTACCCCTGATTCGCACCAGCGTAGCGCTGAAAAACTGGCGCGTATTCCGATAAAAGTTGAACCGGCAGAGACTGTTTTGCGTAAACCTGACTGGATACGCGTAAAATTGTCAGCTAGTGACGAAATCACAAAAATTAAACACTTGTTGCGTGAGCGTCAACTGCATACGGTTTGTGAAGAAGCTGCTTGCCCAAACCTGGCTGAATGTTTTCAGCACGGTACTGCCACGTTCATGATTATGGGTGATTTATGCACCCGCCGCTGTCCTTTTTGCGATGTAGCGCATGGAAAACCGTTGGCGCTTGATAAAAGTGAGCCGCAAAACCTGGCGGATGCTATACAGGCAATGGCATTAAAATATGTGGTTATCACCTCAGTCGATCGTGATGATTTAAGAGATGGAGGAGCAGGGCATTTCGCCGAGTGTATAAAAAAAATACGTCAACAAACACCTGCTACAAAAATAGAAATCCTGGTTCCGGACTTTCGTGGCCGCATGGATAAAGCCATAGAAATACTCGCCAATGAACCTTGCGATGTGTTCAACCATAACCTGGAAACAGTTCCAAGGTTGTATAAACAAGTGCGCCCCGGCGCAGATTATCAGGGTTCTCTGGAGCTGTTACGCAAGTACGGTAAAGCAAAGCCGCAAACGCCTACCAAATCGGGACTCATGCTTGGCGTTGGAGAAGAGCAAGAGGAAGTACACCAAGTTATGAAAGATTTATTAGCTCATGGTTGTTCAATGCTGACACTGGGCCAATATTTACAGCCAACCAAGGCACATTTACCCGTCAAAAGCTATATTACCCCTGAACAATTCTATGACTATGGAGCTTTTGCAAAGCAATTAGGCTTCAAGCAAGTAGCCAGTGCGCCCATGGTCAGATCTTCTTACCATGCCGATCTACAGGCTAAAACTATTATCTGAGCAGTTTCTCTGTATTATTCCAACATATCACATGGCAAATTGGATGTTGGATCTGTGGAGCCTGATTCTGTTTCAAGCTAATGTGTTTATAGTAAAGGCTTCAAGCAAAAAAAAACTGAGAAGCGTTCATAAAAGCAGGTCTTAGTGCAGCTTTCAGAAACGGACAATCAAGCCTATTTCGATAAAGCCAAAGCCAGAGAGAAAACCTGTGCTGTTTGGTTAAAAAAACAAGGCAAAGCCGTCCGTAAATTCATTTTATTTGCCGCTATTGCAGGTATTACCAACGGCTTGGGTGCGATTGTTCAATCGGCAATGCTGGCTTATATACTGCAAGCCATCATTATTGACAAGTTGCCGTGGGCGTCTGTCATTACGCCATTCGTATTGCTGGCAGCCGTTTTCATTATACGTAGTTTGTGTGTTTATTGTCATCAGACATGGGGATTTGAAGCCGGGGCAAAAGTCAGAGCATCGGTAAGACAGCAGCTATTCGCAAGGTTTTTAATGCTGGGTCCCGCCGGAATCAAACAACGGCAAAGCGGTGAATTGGCGGCTGTTACGTTGGAACAGGTTGATGCCCTGGAAAACTATTTTTCTCGTTATTTGCCCCAGCAAATGATAGCCGTTGTATTGCCGGTCATCATGATTATCGTGGTCATGCCGGTCAATTGGATAGTCGGGTTGATATTGTTATTGACCGGGCCGCTGGTGCCGGTTTTTATGGCATTGGTCGGTATGGGCGCGGCTTCTGCTAATCGCAGTCAATTCTTGGCGATGGCAAGAATGAGCGGTTATTTTCTCGATCGTTTGCAAGGGCTGGCGACACTTAAGTTATTTGGTCAGGCTGCTCGGGAGCTGGCAAACATCAACAGGATTGCTGACGGTTTTCGGGAAAAAACGATGGCGGTATTGCGTATTGCATTTTTATCATCGGCAATTCTGGAGTTTTTTAGCGCGGTTGCCGTTGCCCTGGTGGCGGTATATGTCGGGCTGGGTTTGTTAGGAATGATTCATTTCGGCCCGGCTCAGCATATCAGCTTAAGTGAAGCGCTGTTTGTGCTGCTGCTGGCGCCTGAGTTTTTTATGCCGCTCAGGCAATTGGCTATCAATTATCATGACCGGGCTGCGGCATTGGGCGCGACTGATGCCATCCTCGCGATACTGGAACAAGATGCCGAGGTGTTGGAATCGGGCGGTGGCTATCCCGATTCAACCGGTCTCATCGAATTTAACAATGTCAGCAAAACTTACGACAAACGGCAGGTCTTAACCAACATCAATCTGCATATTACAGCCGGTGAAAAAATCTCGTTGATCGGCGAATCGGGCGCAGGAAAAACGACGCTTTTAAATCTGTTATTAGGTTTCGAGTCAGCAACAGAAGGCCAAGTGTTGCTTAGCGGGCTGATGGTTAACCGTGAATACGCCGCGAAAGTCATTGTATGGGTGGGGCAAAACCCCTACATCTTCCACGGCACCATCAAGGACAATATTGCGCTGGCCGATCCCGATGCGTCTGAACAAAGCATTATTGATGCGGCGCAGGCGGCCGGCGTAACTGAATTCAGCGCACAATTGCCGGAAGGATTGCTTACGCCGATTGGCGAGCGAGGCTATGGTTTGTCAGGCGGGCAGGTGCAAAGAATCGCGCTGGCCAGAGCATTTTTAAAAAATGCCGGCATTGTCCTCCTGGATGAGCCTACCGCCAATCTCGATGCAGCCAGCAAAACGCAGCTTTTGGATGTTATCGATCAATTGTTTATCGATAAAACCCTGATTATCGCCAGTCATGACCCTGTAGTGATCCAGAGAATGGACAGGCGGATAGAGTTGCAGCAAGGACGGCTGGTGTCATGAAAGATTTATGGTTTTTCCTGAAATTATTCAAGCCGCATAATGCCTGGTTAGCGGGCGGGATTTTGTTGGCGTTGCTGACGGCACTGGCATCTATCGCATTGTTAACGCTGTCAGGCTGGTTTATCAGCGCGTCCGCCATAGCGGGGTTGGCCGCTGTTGACGGCAATGTGCTGACCTTCAATTTTATACTGCCTGCCGCGCAAATTCGCGCTTTGGCGATCATCCGTACGTTGGGCCGTTATAGTGAGCGGCTGGTTACCCATGAAGCGACTTTCCGGGTGTTGGCGGGTATACGCAGCTGGTTTTTTCAACAGCTTATTCCGCTGGTTCCGGGGCGTTTGTCGGCTATGCGCAGCGGTGATTTACTGTCTCGCATGACAGCGGATATTGACTCTTTGGACGCGCTTTATTTGCGCTTGCTGGCTCCTGCAATGGTGGCGGCAATTGGCGTAACCGCAGTTAGCGTCTTTTTGTCTTCCTATTCACCCTTGATCGGTCTAGTTACAGGCCTTATGTTGATGATTGCTTCGGTAGGTGTGCCGTGGGTTTTTAATCGCTTGGGACATGCCGGAGCGGAAGCAATCGTCGAATTGGCGGCAAATTTCAGGATTAAGCAAGTCGATATGATACAGGGTCTGGCGGATTTAATCGCCAATCAGGCTTATGGGCGATTTAGCGGTTTTCTCGTGCAGTTTTCCGATTTGATGATTAACACCCAGCGTCAAAACAACCGCTTGTCGGCAATTTCTTCAGCGCTCACGTTATTGCTGTCCCAGATCACATTATTAATGGCGTTAGTCTTGGCAGCGATGTCATTTAAAAACGGCCTGTTATCAGGACCGGATTTGGCCCTGGTTGTTTTTTGTGTGCTTGCGGCTTTCGAATTGGTGACGCCGTTGCCGCAAACCATGCAAATGCTGGCAAAAACCCAAAAAGCCGCCCGGCGTATCAGACAGGTTACCGAAATGTCGCCGACAATTATTCCCGACAAGGGTACAGATTGCGGCTTTTGTCCCCCTCTCTCTTCGGGATGCCTACATGGATGTAGGTTAGTAGAGCAATGCAGGAGCTATTGCCGAGAGGGCTGGGGTGAGGGCATTCAAAGGCCAATTCAAGCATTGCCCGACAGTTATGATCTTCAGTTAAACGAAGTGAGCTTTCGTTATCCGGATCAGCAAGCCCCTGTGCTGAAGAATATCAACCTGACTATTCCACAGCGCAGCAAAATAGCGATTATCGGCGCTAACGGCTCAGGTAAGACTACCTTATTGCAACTGTTAATGCGTTATTATGATCCTGAACAGGGCCGTGTTTTATTGGCGGGGCAAAATATCAGGCAATTTGATGCCGATGAATTTATGCGCTGTTTTGGCGTAATGTCCCAGCGCAGTCAATTGTTTGCCGCCACTATTAAAGAAAATCTGTTAATTGCCAAACCTGACGCTTCTGCAGCAGAACTTGATTTTGCGATTAAAGCCGCAGGATTGAAGATCACTATCGACGATTTGCCGGAAGGTCTTGATACCTGGGTTGGTGAAAGCGGCGTGAAAGTGTCGGGAGGAGAGGCGCGGCGTATCGCTTTGGCGCGCCTGTATCTTAAAAATGCGCCGGTATTGATTCTGGAT
Source organism: uncultured Crenothrix sp. (assembly GCA_964450225.1). Classification (GTDB taxonomy): domain Bacteria; phylum Pseudomonadota; class Gammaproteobacteria; order Methylococcales; family Methylomonadaceae; genus Methylobacter_C. Next base: position 154 of record CAYVFT010000055.1, on the reverse strand, counting down.
GAACCCACTGAAGGCCTGGATAATGATACGGAGCGGGATGTATTCAAGGCGCTGGCGGATTTTGCCAGGGATAAAACCGTGATCATGGTGACTCACCGTGAGGCCGGATTGGGCTTGGCCGATGTTGTTTATCGAATGGAGCGGGGCGTTTTGT
>CAYVFT010000054.1:0-24749 GCA_964450225.1 uncultured Crenothrix sp. | reverse complement strand
TCCGTGTCGGTTTAAATTTGCTTCTGTTCAACTTATTTAATTACCATTCCTAAGTCCGATGGACTGGCTTTTTTGCCCACCATCAAACAGTTTCATAAATGATGGGCAGGCAATAAAGTTTGGACACTATTCGACGCTTTTACCAAGCCGCGCATAATAAAAGCCGTCCATTGCCGATTCACCGGTCATAATTTGTCGCCCATGATTGCCGGCGAAACCCCAAGTTGCTTCAATAGGTAATTCAACCGCATTGGGATGTTCTGCTAAAAAAGCCTCGATTTGCTGTTCATTTTCCTGCTTCAGGATGGAGCAGGTGGCGTAGAGCATGATGCCACCAGGAGCTAGCAGCAGCCAGACAGCGTGCAGGATATTTTTCTGCAAAGCCTGTAAAGGCTCAATGTCCTCGATTCTGCGTAATAACTTGATATCGGGATGACGACGGATAACACCTAATGCTGAACAAGGCGCATCCAATAAAATCCGGTCAAAGAATTGACCATCCCACCAGTCTGGAGGATTTGCCGCATTGCCCACCACCAGCCTGGCTGGTAGGTTTAATCGCTGCAGAGTGTCGCTGACTCGCTGCATTCGGGATTCGTCTACATCAACTGCGACCAATTCTTTTAGTTTTGGTTGATATTCAAGAATATGGGCCGCTTTACCGCCAGGAGCTGCGCATACATCCAGCACCCGGTGCCCGGCTTGCACATCTAACAACCCAGCCGCCAATTGTGCGGCTGTATCCTGAACGGAAACCAGCCCTTCAGAAAAGCCAGGCAATAAATCAACTGCTACCGGATTATCCAGAATAATCGCCGAAGGACAGAAGCTGACGGCTACCGCCACAATGCCCTGCTCGTTTAACTGTTGTAAATATTGATTTCGGCTAATGCGCGCCAGATTAACCCGTAAAGCCATGGGCGGTTGCTGGTTGTTTTCTAACAGAATTTGCTGCGCCTGCTGCGGCCAATCCTGCTCAATTTGTTTGATAAGCCAATAAGGATGGCTAACGGCGACGTCTTGTACATTATCGGCCTTTTGTTCAAGGCTTTCCTGTTCTCTCAGATAGCTTCTAAGTAGCGCGTTAATAAGGGCTTTTGCCCATGGTTTTTTGCGGGCTGCCAAAACAGTCTCAGAGACGGCGGCATGAGGCTTAACTCGCATATATTTTAGCTGATATAAACCCACTAAAGCCAAGGCTTTAACATCCTGGTCTTTTAGTGGTTTATCCAGTAATTCACTTAAGATAAAATCCAGACGATGATAGTATCTGCAAACGCCATAGCACAGCGCCTGGATAAAAGCCCTGTCCTTGCCAGATTCAACTCTCTGTAAGGCCGATTCCAGTGCTGTAGTTAATGACTGACCGTCCTGCAAGACGCGTGACATCACCCGTGATGCGACCAATCGAGTATTCAACCCAGTTTTACGCCTTTCAGCTGATGAGCATTTAGAAACGCCTGAGCCGTGATGCGTTTTCCTCCTGGAAGCTGAACTTCATGCAAACGCAATAGCCCTTTTCCGGTTGCCACATCAATAGTTTTATTTGCACAGCTGACGATACCCGGTTCTAAATCAGAATCTATCTCTATCACTTCAGCCTGCCAGATTCGTAATACATTGTCTTGATAAAGTGTTTGTGCCACGGGCCAGGCGTTTAAACCTCTGACTTTTAGAGCTATTGTCCTAGCTGACTGCGTCCAGTCTATGATTGCCTCACTTTTTGTTAATTTTTCGGCATAAGTCACCAGTGTTTCATCTTGTGGCTCTGCGTGTAGAGTCCCCGCTTCCATTTGTGCCAGTACTTTAACCAAACCTATCGCGCCAAGTTCGGCTAATTTGTCGTGTAAATCGCTGGCCGTATCACTGCCTCCAATAACACATTCTTCCTTGTGCAGCATATCACCGGCATCCAGTTTACGGACTATCTGCATAATGGTTATTCCGGTTTTCTCATCCCCCGCCATTAATGCCCGTTGAATCGGCGCAGCTCCGCGCCAACGAGGCAACAGTGAGCCATGAACATTAATACAACCTAACCTGGGCACATCCAGTACGGCTTGCGTTAAAATCATGCCATACGCGACCACCACTATCAGGTCAGCATTAAAGGATTTTATTTGCTGAAAATCCTCATCAGTTTTCAGGCTAAGGGGCTGAAAGACGGGTATTGCGTATTTTGTAGCAAGTTCTTTAACCGGGCTTGCATGACTGTGCCGGCCTCTGCCTGCCGGGCGATCGGGCTGGGTATAAACAGCGCAGACTTCGTATTTCGAAGCCAGCAGCATTTGCAGGCTGGGTACGGCAAAGTCCGGGGTTCCGGCAAAAATAATCTTCATGATCAGCTTTTTTCCATTTTATGAATTTTTTCCAACTTTTTCTTGATTCGCTGTCTTTTCAATGACGAAATATAATCAACAAACAATTTTCCGTTCAAATGATCCATTTCATGTTGTACGCACACGGCCAGCAAATCCCTCGCCTCAAATTCAAAAGACTGACCATCTCTATTGAGAGCCTTTACTCTGATATGCTCTGCTCGCTTCACTTTTTCATAAAAACCGGGCACAGACAGACAGCCTTCTTCGGACTCTTTAATACCGTCCTTTTCAATGATTTCAGGATTTATTAAAAACAAGGGAGCATCTTTTTCTTCACTGACATCAATGACGATGACCCGTTGATGCACATCCACCTGGGTCGCAGCCAATCCTACGCCATGCGATTGATACATGGTTTCAAGCATATCATCGACTAATTTTTTGATTTTATCATCGACCGTTTTAACCACTGCAGCCTTTTTTCGCAATCGTTCGTCCGGAAACTCGAGAATAGTTAAAATACTCAACAAACACTCCACTAAAATATCTGAATACTGGAATTCTATATGAATTCATATAAACTTTGAATGCACACCACTAAAAAAGACTCCCCAGGAATCAATATGACTGTTAGAACGCTTTTTGGATTTATGGTTTCTTTCTTCATCAGCATAAGCTCATGGGCGGATGAAATACAAATAAACCCTGCTCATCCAAAACAATATACCGTTGTCAAAGGTGATACCTTATGGGATATATCGAGTAAATTTTTAAATAATCCCTGGCAATGGCCTGAACTGTGGAGTAACAACTCTCAGATAAAAAATCCGCACCTGATTTATCCGGGCGATACTATTTATTTTGCCATCGTAAACGGAAGACCGCAGCTTAGCTTGTCGAGAAATAAACAACAAACCCACTCTCCTGTTGATTCAAACTGTATTCTTAGTGAGGAAGATGTTAAAAATGGTCGAACTGAATTTGCTGTTTCCGAAAATGGCAAGTTATTACCCTGTATTCGTGAAACTATTATTAACCAGGCGATTAAATTAATTCCTACTGAATCGATAGCACAATTCTTGACCTCGCCCCGGGTTGTGGCCGAAAATGAACTCAGTAGTGCACCTTATGTTGTTGATATTGCTGGCGAGCATCTTATTGCAGGAACGGGTGACAAGCTTTATGTGCGTTCGATTACCCCACCAGCCACTCTGTCATATACCGTTTACCGAGCCGGAGATGCCTACGTGAGCCCTGAATCAGGAGAAATATTGGGGTATGAGGCAAAATATGTTGCTGATACTACATTGCTCCAGCCTGGTGACCCGGCAACATTATCCATCATCAAATCTAACAGCGAGATTCGCAGAGGTGACCGGGTAATGCCAAAAATTGAAGAAGAGATTGCCTTGAATTATTTTCCAAGACCGCCAGAAAAAAGTATAAATGGCAGCATTATCAGCGTTCTTGGCGGAGTTTCTCAAATAGGGCTTTATAATGTTGTAGTTATAGACAAAGGCACTAATGATGGTATTTTAGTTGGACACGAGCTAGCTATCTATCAAAATGGCGATAGTATCAACGACCCTTACAGCACAATCAAAAATGATGTAGTGAAACTTCCCGATGAAATTGCTGGCTCCCTGATGATTTTTCGTCCCTTTGAGCGAGTCAGTTACGCTCTGGTTATGAAAGCCACTCAGGCCATTCACATATTAGATAAAGTTCAAACCCCCTGAAAATAACAACTCAACAAACTGTCAACGACCTAAAATACTGGCTTGCGCTTTTACGCACGCCAGGTGTCGGTTGTCGAACATTTCTTAGCCTGCTGCAAACTCACACACCATCACAATTATTTGCAGAATCGACATCGGCACTTTCGGCTTTAGGCTTAAAAAGTGACATTATCAATCTATTCAAAAATCCTGACTGGACAATGATAGATTATGATCTGTCCTGGCTGGAACAAAAAAACAATAGTGTCATCACCTTTAATGATACAAACTATCCATCGCAATTGAAGGAAATCACTGACCCACCACCGGTTTTGTTTGTACGCGGTAACCCAGATTTGTTGTCATTACCCCAAATTGCCATAGTTGGCAGTCGCAACCCCTCTTCTTTAGGAGTGGAAACTGCCTTCAACTTTGCAAAAACACTTAGTCATCACGGTTTTGTCATCACGAGTGGATTGGCTTTAGGCATAGATGCTGCGAGTCATAGAGGTGCGTTAAATGCAAAAGGTTATACCGTTGCAGTGGCCGGAACAGGACTGGATCGGGTTTATCCTGCCCGACATAAAGAGTTAGCCACTGAAATTGTTAATACCGGCGTGATGATTTCAGAGTTTCCGCCCGGTACCGCCGCCAAAGCTAATCATTTCCCCAGGAGAAACCGTATTATTAGCGGCCTGTGCCAAGGCTTACTAGTTGTAGAGGCTGCTAGGCAAAGCGGCTCATTAATTTCAGCTCGAATGGCTTTAGAACAAAACCGTGAAGTTTTTGCTATCCCTGGCTCCATTCATAATCCTCTGGCACGTGGTTGCAATGCTTTAATCCGTGAAGGCGCAAAACTTGTCGAAACTACGCAGGATATTCTTGAAGAATTAAATCAATATTATCAACAAGATGAGAAATTACTATCGTTTCCTATGCAATCAATACTTGACCTGGAACAACAAACATTATTGAATCGTGTCATGTTTAGCCCAACTTCTATTGATAATCTGGTTGAAAATACCGGCGAATCCGTTGAAGTTATTTCCTCAATGCTACTGATTCTGGAACTACAAGGTTACCTAGAAGCAACCGCTGGCGGTTGCTATGTCCGAATAAAATAACCAGCAAACACACTATGAAAGAAAATATTTTTGATGTCCTGATGTATTTATTTGAAAACTATATGGAAGACGAAATTGAAATGCTTCCTGATAGCGATGTCATCAGAACAGAATTACTGGAAGCAGGCTTCGAATCCTGCGAGGTTAACAAAGCGTTCGACTGGCTAGACTCACTTAGCATGCAGCGAGCCATAAAGCCTACCGTTGCTCCCGCATTTCGCATTTTCTGTGCCCGAGAAACAGAAAAACTTGACCTTGAGTGCCGCAATCTTATTATGTTTCTTGAACAAAACGGCATTTTAAATTCATCCAATCGGGAAATTGTAATTGATCGGGCAATGGCACTCGAAAATGAAGAAATATCAATGGAAAAGCTGAAATGGATAGTCTTGATGGTCTTGCTTAGTCAGCCTGATGAGGAAATTGCTTTTTCCAGGATGGAAGATATTGTCTATAATCTCGTCCCCTCTTATTTACACTAACGGCTCAAGGGAAAAGGTGAAAAGTTCAAGACTAGTAGAAACGAACATTTCACCTCTTGAACCTTTCACCTTGCACTTTGAACCTTAAACCTTAAATGAGTAAACATCTTGTCATTGTAGAATCACCTGCAAAAGCAAAAACCATAGAAAAGTATTTAGGTAAAGATTTTCAGGTTTTAGCTTCTTATGGACACGTCCGCGACCTCATTCCTAAAGAAGGAGCTGTCGATCCGAATAATGACTTTGCCATGAAATATGAAATCATTGACCGAAATCAACGTCATGTTCAGGCTATCAGCAAAGCACTTAAATCAGCAGATACTTTATACCTGGCAACTGACCCTGATAGGGAAGGCGAAGCCATTTCCTGGCATTTATATGAACTACTGAATGATAAAAAATTGCTTAAAAACAAGCCGGTACATCGGATAGTTTTTCATGAAATAACCAAGAAAGCGGTCACTGAAGCGATTGCCAACCCCGAGCAATTGGCCACCAATTTAATCAATGCCCAGCAGGCGAGACGCGCCCTGGATTATCTGGTAGGTTTTAATCTTTCGCCCTTACTATGGAAAAAAATTCGCAGAGGCCTGTCAGCAGGCCGTGTGCAAAGTCCTGCATTACGTATGATAGTTGAGCGCGAACAGGAAATTGAAGCCTTTAAAACGCGTGAATACTGGACAATTGATGCTGCTTTGACAGCCCATGAACAAGCCTTTAAAGCTAAGTTGACACATTTTGATAGCGAAAAACTGAGTCAATTCAGCATTACCAATGAAGCACAGGCAGAAAAGACCAAACAAACTTTATTAGCCGCAGCGGATGGTCAATTACTGGTTACCAAACTGGAAAAGAAGCAGCAGAAACGCAACCCTGCTCCGCCATTTATAACTTCGACATTACAGCAGGAAGCTTCACGTAAATTGGGTTTTACTACCAAACGCACCATGATAGTTGCCCAACAATTGTATGAAGGTATTGATATAGCCGGCGAAACAGCTGGGCTGATCACGTACATGCGTACAGATTCGGTTAACTTGTCAGTAGAAGCCGTAGAGGAAATACGCGCACTGATTGCAGAAAACTACGGCACTAAAAATGTACCCAAAGAACCCAGGCTATTTAAAACCAAATCAAAAAATGCTCAGGAAGCACATGAAGCGATTCGCCCAACTTACCCGAGACATTTGCCTAACCAGATAAAAAACTACCTGAGTGCTGAGCAATACAAATTGTATGATTTAATCTGGAAGCGCACCATAGCCTGCCAGATGATCCATGCTACCCTTAACATGGTCGCCGTTGATCTAACCTGCGAAGATGGCAAACACATATTCCGGGCAACAGGTTCTACCATAGCCACACCTGGATTTATGGCTGTTTACCTGGAAGGAAAAGATGATAGCAAGGAAAGTGATGATAAGGAAAGTTTTTTGCCGCCACTGGAAGAAGGGCGTCCAGTGCGTCTCAATGACATATTTGCAGGTCAGCATTTTACCGAGCCACCTCCACGTTACGGCGAAGCCAGTCTGGTAAAATCTCTTGAAGAACACGGTATTGGGCGACCTTCGACTTATGCATCGATTATTTCGACCCTGCAAAACCGTGACTATGTCACCCTCGACAACAAACGCTTTTACCCTACCGATGTCGGCAGAATCGTAAATAAATTTCTAACTGAACACTTTACCAAATACGTCGATTATGATTTTACCGCAAATTTGGAAGATGAACTGGATGCAGTTTCCCGAGGTGAAAAAGACTGGATTCCTTTAATGCACGAATTCTGGAAGCCATTCAACTCAATGGTTCATGAAAAAGATGCAAGCGTCCAGCGTAAAGATGTTACTCAGGAAGCGATCGATGAAAAATGTCCTGAATGTGGCAGCCCGCTATCAATCCGTCTTGGGAGAAATGGTCGATTCATAGGCTGCACCAATTATCCTGAGTGCTCTTATACTCGAAATTTGAATGATGACAGCAGCACTTCCGATGAACCCGAAGTTGTGGATGGTCGAACCTGTCCTCAATGCGAATCTCCATTAGTTTTCAAAACAGGTCGCTATGGTAAATTCATCGGTTGTAGTGCTTATCCAAAATGTCGTCATATCGAGCCTTTAGAACAGCCGGCGGATACCGGCGTTGAATGTCCGCAATGTAAAAAGGGCACCATCCTTAAGCGTAAATCACGCAATGGTAAAATATTTTATTCCTGTTCAGGTTATCCAAAATGTAATTATGCACTCTGGAATGCTCCAATTAAAGAAAGTTGCCCAGAATGTGATTGGCCAATTTTGACGATTAAAGAGACAAAAAGACGTGGAGTTGAAAAAGTCTGTCCACAAAAAGAATGCAGCTACGCCACTCCCTACGAAGGTGATCCGGCAGATGTACAAGGTCCTAAAGAAACTGTTAAATAAGGAATCTATTTATAATCACAGCATTATTTATTATGAGTATTCTAAGTTTCACTGAAGTTATGAATACTCAATTCAAACTCTTTTCAAAATTAACCCCCGATAATAATTTCGAGTGCCCTGGGTAGAGTTGACGATATTAGCAAAAAGTAAGTCCATTTTGCTTTTTTTGAAAAAGCATTGTTTTTACAGGATTAAATGATTTTCTGTGTATTGGTAAAAAACCGAAACGTTCAATCTCGGCCAAATGCTGCGGAGTACCATAACCTTTATGCCGATGAAACGAAAAATCGGGATATTTTTTGTGATAGTCAACCATGATTTTATCCCGCTCAACTTTTGCCAATATAGAAGCAGCACCGATGACTTTCACTTTACTGTCACCTTTTACTATGGCCTGAGCAGGAATTAATAAGTCAGGAAGACAGTTACCGTCAATTAAAATCTCATCAGGTTGAATTGCTAATCCATTCACGGCTCGCTGCATGGCAAGTAATGTTGCCTGAAGAATATTGAATTCATCGATCTCTTCAATACTAGCGACGCCCACAGACCAACTTATAGCGACTGCCTTAATAATTTCAGAAAGACTGTCCCTCTTACGCTCGCTGAGTATTTTAGAATCGGCCAAACCATCAACCGGCCTCAGTGGATCCAGGATAACGGCTGCCGCCAACACCGGACCAGCAAGCGGTCCGCGACCGGCTTCATCAACACCGGCAACCAGGCAATTTTGTGTGGTTTTCATTAAATAGTGATCATCCATAACAACATCACCTATTGAGACGATTTAAGGTATAAAAGTGCCTTGTACCTCTTAATCAATCTTACTCATAGCGCCAAAGATGGGGGAACCTAGCGTAATATACCCCTGCGTACATTACGCAAAAAGCCAATCATATCAGATAATTGTTTACTATCACGTGCCATATCCTCCATTTGCTCAATGGCATCTTCCAATCGTAAATTCATTTTATAGATTATTTTATACGCATTCCTAATTAATCTGATATCTTCGGCAGATATGCCATTACGCTCCATCCCGACTGAATTTATACCATGGGGTCTTGTCGGCTTACCACCGACCATGATGTAAGGTGGAATATCCTGGGTAATTGCGCTGCCCATTGCTGCAAAGCTGTATTGACCTATTTGCGTAAACTGATGCACCAATGTAAAGCCGCCCAGAATTGCATGACTATTAAGATGAACATGTCCAGCTAATGATGCTCCATTTGCCATGATCACATGATCGCCAATAATGCAATCATGGGCTACATGGGTGTAAGCCATAAACAGATTATCATTGCCTATCTGAGTAACACTATTATCTTGCTGGGTTCCTCTATGCATAGAGGTAAATTCTCGAATGGTATTTCTATCACCAATTTCGAGTCGTGTAACCTCAGACGCATACTTTTTGTCTTGAGGGTCTTCGCCGATTGAAGTGAATTGATAGATGCGATTTTTTTTCCCAATGGAAGTAGGTCCCTTAATAACAGCATGAGGGCCTATAACTGTACCGGCATCAATTTTTACATCAGCACCAATTACCGAAAAAGCGCCAACGGTCACATCATCAGCCAATTCAGCATGAATATCAATTATGGCTGTTGGATCGATCAAAATTAATCTACCACCGCTGCACATCTGATTTCAGCACTTGCAACAAATTCACCGTCAACTTCTGCACGGCATTCAAATGCCCAGATATTACGTTTACTTTTAATAAACTTTGCTTCCAACATCAATTGATCTCCCGGCACAACAGGCCTTTTAAACTTGGCTTTATCAATGCCCACCAAATAATAGATCATACCTGCCAATTCGTCCCCGGCCGTTTCGGAGGCCAATAGACCAGTCGATTGAGCCAGAGCCTCCAAAATCAAGACACCCGGCATAATCGGTTTTTGCGGGAAATGACCTTGAAAAAAGGGTTCGTTATAAGTGACGTTTTTCACTCCCAACAGCCTAACTCCAGGCTCGCACTCAATCACCTTGTCAATTAATAGAAAGGGGTATCGATGGGGCAAGAATGCCTGGATTTGCAAAATATCTAGAATAATAGACATGATTTAGAGTGCTTTATATTTTAAGGTTAGTAATGCGCTGTAAAAATTTAGAACGTTAATTACTCAGGCATTGTCGAAAGTTTTTTCTGAACCTGAGCCGTAATATCAAACTCGGGTTTAGCATAAATAACACCATCAGTAAGCAATAAATCATACTCATCTTGTTTAGCTATGTCTCGAACTGCTTCAACAATACGACGTTGCAATTTACCCAATTCTTCATTGCGGCTAGCATTAAAGTCTTCACTAAATTCCTGCTGAGATCTTTTTGCATCCCTTTTCTTATTTAAAATATCCTTTTCAAGGTTGGCCTTCTCAGAATCGCTCATCACCGAAGCATCTCGGGTCATTCTTTCTTCCATGCTTTGAATTTCCTTTTGTTGAGCAACCAATTGCTTATCTCGAGGTGAAAACTTTTGTTCCAAACGTTTTTTAGCTTTTTCAGCTTGGGGCGCTTTTTCAAGAACAGAGGGTATATTGACAAAGCCAATTTTTAAGTCGGCAAAACTTACATTTGCAACAAACATCAGGCCTAAAAACAAAGCAATTTTCGTTTTCATTGTTAAATCGATCTCCGGTTATTGTTAAATAAAAGTAAATTGTAAAATTATACGGGGATAAGCTCATTAAACCAAAACATCTTCTCAGAAATTTTGGCCAAAATTGAATTGAAAGTACTGTGTTTGATCTTCTCCAGACTGGATGAAACCAGTAGGGCCAGTATAATGAAATGTTCCAGCATTTATAGGGTATGCTGCACTAACCGATAAAGCACCGAAGGGCGATAACCATTCCCCGGAAATGCCCGCAGAATATTTCATATGATCTATTGAGAGGTCATCATTAAGTGCGCCGGCGTCAATAAAGGTTCCCAACCTGACTGACTTCGTTTCGGGCAGAAAGGGCACAGGAAAAAACAACTCGGCATTAACAATAATTTTGCTGGCGCCACCGATAGGGTTGCCTTTGGAGTCCCTCGGACCGAGGGTATTATTTTTAAAGCCGCGTACCGAACCCGTACCACCCATAAAATAATTTTCAAAGAAAGGTAGGCCATGAGTATTTCCATAACTACCCCCATAGGCGATTTCGCCATTCAGCTTGAAAGTAAAGTCCTTAGCCAAGGGGAAATAATGCTGATGCCGGTAACCGACTTTATAATACTCCAAATCACTACCGGGTATCATAATCAATCCAGACAAGCGCTGCTGACCGCCTTTATTGGGGAATAATGCACGATTAAGGGTGTCGTGAGACCAGCTCACAGCTTGACCAAAAGTCCAAAACTTCGTGCCTTCTTCTCTCTTAAACTGCCGAATTTCTCTGGATGTATAATTACAATTACCAATAATATTTTGCTGAAAATAAGCATAATAATCGTAACTATCATTATCGTAACAATCATTAGTCTTTAAGGTAGTATGCTTTACATCAGTATCAAAACGTATCTGGTCGAATTCATTTAAGGGGATGCCGAAATTGATACCGGTATTGAATACATCAGTAGAATAATTGGCAATGTTTACCGCGCCGGCATTTCGCTTTGCATAGCCAATGTTATATCCCTGACTAATGCCATCCACCGTGAAATAAGGATTAAAAAAGCCAAATTGATAATTCGTTGTGTAGTCACTGTTATTAAAAGCAAGGTTTACTCGCTTGCCCGAACCAAAAACGTTATCCTGAGAAATGTTGGCATTTAATACTATGCCTTGAACCTGAGAAAAGCCTATACCCGCCGACAAATTACCAGAAGCTTTTTCTACCACCGTAAAATTGGCATCTATCTGATCAGCAGTGCCGACAACTGGTGGCGTTTCAACATTTACAGTCTCAAAATAGCCCAAGCGTTCAAGGCGGGTTTTTGAACGTTCAATTTTTGAGCTTGAAGCCCAACTGGCTTCCATTTGGCGCATTTCACGGCGTATTACCTCATCACGAGTTTTAGTATTGCCGCTCACATTAATGCGATGAACATAAACACGCTTGCCCGGATCAATAAAAAAGGCCATGTCAACGGTTTTTTGAGCTTCGTTGATTTCAGGCACCATGTTAACGTTTGCAAAAGCATAGCCTTCGTCGCCCAATCGATCCTGGATGGCTTTTGAAGTTTCAGTTGCATTTTTTCTGGAAAATATTTCCCCCGGCCCCACGCTGACCAGTTTAATCAGTTCGTCTGGAGGCACCACCAGATTACCTGCCAGCTTAACTTTAGATAGCCTGTAAATATCGCCTTCTTTAACATTGATAGTGACATAAATATCTTTTTTATCGGGCGTAATAGCTACTTGAGTTGACTCAACTGAAAAATTTATATAGCCCCGATCGAGATAATAAGATCTCAGCGTCTCCAGGTCTGCGGATAATTTTTGCTTTGAATACTGGTCATCTTTACTGTAGAAAGACAACAAGTTGGATGTATTTAATTCAAACTTATCCAACAGTGTTTTATCATCAAAAGCATTATTACCAACAATATTAATTTGCTTGATCTTGGTAACTCTGCCTTCTGAAATTTTAATATGAATACCAACTCGATTGCGAGTCAGTGTAGACACATCTGTTTTAATCTTTAAGCCGTATTTACCATGACTCAGGTATTGGCGAGTTAATTCCTGTTCCACTTTGTCCAGTACTTGGCGATCGAATATCTTTCCTTCGGACAAACCAATTTTATCCAATGCTTTTGTCAAGTCTTCTTTACTGAGATCTTTATTACCTTCAAAAATGATTTTTGCTATGGATGGGCGTTCCACGACATTAACAATTAACGTTGAACCTTCTCTTTCCAATGACACATCTTGAAAAAAACCGGTTTTAAATAAAGCTTTGATGGCGGGCGAAACATTATCCAAGGAAAATTTTTCACCTACATTAACCGGAAGATAGTTATAAACAGTACCTACAGAGATACGCTGCAGACCTTTAACCTGAATATCCTTAACAATGAATTCTTCGTCACCTTTAACCCCATGCGACACAAGCAATCCCAGCAATAACAAGCAAGAAAAAATATTTGATTTCATGTAGGTGGCTAAAAATAAAACATTTAAGGTCTAAATAATTGAAAATCTCGGAATTATAACACAGTAAATATTGAACCAGCTTAAGCCCTGTATAGAGGAAAATTAAGCACATCGTTAATCGTTGCACTGTTTGCCAAAAGCATCAGCAAACGATCCAAACCTATGGCTATGCCCGAACATTCCGGAAGTCCTGCTTCCAGTGCCGCAACAAGATGCTTATTCTTAACAGTAACAGGGTATTTTCTTTGTTGCCTGATGGCAATTTCTTGATCAAATCGCCTTTCCTGCTCTTTCGCATCGGTCAATTCATAATAGCCATTACCCAATTCAATACCATTTAGAAAGACTTCGACACGATCAGTGATTTGAGAATTGTATTCATTGATGCGTGCTAAGGACGACTGACAGACAGGATAACCATGAACCATGCACACCGAGTTTTCACCCAATCTTGGCTGAACCTTATGACTGAAAATAAAATCCAGCCATAAGGCGTGATCATATCCGCAAATACTCACGGCGTCAGATAATTGATTTTCCAGTGCGTAAGCGCAGTAATCCTGATAGGAAAATTGCAAAGGATTCAATCCTGTATAACATTTAAATATCTCTTGATAACTAAACCGTTGTGTCGGTTTTAAAGCCCTGTGACCATTAAACAAAACCGCCATCAATTCGGCAATTTCATCCATTAACTGAGGCAATGTGAAGCCAACCCGATACCACTCCAACAGGGTAAATTCAGGATTGTGAAAACGTCCTGATTCACCATTCCTGAATGCTTTACATATTTGGTAAATGGATCCGCTACCAGCAGCCAGCAGCCGTTTCATGGCAAACTCAGGCGATGTTTGCAGAAACAAGGTATGCTGTAGGGGCGGCGAACAATAATCTGTCGTAAAAAAATCCAGCTGCGGATCTGTTCCGCTGCTATAACTCAGCACCGGTGTTTCTACTTCAAGAACAGCTCTTGTCGAAAAAAAACGTCTTATGTCATCTAATATTTGCGCTCTTAATCGCAATAACTCTATAGAGCATGTTGGCTGCCAATCATCCATTACTATTCTTTTACGCGCGAGATATATTCGCCGGTACGAGTGTCAACCTTAATGACTTCACCCTGTTGCACGAACAACGGCACTCTAACCACCGCACCAGTCTCCAGAGTAGCCGGTTTACCACCGCCCCCAGAAGTATCCCCTCGCACACCCGGATCAGTTTCAACAATAGCCAATTCAACAAAATTGGCTGGTGACACAGACAAGGGAGCGTCATTCCATAAAGTGACGGTACAAGAATCCTGGTCTTTAAGCCATTTACTTGCATCACCGACAGCTTTTTCATCACACTGATACTGCTCAAACGTATCCGGCACCATGAAGTGTCTGAATTCACCGTCGTTATAGAGATACTGCATCGCAACATCAACTACGTCAGCTCCTTCAAGAGAGTCACCCGACTTAAAAGTTCTCTCTATCACCCTGCCTGTTTTAAGATTCCTGATTTTAACCCGATTAAAGGCCTGACCTTTACCCGGTTTTACAAATTCATTTTCGATAATTGCACAGGGGTCATTATCCAACATAACTTTTAACCCGGCTTTAAATTCATTGGTACTGTAACTGGCCATTTTATCCTCAAGATGACAAACAATATAAAACTAAACCATTATAATGGAGGCAACTATCGATAGAAACTTTAAATAACCACTTTCATGCCAGAACAACTTAGCGAAACCCTGCACTTTACTAAAAACTGGCAACAACAACTCGCTGAAGCCTTTAACGATATTGAAGACTTATGCCATTATCTGCACTTGTCTCTTGATGACCTGCCTGCTTCAGTTGCTGCTACCGAGAACTTTCCATTACGTGTACCTTTAAGCTTTGCCGCCGGCATGCAAAAAGGCAATCCGCAGGATCCTTTATTACGGCAAGTATTGCCGATTAAGGCTGAACTGTTCGCTTACCCAGGCTTTAGCAATGACCCGGTTGGTGATCTCCCCTCTGCAGCTCAAACTGGCGTTTTGCACAAATATCATGGCCGGGTTTTGTTTATCAATACCGGCAGTTGCGCCATTAATTGCAGGTATTGTTTCCGCCGCAACTTTCCCTATTCAGATCTTCAACTTGGCAAACAAAATGAAAACGCCGGTATTCAATATATTCTGGAAAATCCAGGCATCTCGGAAGTTATTTTAAGCGGCGGTGATCCGTTACTGCTTAGCGATGCAAGATTAGCAAAACTCTTTCAGCAATTAAGCGCTATCAAACATTTAAAACGCATCAGAATACACACCCGCTTACCTATCGTTCTACCGGCCCGAATGACCGATGAACTCATTAACGCCTTGGCTCAAAGCTCAAAACAAATTGTGATCGTTGTCCACTGCAACCATGCTAATGAAATAAATCCCCGCGTCATTGCTGCCTGCACACTGCTCAGGAATAACGGCATTACATTATTTAATCAGTCGGTATTATTGAAAGGGGTTAATGACAACGTAGCGGCTCTATGTGAATTAAGCGAACAACTTTTCCGTCACGGCATCATCCCTTATTATCTGCACTTACTGGACAAGGCCACAGGGACAGGACATTTTGAAGTATCTGAAACAGCAGCAGTAGCCCTTATCAAAAAGGTTCAGGCCATCCTACCCGGCTACCTTGTGCCTAAACTGGTAAAAGAACAGGCGGGGGCTATGTCCAAACAATATATCCTGTAAATCTAGAAAGCAGCTATTCACCCAGCACAAACTAAACTAATCCAAGGATAACCCATGTCTGAATCACTCAGTTCCGCTTCTGAAAAATCCGGTTTACCGCCCGGATCGCTAGTTCATGTTGGCGAAGTGCATACACACGAGCATAAAATCTCTGTGATAAATTACAATAAATTTATCCTGAAAAAACACACTGTCAAATCCATTGAAGAACTTCTGCCCTACAAAACGACCGATACCATAACCTGGGTGATTGTTGACGGATTAAAGAACGTATCCATTATTGATGCCATAGGGCACCACTTTGATATACACGCACTGGTGCTGGAAGACATTCTTAACACCCATCAACGGCCTAAATTCGAGGAATTTAATGATTATTTGTATATTGTTCTTAAAGCAATTTCCTTGGGGAACGAAGACTTTAATATCGAATACGAACAAATCAGCTTATTGATATTAAACAACTTTGTTTTTACCTTCATGGAAAAACCTGATGTGCTATTTGATCCCATCCTGAATCGACTTGATAACGATAAGAGTCAAATCAGAAATCTGGGCGCCGATTATCTCGCATATATTATTATGGATACCGTTGTCGATGAGTATTTTGCCTTACAGGATACCTTCGATGAACTGATTGAATCAGTTGAGGATAAATTGCTATCCGATCCATCATCACAAACACTGTCCATAATCCAGAAAATCAAGCGTGAATTAATCTTTTTACGCAGATCGGTATCCCCTTTGCGCGAATTGCTTGCGGCCATTCAACGCAGTGAGTCGCCTTTACTCAATGAAAAGACCAGACGTTACTTCGGTGATATTTATGATCATGCCATACGCGTTATTGAAGCGTTAGAATCCTACCGGGATTTAATAGCCGGCATGCTGGATATTTACTTATCCAGCGTCAGTAACAAAATGAATGAAACCATGAAGGTTCTTACGGTATTTGCCTCAATATTTATTCCATTAACTTTTATCGCCGGCGTTTATGGTATGAACTTCGAGTATATGCCGGAATTAAAATGGCGATGGAGCTACCCTGTATTGTGGCTAATTTTTATTGGCGTATCGATGTTTTTACTGAGATATTTTAAGAAGAAGAATTGGCTATAGATGTGTTCAGAATAATCAAGGTATGCAATGAATACCTTTTTCGGACGGAGCTGGCCGAAACACGACTGCACCCCTGTTTCAGCTTTGTGGGCAAACCTGTTTGCCAGATTAAATATAAGCTTTTCCTGCTACCGGGAAAGTTAAGTGGCTGACAAACAGATACGCCGGGTTATTGATATTCAAATTGTAAACTATTTTGACCCCGGACCTTTCGCCTTGAGATTTCGCTTTACTTTTGCCAAACAACCAGCCGCATTAACAGGTACTGAATCAAAACCCAGAATAGCACCTAACTCAGTCATCGCTTTTTGATAAACCTTGCGCTTGAAATACACGACATCATTAAGCGGCTCCCAGTAATCAACCCAGCGCCAGCTATCAAATTCCGGTTTCGCGCAATGGTCAAAACGCACATTGGAATCCTGTGTTATCAGCCGCAACATATACCAGATTTGCTTTTGCCCTATACATAAAGGCATGGAGTTCTTGCGGATATAACGCTCCGGCAACTGATACCTTAACCAATAGCGAGTACGCCCAAGCACCTGTACATGCTGCTGTTGCAGCCCTGTTTCTTCCCACAATTCTCGATACATCGCTGTTTCAGGGTCTTCGTCGTCATTTATTCCGCCTTGCGGGAACTGCCATGCGTCCACGCCCATCCGTTTTGCCCAAAACACGCGACTCTCGTCATTGCAAAGGATGATCCCGACATTGGGCCGGTATCCTTTAGAGTCTATCATGTTAAAACCTGTGTCTTTTACCCGCCCTATATCTCTATCTTGCTAACTGGTAAAGTTACAAGAGTAGGTCGGGTTGTTTATAATGGCTCCATTGTTCCATAAAAAAACTCTGGATACCAGAGTACATAGTCCTTTTAATTACTTCAAACAGGTTTAACGTGAGTTTAGCGATATTCGATTTAGATAATACCCTGATAGCCGATGACAGCGATTACTTGTGGGGACAATTTCTTGTCGATCAGGGCATTGTCGATAAAGATCTCTATGAAAGCGCCAACACCAGGTTTTATGAAGATTACAAACAAGGTACGCTGGATATTGTTGAATTTCTGCGCTTTTCCCTGCAACCCTTGGCCAATAACGATCCTGAACAACTGTACCAATGGCGTGCGCAATTTGTACAAGACGTTATTGTACCTATTTTGTTAACGCCAGCTCAGCAACTGATAGCCAAACATAGGGATCGGGGCGATACTTTACTCGTGATTACCGCTACCAACCGCTTTGTTACCGAACCAATCGTAAAACTGTTTGGCATAGAAAATTTACTGGCAACCACGCCTGAATTTGTAGCGGGTAGGTATACCGGTGGTTTTAATGGCATTCCTTGTTTTCAGGAAGGCAAAGTGAAATTACTGGAAGAATGGTTAAGAAACTCAACCGAAACCATGCAGGGCAGCTGGTTTTATAGCGATTCGCATAACGATCTGCCGTTACTTAAACTGGTGGATAATCCTGTTGCAGTTGATCCCGATGAAAAACTGACTGAATTTGCCAGAACCGCTGGCTGGCCGATTATCAGTTTAAGACAGGGTAAATGTCCGGCTGAGCATTTTCATAAGTAGGCCTGCGAGCAAACATTTTGCATCGCAATAAAAATCGATACGGATCAAGGCACAACCGTCGTCATCACGAAACTGTCATCAGTATTGATTTACGTCCTGGTATCATAGATATAAAAACCGCATAGTATTAAAGCTATATACCCCCACACTATCCAGAATCCTTAAAGGGATAATCAAATTGTCACAAAAAAGTGTAGTCAGTAATTTTCAGACTATCGGGTATAAAAAACTTAACCCTCAGCCTCGAAAGACAATGGACTATAAAATTGAGTCATGTTGTATTTTTTCTAACCTGCTAATCAAGAGATCGCGTGAGCGTTGCAGTTTAATTCGCATCTATACGAATGCTCAAACTATGGGCAGTGCTTTTGTATTACAAAACACTTTAGCTATTTTTTTCTTTCTACGGAGTATCAATGGGACCTCATTATTTAAACCGTTTTTTCACCCCTAAATCAGTTGCCATTGTTGGTGCATCAGAACGCGAAAACAGCGTGGGGTATCGACTATTGCTTAATATGCAGGAAGCTGGTTTTATGGGCGGCCTTTATCCTGTAAATAACAAACGAGACCAGTTGTTAGGTTTAAAAGCCTATCCTGACTTGAATTCTGTTCCAGAAGAGCTGGATTTGGTGGTCATTGCCACGCCTGCACCCACTGTTCCGGCGATTGTTCGTCAATGTGGTGAAAAAGGCGTTACCTCTGTCATTATTATTACTGCCGGCTTTGGTGAACTGGGATCAGAAGGAAAACGATTGCAGCAAGAAGTACTGGATATTGCTCATCGCTACAGTATCCGTATTATTGGCCCGAACTGTCTGGGCGTTATTCGTCCAAGCGGACAACTTAATGCGACATTTGGAGATGGTACAGTTAAAGACGGTAATCTGGCACTTTTATCACAATCAGGCGCGGTTTGTACGGCAATTTTAGACTGGGCTAAAGTGCAGGATATCGGTTTTTCAACGGTCGTATCGATGGGCGGCGCGGCCGACATTGATTTTGGTGAAGTGCTGGATTATCTGGCAACCGACAGTAAAACTACTGGTATCCTGATGTATGTAGAAGGCATACGCGATGCGCGCCGCTTCTTGAGTGGTCTTAAAGCAGCCGCTCGTTTAAAACCGGTTATCCTGATTAAATCCGGCCGTCATGAAGCGGGGTGCAAAGCCGCCATGTCTCATACGGGCGCTATGGTTGGCGGCGACAATGTCTTTGATGCCGCCATTGCGAGAGCCGGTGTGGTTAGAGCCTACAGTATCAATGAATTGTTTTCTGCCGCCCGCGTTTTGGCAAACAATTATGTGGTTAAAAAAGACCGTCTGGCCATTATTACCAATGCCGGTGGCCCCGGTGTTATGAGTACCGACCGCGCCGAAGATGTCGGCATACAAATTGCCGAACTAAGCGCTGCCAGCATAGCTGCGCTGGACGAGGTCTTACCGGTACACTGGTCTCATGCCAATCCTATCGATATTCTGGGCGATGCCACCTCTGAACGTTACCAGAAAGCTTTGGAGATTTGCCTTAAAGATAAAAACATAGATGGTGTATTGGTCATTTTGACGCCACAGGCGATGACCAATCCAACACAGGTTGCTGAATGTATTATTGAGGGCGCCAAAGCCAGCAAAAAGCCGGTGTTAGCTTCATGGACAGGTGGCGCAAGGGTCCAGGAAGGTCGAAATCTTTTTGCCAACAGCAAAGTAGCCCACTTTGGTACTCCTGAAGCCGCTGTAGATGCGTTTTCATTTGTGGCAAACTATGCCGAGAATCAGATCCTGTTAAAACAAATCCCCTCTCCTTCCGATGAACTGGCAAAACCCGATGTTGACGGTTCCCGTTTAATTATTGAGCGCGTACTTTCAGAAGGACGCCAGGTTTTGACGGCTCAGGAAGCCAAAGCCATACTTGCCGCCTTCCATATTCCGGTCACGCAAACCATCAAAGTGTCCAGTGCAAAAGATGCCATGATTGCCGCTGAAACATTGCGGTTTCCGGTGGTTTTAAAGGTTAATATGGCTGAATTCAGTCATAAATCCGATATCGGCGGTGTCAGGCTCAACATCACCAGTGTTCAGGGTATTTCCCGTAACTATGCGGAAATGGAAGCCGCCATTAAAGAATTACACCCTGAAATAACCGAAGTAGGCATGACTGTTGAACCCATGTTCCGAAGCCCCAGCGGCCGTGAGCTGATGATAGGTGTCGTCAGAGACCCTGTGTTTGGTCCCGCCATCAGTTTTGGTTTGGGTGGCACTATGGTCGAAATCTTGCAGGATAATGCCGTTGCCATACCTCCGCTTAACGCCTATATGGTTGAGCAAATGATAGCCAAAACCAAGGCCGCTAGATATCTGGAGGCATTCCGCCAATTACCGCCCGCGAATAAACAAGCCCTGATTGATGTACTATTGAATGTATCAACCATGGTCAGTGAATTGCCGGAAATATTAGAACTGGATATTAATCCGCTGATCGTCGATGAACATGGCGTAATGGCCGTTGATGCCCGCATTAAAGCGCAAACATCGCATCAACTCACTCGCTATTCGCACATGGCGATTCATCCTTATCCGCATGAGTTAATCCAGCATTATCAATTGACTAACGGCGTTAATATCACAATCCGCCCGATACGTCCCGAAGATGCGGTTTTGGAAAAGAATTTTCACGGTCGCTTGTCCGAACGCACGAAATATTTCCGGTTTATGCAGGCGTTACAGGAATTAACACCGGAAATGATAGTCCGCTTCACACAGATCGATTATGACCGTGAAATGGCGTTTGTTGCGGTGACTGAAGATGCAAACATGCATAGTGAACTGGGGGTTGGCCGTTACCTGATGAACCCCGATGGTAATTCAGTTGAATTTGCGCTGGTGGTAGCAGATGATTGCCATTGTTTGGGCATAGGTTCCAGACTCATGAAGGCCCTGATGCAGACGGCCAAAGCCAAAGGCATGTCATTCTTTGAAGGTGAAGTGCTGGCTATTAACAAGCCCATGTTATCGTTTGTTACCAAGTTGGGTTTCAGCATCGAAACAATCCCCGATGATAATGAAGTCCTGCGTATTGTTAAAGACCTGAGACAATAATAAAGGCTCTGCTACACTCGTATTTATTGCGGGTGTAGCAGGCATTATTAGTCATTGAGGGATTATTTATGCTTTACCGGTTGCGGTTTTAATTTCCAGATATCCCGGTTGTATTCGCTAATCGTCCTGTCAGTAGAGAATTTGCCGCTGTTCGCACAATTTAGAATGCTCATTCTGGTCCAATGATCTTTATCTTGGAAGGCATCTTCAACGCGCTTTTGGGCATCTGCAAAACTGCGAAAATCGGCAATCGTCATCCAGGGGTCATGGGGGCTTTTTATGGAGTTGATCAGGTCATCAAATATGCCTGGTTCAAATTGATTAAAATGGCCGGACTCCAGGAGATGCATGACCTGCTGCAGGTCTTCATCCTGGTCGATAATGGCAAGCGGGTCATAGTGACCTCGCCTTGCTTCAATTTCTTCTTCCGTCAAACCAAACAGGAAAAAGTTTTCGTCGCCCACTTCCTCGCGAATTTCAATGTTGGCACCATCCAGAGTGCCAATAGTGATCGCGCCGTTCATCATCAGCTTCATGTTACCGGTACCCGAAGCTTCCTTACCGGCGGTGGATATCTGTTCAGACAAATCAGCTCCCGGACATATTTTTTCCATCGCTGAAACGCGATAATCCTCCAAAAACAGTAGGGCTAATTTATTATCTGTGTCAGGGTCAGAGTTAATCACTTCGGCAACATTGTTGATGAATTTGATAATTTTTTTTGCCATACGATAACCGGGTGCCGCTTTGCCGCCGATCAAAACGCATCTGGCCACCCTGTCAGTGTCACCTTTTTTAATGCAGTTATAAAGATGAATAACGTGTAATACATTTAACAATTGACGTTTGTATTCATGAATACGTTTAACCTGCACGTCGAATAAAGCATCAACACTCAAATGCAGTATCATTTTATGTTTGTGTTTTTTATAGTCAATCAGTCGCTGTTTTGCAGCCTGTTTAATGGCACGCCAGCGTTGCCGGAAATTCGAATCCTCAGCGTAAGGCTCCAGTTTTTTTAACTGCGACAAATCAGTAATCCATCCTTCGCCTATCGTTTCAGTAATCAGACTTGCCAGCTCGGGATTGCAGGCAGCCAACCAGCGCCGTGGCGTCACTCCATTGGTTTTATTGTTAAATTTATGCGGCCATAAGGCATAAAAATCACTGAATAAGCCTTGTTGCAATAACTGGGAATGCAACTGGGCAACCCCGTTCACCGAAAAACTGCCCACTATGGCAAGATGGGCCATTCTTACCTGTTGCTCATCACCTTCTTCTATAATGGACATTCTGCGCAAACGCTCGCTATCTCCGGGCCAGTGCATGGAAACTTCCGCCAAAAAGTGGGCATTAATTTCAAAAATAATCTCCATCACTCGTGGCAGTAACCGTTTCATTAAACTAACCGGCCATTTTTCCAGCGCTTCGGGCAGCAGGGTATGGTTAGTATAAGCCATGGTACTTTTTGTGACAGTCCATGCTTCATCCCACGTTAAACCATGATTATCCATCAGCAGGCGCATCAGTTCGGCAATGGCAATGCTCGGATGAGTATCGTTTAACTGGAAACAGCTTTTTTCAGCGAAGCGCCTGAAATTATTGCCGTGCATGCTGGTCCAGTGCGCAATAACATCCTGCAAACTGGCAGAAGCCAGAAAATATTGCTGGCGTAATCTCAGCTCTTTACCATTTTCATTGGCATCATTGGGGTAGAGCACCATGGTGATATTTTCAGCTGTAATTTTTGACGCGACTGCTTCAGCATAATCGCCGGCATTAAATTCATCCAGGTTGAACTCCTCGGTAGCCACCGCCTTCCAAAGCCGCAATGAATTAACAGTCCCGTTCTGATAGCCGGGTACCGGTGTATCAAAGGGCACTGCCAATACATTGCAGGTAGCTATCCAGCAATGCCGTTGCTCGCCATTTTCATCTGTTTGAATTTCGGTGTGGCCACCAAATTTAATGCAATGCGAATATTCCAGCCGCTCAATTTCCCAGACGTTACCATGACGAAGCCAATGATCGGGTTTTTCAACCTGTTCACCATTAACGATATTCTGGGTAAACATGCCATATTCGTAACGCAAGCCATAACCAATTACCGGTAGTTGCAAGGTTGCACAACTGTCTATAAAGCAAGCAGCAAGGCGACCCAGACCACCGTTGCCTAACCCTGCATCCTGCTCACTACTGATCAACTCTTCAATTTCAATGCCAAGATCATACATGGCCCGAGTAACCGTGTCGGATATCCCAAGATTAAGCATGGCATTGCTTAAAGTGCGTCCCATCAGAAACTCCATAGACAGATAAAAACCCCGTCTGCAGTCGTTGTTTTTATAGGTTTGATGGGTGGCCTTCCAGCGCTCCATCAAGCGGTCACGAATCGCCAGTGATAATGCTTCACCCGCATAATAAGGCGATCGGCAGTTTTCATCCCTGCCCAACAAATGGACATAATATTGTTTGAAATCGTCAATAAAATCATGTTTTTTCATTCCCTGCTCAGGAATTTGAGTGATTGATGGTTTGGGTTTGCTAATAATAAATTTGTTAGTGGGCATTATTGAATCCTGAATTAAAAATTGATTTATTCCATAAAAGGTTTGCATTGACAATACTTGGGATTGTGTCAGTCGGTATTTCCGTTTGTGCCAAGTTTCTTGGTAGACTTCTTATGGCTTTTGCTTCATCCAAACGATTATTCGCTAATTTGATTAACGTTTCCTGAACCCCCAATTGCTTATATACAATCAGCCGAGCCAATAAAGCATTCTTCCGCGCCACCATTTTGAAAATAGAATATGCGGGAATGCTCTAAAAAACGTCCAATGATACTGATAACTCGTATTGTTAGTTAGATATTTCCGGTTATTTGAATGACATTTTTAAGCGGTGAGTTAAATCTAAAAACTGCAGTTCGCCACAGAGACTTGGAGAATACAGAGGGTAATCAGTGCAATGCCCGCAAACGGGAGAACTCTTTCATTGGGTGTTAAGCCTGAGGTATCCCCACAAATTTACCCTCCCTCGAATGAGTCGAAGTAGTCTAC
>CAYVFT010000053.1:13321-24877 GCA_964450225.1 uncultured Crenothrix sp. | reverse complement strand
AGTAGACTACTTCGACTCATTCGAGGGAGGGTAAATTTGTGGGGATACCTCAGGCATAAACCCTCTTTTTATCTCATACAAAGTGGTATTGCCGGCAGAAAATGGTTTGAGGGTAATCAATTTCGGAATTCACCCAGTTTGGGCAGGCCGATCAGAAGTTATCACGAATACGCTTTATAAAAGCGGGATTCTGGAATGGGGTGAAATGACGGCATTATTTTTCTGCGTTTTGACACAGTCTGGGCCGATTTCAGCCAGTCACAAGCTCTAGATTGTCAATTAAAGGTTGAACTTTTCTTTAAATATGTAAGATCAAATTCATATGGCAAGCGCATGATCGATGCTCTTGGGCATCTCCCGGACTAACTACCGGGAGTAGTTTTAAACAGCTATTTCGGTGATATCGTAGCAAGTAGAGTGGATGAAATAGAGTGCAATCCTGGAGCATATGGCACGAATGGGCCGGAATCAGCAAGCTTGATACGGGTTACTAGCGACTCATCATAGCAGTCGTCACTTTTTTAAACCCCGCTATTGTTTTAAAATCAAAATGCACACGCATAATAAAAGACAGTAAAAACAATCAACCATTTACGCTGCCGAAAACAGCTAGGAAATCAAATGTCTATTACAATCCGCTTCTTACTTATAGCTGCCATCTATGGACTAATTTCAGTTATTCTGGGTATGGTGATGGGCGCGCAGGAAAACTTCTCCCTGATGCCGGTTCATGCTCATTTAAATTTGCTCGGTTGGTTTGCTCTGACCCTCTATGGCATTGTTTACAAAATCTATCCGGTAATGGGACAAAGTAAATTGGCAAGCATCCAGTTCTATGTTGCCAATCTAGGTGTATTGCTGTTAATTCCGGCGCTTGCCTTATTTTTGCTGGGTACCAAAGCAGTACTTCCTGTGATGATTGCAGGAGAGTTATTAACGGTTGCGTCCTTGACTATATTCCTGATTAATATTTGGATACATCGAGATCAATAGGCTCTCCCAGTCTGGGATGTTAGGGCGGGAGCGTGTCAGTCTATCCTGACAACGATGCAATGCGCATATGGCGCAATAGCATGAGCATATTGCGTTATATGGACTTGCATTAAGAGAGAGCGTAATGTGTATTCCAAAAATTTCAACAAGTGCTGTAATATGAAAACATCCCTGTCTGAACGTATCACTTCCGATCCTGAAATTTGCCATGGCAAACCCTGTATTCGAGGTTTGCGCTATCCTGTTGAAACCGTTCTGGAATGGTTGAGTTCCGGCATGAGCATTGAAGACATACTTAAAGATTACGAAGACATTGAACAAGAAGATATTCTAGCTGCTCTGGATTTTGCATCCCACGTTGTTCAGATCAAGCGTATTGAAATGTTGATACTATGAATTATCTTGTCGATGCACATCTCCCGCGCCACTTGGTTTTACTGCTGAGAGAGCATGGCTATGATGCTACTCATACCCTGGATTTAGCGGAAGGAAATCGAACGACGGATAACAGAATCAATGAAACCTCGGAGATTGAGCGGTGTGCTGTCATCACCAAGGATGCCGATTTCGTAAATTCGTTTTTGATATCGAGAAGACCCTATAAGCTTTTGCTGGTTTCAACTGGGAATATATCCAACAATGAACTTGAAGGGATATTTGTGAAAAATTTGCCTGCGATTGTTTCGTCGCTAACAAATTTTGATTATCTGGAGCTTACCCGCACCTCATTGATTGAGCATGTATAAGCCTCATGAGAGAGGATTTTGAAATACCATGTGCAGGCTGTCCTCTCTCAATATGGCAAAATCAAATAGCCTGGATGAAACCGTTGATAGCGCATTTGCCGCTAGTGGTGATGAATGTATACTTTAAAGCGGTCATATACTTGGTTTTTTAGGTAAGGTACGCTATGCGTAGGTTTAGAAATCATTATAAGAATTCATAAAAAAGTACGCGCGCCGCGTACCCTACAGTTAATTGCAAAAACCGAAAACCTGACCGTTCAGAGTATATCTCCAGGCCTAACTGGCGGGAGTTTATGGCACGAACATTCCGAAATCCATAAGCTCCATCCGGGCTGACTAATTTCTAAGATTATCGTATCAAATCTGTGCTGTTACAGATGGGTAATTTTTCAATTATGCCACTGCTTTCAGAAACAGAGGGTCCACTACATCTCTAAAAGCTGTTGTTTGACACTCTCATCATCTAGCCTCGAATTTGATCATCAGATTGTCCGGCATCATGGTAAATGAAAAAATCTCTTGAACGGGATGTCCCGTTTCAACACGGGTAATCGAAAAATTCTTGCATAGCATTGCCATCGCCATTTTAATTTCAAGCAACGCCAGATTACGTCCAGGGCAAAATCGCGGCCCGGCACCGAAGGGTATACTGGCATTACGATTATGAGCGCTTGGAGATGGATTCGATTCAAGCCAGCGCTCCGGTTTAAATTCGTGCGCATCGGTGAAATTTTCTTCTTGTAAAGCGCCATAGCGGTTAACCAGCATAAGGAACGTTCCTTTGGGGATCGTTATCCCGGCTAATTCGACATCCCTGTTCGGTTCTATAAACATAAGCGGCGCTACGGATTTTAAGCGCAGGGTCTCATGAGCCACGGCTTCAAGATAATTCAATTTCTCAATGGTGCTTATGTCCGCAGGCGTGGTTTCGGCACCCAGCACTGCGTCTGCTTCCTGCTGCATTTTATGTTGCACCTCCGGGTGTTCGGCTAGCAAATATAACAGCCAGGTTAATGTATGTGCTGTAGTATCCTCACCCGCCAGGAGAATTGTGATGATATTGCCCTGAATCTCCTCAGCGGAAAAACTGGCACCGGCTTCATCATGAGCTAATAACAACGCTTCCAGAAAATTTGCCGGCTGCACAGTAATTTCAGGTTGTTGCTCAAGTCGTTGCCGTGTCTGTTGGACAAACGCTTGTATCTTTTCCTTTATTTCTGCCAACGACTTTTCCATGGCTCGATCGCTGGGCAATTTGAAAAAGTGCCAATAAGGAAACGGTGCATTTGCCCGACGATTGAAAACCGGAAGGAGCTTTTCCAAATGACGTTGGAAATCATCGCCTTCCTCTTCCAGCAGGTTAATATCATAGCCAAAAGCAAGATTAGTCGTAATGTCAACCGTAAATCGCACCCAATCTCTTTGTACATCAATGGACTGCCCAGTACCTGCGATTTTGCTCCAACGGTTTTTTAAGCGTTCAGTAATTTTGCGCATGTCCGGAAAAAATCGCCGTAAATATTCCGGTTTAAATGCCTGCATGGTTAGATGGCGTTGCCGCTGCCATTGCTCCCCTTCAGCGGATAACACACCGTGGATTCCTAATTCACGTGATATGCGTTCTATGGAACTTACCCGGCGATAGGTTTCCGGACGATCACGCAAGATGTTTTGTATTAACGCAGAATCGCTAATCGCCACAACGGTCTTATTCGCAATCTTGAATTTGTATATATCGCCATAGCTATCAGACCATTCCTCCAGAATCAAATGCAGTTTCTGCAAATCTATTTGTAACAGGTTACCTAAAATAGGCAATCCTTTTGGGCCAGGTAACTGGGAAAGTGAATTACGCCGTTTTTCGCTAATCATTAGATATCACCTTCATTAAAGAGCATTAAGAATGAACATCCCTGGAGGGTACGCTGTTCGGACCATTAACGTATTTAACCTAAAAGCCGCAGTTGAGTAATCATTTCACTTTGTAGGTATTTCTACTAATTGTATAAATGATTTGTTTCCTTTACCTTGCAATTTTATTGACCATACCGACAGATTTTTTAGGATAAGAGCCGATAAGCCAGAGTGAGTTTACGAGCTTTAGGTTACGGTAAAACTGCAAGATTTGATTTATCCTGAATTCCGCATTTTTTAGGTAGTTGTGCTTCAGAAGCCGCGAGCTGAAAAAGTCTGTGTTTTTTTCTGCTCTTTTTTGCATGGACTTGGCCAGCCTGCCCGTTGCTCACAATACATGAATTAACACTTGAGGAGTACTTTATGAATTACATCCATTTTGCCCTTACCCTTGCCGTTTCTTTCTTTATTGCATCTCCCTCTGCGGCCGCAAATCCCACCACAGCAGACTTGACTTTGCAGTCTCAGCAGCGACTTACTGGAATGCGTGAATCACTGGGTCTCGACGAGAACCACGCCTTTCAACTGCAAAGTCTGGCACAGGACGCGCGAGGGCAGACACACGTTCGGTTCCGTCAGCTCTACCACGGCATTCGCATCTGGGGAGGTGAAGTGATCACTCATACAAAAGCTGATGGGAAAGAACTTCCGCCCACTTCCGCTCTCAAGCAGGATATCAAGGTCGATATAGAGCCGAAACTCTCCGTAGACGATGTCCTGGCGGTCGTCAAGAACGATCTGGCTTCGCGCTTTGACTTCGCATACAAGCCCGTGGTCGAGCTAGTGGTCTATCCCGAAAAAGCGAACCGTGTGTTAGCACGCAAGGCGCTGGTTGCCGAAAGCAAGCTGAATGCCGAAGATTTTGTCACCGAGGTAAAAGGCTATGAATTGGCCTACTACATTCATACCGAGCTGGAAAATCCCGGTGATACACGGCATACAGATTATCTGGTGAATGCGCATACTGGCGCTATCATCGAGAAGTGGGATAGTTTGATGACCTCGTCTACTATTGGCACCGGAAAGAGCCAGTACAACGGTGCAGCAGTGAGCCTGAACACCAACAGCGTGGCAAGCGGCTTCGAGTTGAGAGATTTGACCAGACCTGTCAGCGGCGGCAACGTAGTTTACAATCTCAATCATTCTACTTCTGGAACCGGCACCATCTACACGGATCCCGACAATACCTGGGGGGACGGTGTCAACTTCAAGGAAGATCCCGAGCCCACAACTTCTGCCAATGGGCAGACAGCAGCAGTGGACGCGGCTTACGGTTTACAGGCAACTTGGGATATGTACAAAAATGTCTTTGGACGTAACGGTATCAATGGGCTTGGCACATCTACCTATGCGCGTGTGCATTACGACAGTGCCTACGATAATGCCTTTTATTCAGACCAATGCATGTGCATCACCTATGGCGATGGGACCAAACTTCAGACACTTACCTCCCTGGATGTCGCAGCCCACGAATTTTCTCATGGTGTATGCATGACGTCGGCAGGGCTCATTTACAACAAGGAATCCGGCGGACTAAACGAAGCTAATTCCGACATCATGGGCGCCATGGCGGAGTTTTATATGCGGGGTGCCAACGGCAAGGGCAGCGTTATTCCCGATGTTGGTGGCACCTGGACGCAAGGCGAACAGATCACCACTCCTGCCTATCCACTCAAAATGCGCTTTTTGTACAAGCCCAGTAAGGATGGCAAAAGTGCCGATGCCTGGAGTCCCACGCTGCAAAACCTGAACGTTCATTACAGTTCCGGTCCTATGAATCGCGCCTTCTATTTTCTTAGTCAGGGCGCTACCAAAACCGGCGAAACCTCTACAGCCTATTTGCCACAGGGCATGACTGGAATTGGCAACGATAAGGCCGCCAGGATCTGGTATCATGCCCTGACCAATTACATGACTCCCGACACCAACTACGCAGGCGCCCGAATTGCCTGTATCCAGGCAGTAAGAGATCTGTTTCCGGCCTCAGGGCCTGAGGAAGTCGCCGTCTGGAACGCTTTCGCCGGTATCAATGTCGGGAGTTCCTGGACTGGACCCGATGCTCCGCCTACAGTCACTGTTAGCGAAAGCGGGGATAAGGGAACACTTACCTTCAGTGCTACCGCCGTTGATGACAAGGGTGTAGTAAAGGTTGAATTCCTGCTCGACGGCGCTCTGGTGGGAACGACTACTGCGGCCCCCTACACCATGACTTATGACTCTCTCATGCAGGATGACGGTAGTCACACGCTGGTTGCCAAGGCCACAGACACTTCGGGACAGTACACCAAAGCCACAATGACTTTTACAATCGCTAATGGACAATTGATTCGTAACGGCAGTTTCGAGAAAGGTTACGGCGTGGGCTGGTCAAATACCACGGGTATGCAGATTGGCACTATCCTGGGGCAGACAGCTTATGACGGAACAAAAATGGCCAAATTTTGTGGCACTGGATCGCAAATGAGTGTAGCTCTGTTCCAGTCGGTTGCCATTCCAGCCAATGCCTCAACGGTGACTTTGAGTTTCGCTTTGCATGTCGAAACCAAGGAAACCTCCACAGGCGTCGCCCGCGACACTTTTGCTGTGCAAATCCGCAACAGTTCAGGAGCCATACTTAAAACTCTGGCAACCTACAACAATGTTAATGCAGCAACGGGCTACAAGGTCTACAGCTTCGATCTGTCCGGATACAAGGGGCAAACGATCCAGCTTTATTTTCTGGGTGCTGAGGATGCAGCGCTGTCTACGGGCTTCATAATGGACAAGGTTAATCTTATGGTGAGTGGAGGTGGTGGCGGTGGCGACACTGAAGCGCCTGTTGTCAGTGGCAGCGAGACTGGCGATAGCGACATTATCACTTTCTCTGCCACGGCCACGGACAACGTGGGCGTGAGCAAAGTGGAGTTTTACGTCGATGGCGTTCTCAAAGGTACGGATGACACATCTCCATACAGTATGACACTGGACAGCAAGACGCTAACCAATGCAACCCACGCGCTGGTGGCAAAAGCCTATGACGCGGCGGGTAATGTTGGAACATCAACACCTGAAACCTTCACTGTCAATAACCCTGGCTCAGATCAAGAGCTTCCTGTTATTTCTGTAAACGAGAGCGGCACCAGCGGCACCATTACTTTCAGTGCCACGGTCACCGATAACATAGGCGTCACCAAGGTGGAGTTCTACGTGGACAATGCCCTGAAGGGTACGGACACGATTTCACCGTACAGCATGAACCTGGATTCCCTGATGTTGGCCGAAGGCAGCCACATTTTGATGGGCAAAGCCTATGATGCAGCAGGCAACATAGGTACTTCCACAAGTGTCACCTTCACCGTCAATAATACCGGACCTGTCTCCACTTCCTACAACGAGGTTGAGGGCAATGGCACGACCCGGTCCGCCAACGTTATCGCTGACACTGTCACGAAGATCGAGGGCTTCATCGGCACTTCTGCCGATCAGGACTTCTTCAAGATCAATGTCGCTGCCGGCCGCACTGTAACGGTCAATATGACCGGCCCTGCGAAAGACTATGATCTATATCTTCTAAGCAGTTCCGGAACCACACTGAGAACCAGCGCCGACGTCGGCGCCACCGAATCCGTGACTTACAAGAACTCCGGAGCGATGCTCGCTATCTACTATCTCAAGGTGGCCTCTTTCGGAGGTGCTTATACTACAACTACACCCTATCGCCTTGTTTTGAGTCGTTAGTCCTGAATCATTCTTTGAAGGGTCGCAATCATGCGGCCCTTTACTGGCTGGCTAACAAGTATCTCTTGGCCATTTTATTCATTTGAAATCCAATGATAAAAAGGTTTAAGGGCGTAATCACATGATTTGGAGGTGGATAATGAATCAGCTGTTTAAATATTTTATTGTCATCATGACACTTATCTGGATGAGTACAACATCTGCTGATCCGGGCAACGTGCTAATTAATAAGGAATTTTCTCTGGGCATTGGTCAAACTGCAAGTATTGAAAGAGAGAAACTCTTTATCAAC
Source organism: uncultured Crenothrix sp. (assembly GCA_964450225.1). Classification (GTDB taxonomy): domain Bacteria; phylum Pseudomonadota; class Gammaproteobacteria; order Methylococcales; family Methylomonadaceae; genus Methylobacter_C. Next base: position 17,215 of record CAYVFT010000053.1, on the reverse strand, counting down.
TTCAAGGCTGTTCTTGAGGATTCACGTTGTCCTGTTAATGTGGTCTGCGTATGGGCAGGTAATGGTAAAGTTGAATTCGAAATCCTCGATATCGATGGACAAAATAAAACCCTTACCTTAAATACAGAAGATGAGCCGAGAGCAACAACATTAAAGGGACACAAGCTGAAATTAATCTCTCTAAATCCGCCTAGAGTCGACGGCGTATCGATTTCGCCTGGAGATTATTCAGTAACGTTGCTTGTCGAGAAAAAATTTCCTGATTAAAGACAGAATAAATTAACGGGCTAGTAATGTGTGTGTTGCGTACAAACGATAACTCCTCATGTCCGGATTATTTAGTTACCGTTGCTAGTGATTTTTAATCGAATTTTGATATTACTTCTATGGAAAAGTAAGGTGAATTTAAGCACACTGACTCATTGGCTTACTGTCTAGATTCGCTTCGCGCTCTAACGGGCGCAGGTTTCCAGGACTCATGGGGTTGAGCTACGCTAGCCCCTTAACTTCCGGTTTCCGGCATTGCATGCCGAGACTATACAGAATAGAGTATTGCGTTTTTAGATAAAAATTTCTGCTAATAAGGAACCATTAAGGGGGGACATATGAAAACTTATCACCAACAATCATTCAGGTTACGGTTCTTGAGATACATCTTTGGTGTATTTTTTATCAACTTAGTCTTTATATTGTCTACGGGGCCAGCTGCGGCCGTGAATTCGGATCCAGAGGTAGAAAATAATCAGTATGATGCAAGGATCGCCTTTAATCAGGGGATTCGTCAAAAAATAACCCAACCGCAAGAAACAGTAGTTTCAAAGATGGCCCGGGAAGTCCCGGATTTGGCATTGACCATTGATAATGCCTCTGGCGCTGTTCGCTCGCTATCCAGTCATACCGGTTATCTCTCAAAGCAGAAGACTGGGCAGGATTCCGTGCCTGTGGTAATGGATTTTTTAAACTCCAATGCTGCCATCCTGGGTATGAACTTTAAAGATCTTTCAAGTCTTGAGGTTACCGATCGTGTGTATTCCAGGTTAACCGGAACTACTCACATATTCATGCGACAGGTACATGAGGGCTTACCTGTTTATAACAGTCAAATGCAGGCAAACCTAGATCGAAGGCAAAAAATTCTGAGTTTACACAACAGTGCCATGACTAATTTGGCTGTTGCAGCAAACGCCAAAAATCCACGTATCAACTTGTCAAGAGCGGTCGTCAAAGCAGCGCAACATCTCGGTATCGCTTTGCCCAATCAACCTAAAATACTCAATGCTGCTTCAGGTGTTCAGCAAATTACGTCGGTGGATCCCGACGGAATCTCCCTGGAACCGATTCAGGGTAAACTGATGTGGCTTCCGATCCGTAAAGGTATGATGCGACTCGTCTGGAATTTTCAAATCCATACACTGGATCAAGACCATGTCTACGACTTTACTATTGATGCCGTTTCCGGGAAAGTTTGGACACGATTTGACTGGGTGGCTTCTGACCAATACCGTGTGTATGCCAGTCCGGCTGAAAGCCCCAACCATGTAACACCTCTGCCGCCGTCTGATGGGCGTAAGTTGGTAATTAATCCTGCTAACGCTACTGCTTCGCCTTTTGGTTGGCATGACATTGATGGCATTGTTGGTGCTGAGTATCCAACGACACTGGGAAATAATGTGTTTGCCTATACGGATAGGGATGCAAATAATGCGCCGGATGCAGGTTCAGATCCGTATGGTGGAACCGCATTAAGCTTCGACTTTCCTATTCAATTAAACTCAGCTCCAAGTATTTATCAAAACGCTGCGGTAGCCAATCTTTTCTATTGGAATAACGTCATTCATGATGTGCAATATCAATACGGTTTTGACGAGGAAGCGGGCAACTTCCAGACCAATAACTATGGTAAAGGCGGACCGGCGGCGTTGGGCGGCGATGCAGTACAAGCAGAGGCGCAGGATGGCTCAGGTATAAGTAATGCTAACTTTTATACCCCGAGAGATGGCGCAGCACCACGCATGCAGATGTTTATATGGGATAGAACTTACCCTCAGAGAGATGGTGACATAGATAACGGCCTGATCATTCACGAATATGGCCACGGAATCTCGAACAGGCTGGTGGGCGGTCCCTCGAACGTTAGTTGCCTTACTAATAAGCAGCAGCCAGGAGAAGGCCTGAGCGACTGGTGGAGTTTGGTGTATACCGCTAAAGTCGGCGACAAGGGAACAGACCGCCGAGGAATTGGGACATATTCACTCGGCCAACCTGTCAGCGGTGTCGGCTTTCGTACCCAGCCATACAGTACTGATCCAGCAGTTAATACCTGGACCTATGCCAGTATTAATGGTATGGCAATTCCTCACGGTGTTGGTTCTGTTTGGGCTCAGGCCGCCTGGGAAGTTTACTGGGCGCTGGTAGATTATTGGGGCTTTGACCCGAATCTCTATAATGCTATGGGGAATGCCGGTAATCAGCGAATGATGCTTTATGTTAATGAGGGGCTTAAAAATACGGCCTGTAATCCGACTTTTACCCAGGTTCGAGACGGCATTATTGACGCGGCTAAAGCCCTTCATGGTGGTGAAGATGTTTGTCGGCTCTGGACTGCCTTTGCAGCCTTTGGTTTGGGCACCGACGCGATTAGCGGCGGCCCTGATAGCACTAGCCCGATTAATGGTTTTTCGGTGCCTGCCGCATGTCAGGGAAATTCAGGGTCTAGTACTAGTACATTCATCACGGAGCCGGCAAATGGCGCCACTGTTGCCGGTAATATTACAGTTACTGCGTCGGTAAATACTAATGATACAGTGCAGATATCCAGGGTGGAGTTTTTCGTTGACAACGTTCTCAAGAACTCAGCCACGATCTCTCCATACAGCATAACTCTGGACACTACGACCCTGAGCAATGGTAGCCATACGCTCGTGGCCAAGGTGCACGACACTGCGGGTAACATGAGTACGTCTGCGTCAATCATTTTCTCCGTCAACAATGCCATCGTCCCGGTCATTTCCGTCACCGAAACTGGTGTCAGCGGCACAATCAGCTTGTGTGCTACGGCTACCGATGACGTGGGGGTAACCAAGGTGGAGTTCTATGTGGATGGTGTCTTGAAGGGCGCAGACCTGACTTTGCCTTACTGCATAAACGTGGATTCCACAGCCCTGAGTAATGGTAGTCACACCCTGGTGGGCAAGGCTTACGATACGACAGGCAACATCGGTACTTCTCCGAGTGTCCTCTTCGGAATCAACAATCCTACAGCAACAACATCCTACAACGAGGCTGAGAACAATGGCGGCACCTGGTATGCCAACGTTATCTCCGATACAGTTACCAACATCGTGGCTTACATCAGCACTTCTACCGATCAGGACTACTTCAAGATCAATGTCGCTGCCGGTCGCACCGTGAAGGTCAATATGACGGGACCGGCCCGGGATTATGAACTTTACTTGCAGGATAGTTTCGGCAACACGATAAAATACAGTACTGGTTCCGGTTCGACCGAATCAGTCACCTACAAAAATTTAGGAACGACAACTGCTGTCTACCATATTAAGGTGATCGGTTACAGAGGTGCTTACACACCAGTTACTCCCTATAATCTAGCCTTGAGTCGCTAATCGCGAAGTCATCCTCGGAGGAGCGTCTTAACAGACGGTCCTTCGAAGGTTATGAATTCGAGTCATTTATTCTGGAATGGCAAAAAAAACAAATATGGAAATGTTAAAAGAGAAATGGCAAAAGTGCATTTGCGATTGTTAAATCAGTCTTAATTTTTATTGCTGTCGGACTTGGGTTTCTTTTTTTAGCTTGGGAAGGCCTGATGATCAGTGATACTTTGGATGTAACACAAAAGAGTACTAAGTCAGCAAAGTTGGAAAAACATATCAG
>CAYVFT010000053.1:0-13221 GCA_964450225.1 uncultured Crenothrix sp. | reverse complement strand
CTTTGGATGTAACACAAAAGAGTACTAAGTCAGCAAAGTTGGAAAAACATATCAGACCAACCCTAATAGAAAGCTTGCACTCCGGAGGTTCACTCATTCACTTTTCCGATAATCAACTGAGCTTGGCGATCACCAAGCAACCCTTGCAAGATGTTGCAAAAGCGATTGCTCAACAAGCAAAATTCAGCATTATGTTCGACCAGGAAATGGCGAATCCCAACATCGACATGAAGTTCAGCAATCTTCCAATCCAACAGGGTTTGCAACGATTATTCGAGAACTACGATTCCTTTTACCTCTACAGCAATCATAAGAAGACAGTTGCAAAGCTGACGGCTGTTTGGGTGTACCCACAGGGCCACGGTCAAAGACTTGCACCTATTCCTTCGCCAATAGCGCGTGCCAATGCGCTGATACAAGACACGACGGATACAGACGCAGCCAGGCGCGCCTCTGCCATTGCTAACCTGGTCGAGCAGCAAGGCAGCGCAGCAACTGAAGCTGTTCAAAACGCATTGATCGATCCCGATGAGCGCGTTCGGATCGAAGCATTGCATTCCGCCTTGTTGGCTCAAATTGACTTACCGCTTGACACACTTAAAGACCTCGCTGTACGCGATACATCTGCAAAAATTCGTTCTATCGCTCTTGCCGGTTTGGTTAACCGCTCCGAACAAGGTTCAATTGAACTATCTGATGTTTTGGAGGTTCTAAAGATAGCGCAACAAGATACCGATCCGGAAGTATCAGAACTTGCAGTGCAGCTTATAAAATCCTTGGAGGAAGCATCAGCCGATCCAGAAAATCAGGAGCCGCAAGAACAATCGCTGGATCCCCAATTAGAATGGAGACTACAAAACGCCAACTAAGGCTGAGAGTGGGTAATGCTTAATCAGTAGCCGGTCAGAAAGACTGAAGTCTGATTAACTTATTTTTTACAATAATTGAGGGTATCAACATGAACACACAACCAATAAATAAAAAAATGCGTCGTTTGGGTGTTATAGCCGCATTTCTTGGCCTCGGGCTGGTGGCTAACACGGCTTCAGCCAGTATTCTTTTGGCAAAGCAGAATGTTAATGCACAAAGCTTCGCAGTTGCTCAAGATCTCGATCTTGATGGCTCACTCGCTGGTATCCAGTCGGAAGTTTTTTTTTCAACAACAGCCGCGGGCACGTTGGTGCGGATTATCTTTAACGCCGAAGGTACAATTGCAGGCGGTCCAGGCAATTGGCTTGATTCAACAATTTTTGTAGATAATTCTCTCACTGTCCCAGTTGGTTGCGCACCCTCCAACGGTGACAATGCGTTCGTATCCGGAGCTGGCGCTGCAACACAGAACGACGGTTGGGTAAGTGCTGCCACGCAGTGTTTTATTAGAATAACCAAAGCCGGTGTTCATGGAGTTAGTGTTAGAATGACTCCTCACCCGGCGGCGGCTGCTTGGCGCATTGATGACCTGTCAATTGTCATTGACTCGCAATAAACAACTGGGATAAGGATACTGATTATAACGGGGTAAGTCTTACTTTTTGTCCTACCCATACCAACAAGACAAAAGTAAGGGCTTGGCCCCGTTTTCACAAGCGTTAAGACGGTGGATTATCAATCTTCCAGCTGTTGAATACCATCCAGTAGCCATTTGGGCTGGATGCTGATCTTGGGTTTAACAAAATGCCAGACTTCTCTGATTTGTTCAGCTTGCCCGTTGATGTCTTCACGCATGATGGCATCAAACAGCACAACGGCTTCAAGTTCTGAGGAGATTTCTCTGACTTCCAATAGTTCCGCGTCCAGCTTGAGTATATCGGTGTGGTTTTCATTTACCGATGCTTTAAGTTGTTCCTGAATTTCAGCAAATACTTTATCAGTCGCTAAACCTCTTATTTCGGCGAGATCACGGTCATCCCAGGCTTTTTGCAGGGTAGTAAAAGCTATTTTAGCGCCCGATAAGAACGCCTGTTGGTCAAAGCCTTCAGGAACAACAATGGTTTCGTTGACATCGGCATCCGCTTGTAAATTTTGGCCAGTTGATGGTTTTTTATTTTTGTCGAATAACACATCGGTATTAAAACCTGCCGGACCGCTTTGAATCGGATGCGATTCCTCATAATCATTAGCGGTGCGGTTATAGGCCGGTCGTTGGGCAGTGCCAGCCTTGGCAGCAAATAATTTATAAAGCAAAAAGGCAATACCCCCTAAAACCAGAATATCCATAAAGTTGATGTTTTCGAAGGCACCGTTAAAAAACATTGAGCCTAATAAGCCGCCCAGTGCCAAACCACCCAATAGACCCATTAAGCCGCCGCGATTAGCCATGCCTTGTCTGGCTGCCTGATTTTGTGCAGCCGCTTGTTGTTGGCTGGCTGAGCGTGTCGGTGGTATCGCCGAACGTTTATACGGCGCACTATAAGAAGATCGTCCGCCAAAAGAACTGCCGCCGCCGAAACGCTTTGCATCAGCGTCTGATATGTCTCCCAGGGTTAAAGCAAGACCTATTATCAAGGTTGCAACAATACTGATATATTTGTTCATGTAATCACCTGATTAAATTAAGGAATTTGTGAATAAGTCTTTTGACAAGGCCCTCACGAGCGTAGCCGAAGGGCTCAAAACAAGCAACGTTTTGTATTTATGCCGATCATAGGGGAGCTTTTCAAACCATAAATGGAATCAACTCGTCCAGTTGATTTCCAAAGTAAACTCAAGTTCAAATAATACTTGAGCTTTTGTCAAATAAACAAGTCAATAGCCAATTTGCTAATTGTTTTTTATTAATATAGCATTGACCGCATGTTTTCAACACTTCGCAAATTTATTGTCCTTTTTCTGACGATGCTGCAATTCATTGCACCGTTGGTACATGCCCATGCGAGTGACCATAGTTTAAAGCAGGGGCTACATGTTCCGGGTCTTGAACACTATGGAGCTGATAATAAAGTGCTTGTAGCACAGATGAAGACATTGCAACACAAGGTCTGTGTAAATGGCATAATAGTCGGTGTTGATTTAGGCCTTAAACAAAACCGTGCAAATCCCCGCAACGATTCAGATAGCAATTTTTGTTTGCTTGCACAAGCTGCTCTGATTAATCTGGCAGTTACCAGAGGTGATAATAATTATTATCCCTCCCTGAAACAGTTTGTTTACCCTTCATTTATTACGTCACATTCCCCCCGCGCACCTCCTGCACCATAAATTTCTCTTCGTTTCAAAGAGGCGCAACTCAAAGCGTCTATTTAATCAGACACGATAAATCGCGTCACAAATTTATGAGGCGGTTAAATCCGCATTGAGATTAATCTTATGTTTTCCTTGAACTATTTCAGGAAACGCATTCCCATGCATGAGTTTGGGTATGTTGTTTTTTTTCTGGCAATCTGGCTGTTTCTATTCAGGCCTGCTTATTCCCAAGTCCCAGACCCGGCTTTAGAGCGAGAAGATTTGGCACTGGGAGTGGATCATCTTGATCCTGTGGTCATTGATGCAAGCTTGACCTTACCTAAACTCATTGATTTAACCATGCAAAAATACCCGGATACTGCCTGGCTTAATTCGCTGGAAGAAGAAGCGGCAGCCATTGCGGAACGGAGTAAAAGCTGGACTGCTGGTGCATCACAAGCAACCATTGGCTATCAGTCTATATCAACTTTCAGGTTAAATTATGCAACCGGGAGTGTGCAGGTGCCGCTATGGAATTTAGGGCAACGTGATGCAGAACACAAACTGGCTAATCAGGCCGAAACCAGTGCAGAATCACAAGCGGTAGCGATCAAGTTACGCGTTGCAGGATTGGTTAGAGGCGCTTTGTGGGATATGGCTCTGGCAAATATTCGTTATGATCAGGCGCAAGTGGATCTGGACACTTATGAAAAGCTATATGCGACTATCAAGCGTTACGTAGAAGTAGGCGATTTGCCTCGTGCCAATGAATTATTGGCGCAAAGCGAGTTGTTGCAAAAACGCTCAGCGTACACAATGGCTGAAGCTGAATTAATGCACTCGCGTAAACGTTACGCTTCCATTACCCAAACGACTAAGGTACCTGCTGCTTATGAAGAAAACCTGGCGTCATTAAAGGAAATCGGGCAAAACCATCCGGCCCTGGTCGCTATTAAGGGCCAGATTGAACGAAAACAAGCTGAACTTAATGCCATTAAATCGATAGGGTCAGGACAAACCAATGTCATCGCCGGCATATTAAGCGATGAAGGCGTTGATCCGCGCAGTAATAAAGCAGAGTTTTTCAATGTCGGCGTTAGCATTCCTTTTGGCGGCAGAGCCCACACCGCTCCGCATATTGCGTCGATTAATGTTGAGTTAAACAGATTGGTCGCCGATCGTGAACAACTGTTCCGTGATTTGGAACAGGCACATCACGAAGCTGAACATAATCTGGAAGTTAATCGAGTCGAATTGGCAACTGCCAATGAACAGAAAAAAGTTTCCGAAGAATTGTTAAAAATGACGCATCTGGCTTTTTCTGTGGGTGAAATCGATCTGATGGATTTATTAAAAATCCAGTCCCGGACACAACAAGCCATTCTCAGTGCTAAAGAACGTGCCGTCATGTTACAGCGGGATAAAGCGCTTTATAACCAGGCAGTAGGAGTTATGCCATGAAATCATATAAATTTTTACTGCTAATAAAAGTCGTGGGATGGGTAATGCTGTTTTGCCCACCGGTCATGGCTGAAAATACAATTCAAATATCGCAGGATCATTTTAATAACCTGGGTGTCACTCTCGGCAAACTGGAGCCAGTCAATCAAATTCCGGTGTTAACGGCGCCCGCCAAAGTGGTGATTCCGCCCACTCAGGAATATATTGTCAGCGCGTCTCAGTCCGGCTTGATCACTAAGCTGAATGCGGCGATAGGCGACAAGGTTAAAAAAGGAGAAGTGTTGGCCCAGCTTAACAGTCCTGACCTGCTGACCTTGCAGCGGGAATATCTTAAAGCGGCCAGCGTGCTGCAATTAGCGTCGAATACTTATCAACGGGATAAAAAACTGATGGAAGATGGCGTAATTGCCGATCGACGTTGGCAGGAGACGCGAAATCAATATCAATCTTATGCCTCTGAAGCTAATGAACATAAACAACTTCTCGAAATCGCAGGAATGACGGCCAATGATATTGATCGACTTGGCGAGACACACCGATTAACCAGCCAGCTAAGTGTTTATTCTCCTATTTCAGGTGTAGTCATGGAGCGTATGGCAGTTGCTGGAACGCGTATTGATATATTGGCGCCGATTTATCGCATTGCTAATCTTAACGAACTATGGCTGGAGATTAATATTCCACATGAACGCATAGGCAGCATTAAAGTGGGTGATCAGGTTCTGGTTGAAAATTCCCCAATCAGCGCGGAAATCACTTTATTAGGGCAAAGTGTCAATCCGGAAAATCAGACGATTCTGGCACGAGCGATAATAAAGGATAATCAATCCGCCATCCGTGTCGGGCAAACCATTAATACCCGGATTATTCAAACCAGTGAAAACGCTGCATTTAAAATACCTAATGCCGCTATTGCCCAAAATGAAGGAAAATCATTTATTTTCATCCGTAATCGGGATGGTTTTAAAGTCGCTCCAATAACAGTCATAGGCAAACAGGGGGATGAATCGATTATAAGCGGTGATTTGACCGGTGATGAAGACATCGCCATCAAAGGTGCTGTGGCGCTGAAAGCCAACTGGCTGGGCTTGGGGAGCGCTGAATAATGGCCAACCTGATTCGCTTTGCACTGAGTCAGCGACTGCTGATGATGATATTGGTATTGCTGCTGGCAGGCGGCGGTTATCATGCGTTTACCCATATTCCTATTGATGCTTTTCCTGAGGTTTCGCCAACTCAGGTAAAGATTATTGTGAAAGCGCCGGGTATGACGCCTGAAGAGGTTGAAGCCAGAATAACCGCACCTATAGAAATTGAACTATTGGGTATTCCGCATCAAACCATGCTGCGTTCTATTGCCAAATACGCATTAACCGACATAACTGTCGATTTTACCGAAGGTACAGACATTTATTGGGCGCGTCAGCAGATTGCCGAACGCTTGAATACCATGTGGGGCAATTTGCCTGCAGGTGTCGAAGGTGGCATTGCGCCCATGACGACGCCGTTAGGTGAAATGTTTATGTTTACTGTAGAGGGCGGCGGTTTAAGTCTGATGGAACGCCGGAATCTACTGGACTGGGTCATTCGCCCGGCATTGCGAACAGTTTCAGGGGTTGCCGATGTTAATTCCCTGGGTGGTTTGGTCAGAAGCTTTGAGGTGATACCCGATAATACCCGGCTATCTGCCAGAGGTATCAGCATAGATAAACTGGTGCAGGCGCTACAAAACAATAACCGTAATGACGGTGCAGGCCGTATGGCCGACGGTGAAGAGGCCTTGATTGTGCGGGCTGAAGGCCGCATCAAGACCTTGGCCGATGTCAGTACCATCGTCGTGGATAATAAAAACGGTATTCCCATTACCGTAGGCGATGTCGCAGAAGTCAGAATCGGTGCGTTAACGCGCTATGGCGCGGTGAGTAAAAACGGCGAAGGTGAAGCTGTGACAGGGCTGGTGTTGAGTTTGCGTGGCGCTAATGCCAGACAAACGATTGCCGGAATAGAGAAAAAATTGGCTGAACTCAGCCCAGGCTTTCCTAAAGGCGTTGAAACCAAAGTCTTTTACAACCGCGGCAACCTTGTTGACAAGGCGGTTGACACGGTTTTGCATGCCTTGCTGGAAGCGATAGCATTGGTTGTGGTTTTACTGATTTTGTTTCTGGGTAATCTGCGCGCCGCTTTGGTTGTTGCCTTGGCCTTGCCGCTGGCGGCCTTATTCACCTTTATATTGATGAACTACATGGGCATGTCGGCAAACCTGATGAGTTTGGGTGGTTTGGCTATTGCCATCGGTATGCTGGTGGACGCAGCGGTGGTGGTAGTTGAAAATCTCATCACGCATCTGGCCGAGGTCGAAAAAGCCGAACGTTTGCCGCGGCTCCATGTTATTTACCGGGCAACCCGGGAAGTCGCTGGTCCAGTCACGTCAGGCATTTTAATTATTATTATCGTTTTTTTACCCTTGCTGACCCTGCAAGGACTGGAAGGCAAGTTATTTACTCCTGTGGCATTAACCATAGTGTTTGCGCTCAGTGGTTCGCTGGTGTTGTCGCTTACTGTGATTCCGGTGATCTCCTCCTATTTGCTAAAAGAAGTGTCCCATGAGGAACCCTGGCTGCCCAGACAACTTCAAAAGCTTTATCAGCCCGTTTTATTGTGGTGTTTGGGCAATAGTAAAAAAGTCTTTGTAGCAGCGGGAGCATTGTTAATCGTGACTGTCGTGGTATTTACCCAGATAGGTAGCACCTTTATGCCGACCATGGATGAAGGTGACATTATCATCCAACTGGAGAAGCTGCCATCAATTACGCTGGAGCAATCGGTAGCACTGGATGGTCAAGTCCAAAAGAATCTGCGCAAAAATATTCCCGAAATAGAGACTATCGTTTCCAGGGTGGGCTCTGATGAATTGGGTCTTGATCCCATGGGTTTAAATGAAACAGATACGTTCCTGGTATTGAAACCCAAAGACCAGTGGCGTATGCAGAGCAAAGAAGCGTTGATCGAAGAGATTCGCAAAGTCATGGCACAAACCCCCGGCATTGCCTTTGGTTTTACTCAGCCGATTGAGATGCGGGTTTCAGAAATGCTTACGGGTACGCGCGGCGATGTGGCGGTTAAATTATTCGGCTCTGATCTCGCCGTTTTAAATGAAAAAGCCAATGAAATAGCTGAAATATTGAAACACATCAACGGCTCCAGTGATGTGTTTGCCAAACAAAATAGCGGCATGCAATTTTTACAAGTAACGATAGATAAGTTGGCAGCCGGACGTTTGGGTCTGAATAGCGACAGCATTGAAACCCTGTTACGCGCCCAGATTGAGGGTTTAAATTTAGGTATTGTTCAGGAAGGTATTAAACGCACACCGTTAATCTTGCGTGGCAGCAGCGATACATCCAATTTTGATAATTTGCAAATTACCTTGCCGAATGGCGGACATGTGCCGTTAACGGCTATTGCCAAAATCGAAAAAGTCGAGGGCGTGGTTTCAGTTGGCAGAGAACGGGGGCAACGTTTTGTAGTGATACGCAGCAATGTACAGGATCGTGACTTAGTGGGCTTTGTCGATGAAGCCCGCAAAGCGGTTGCTGAAAAAGTCAAATTGCCGACCGGCTACACCGTTGAATTCGGCGGCCAGTTTGAAAATCAACAAAGGGCGGCCGCGACACTGTCGCTGGTTGTGCCGATCTCATTAGGCTTGATCTTTCTGTTATTGTTTTCAACCTTTGGTTCGGTACGCCAGGCCGTGCTGGTGTTATCCAACATTCCGCTGGCCATGGTCGGCGGCGTTTTTGCACTATGGGCCTCGGGCGAATATTTATCGGTCCCTGCATCCGTTGGTTTTATTGCTTTACTGGGGATTGCGGTACTCAATGGCGTGGTGATGGTCAGTTATTTTAATCAGCTAAAAGCTACCGGTATGGAGTTAGCTAAAGTGGTGACGCTGGGTTCTGCACGGCGGTTAAGACCTGTACTTATGACCGCCAGTATCGCAGCCTTTGGTTTGATTCCGTTGTTGTTTGCAACCGGCCCCGGTTCTGAAATTCAGCGGCCTTTAGCCATAGTGGTGATTGGCGGCCTGGTATCCTCTACCTTTTTAACCTTATTTTTATTACCAATTTTGTTTAAATTATTCGGTATATCCAAGGAGATTGAGCAATGAACTGCAAAGAGTATTTGGTGACACTCAACATTCCGCCCAGTCTTGAAGAAATGATGGTTGATACTCTGTTGATGCTGGAAACAGAACATGGTTTCAGCAGTTTTCCGGTCAACGCTCATCATCATGTGAATAAAGGCTTGTCGCTGGCTGAACAAGTAACAGGTCGCCAGAAACGAGTTCGCTTCCAGATGTATGTGCCGGTAGATCAATTGCCGGCATTATTGGAACAATTACGCCAGGATTTTTCCGGTTCGGGTATTCAATACTGGGTTTTACCGGTGATTGAGAATGGGGTTATTTAAACAAAAGCAAAACAGCATGTAGACTGCATGAAGCAACGGAGTTGTGTGTCACATATTCCGTTTCACTTCATGCGGGCTTGATACTTGTTAAATTAAACAATTTCAAAAGAAAAAATCACCGCGATCATTGTCATCGACACCAGACCCAATATAAAGATCATTTCTGCCCACCGCTCCAAGCGCAGGGTGGAGTGCTCTAAACGGATCGATAAAAATGAAAAGAGCGCACTGATCAAGAACAATACGCTATCAATAGCCAAAGCCTTGTCGATAAGATAACTCACCATATCTGGGGGCATACTTTTGACAATACTGATAACCATGATGCAGACACCCACCATAGTCGCAGAATTTGGCAAAATGTGGTGTGAAAGGTCGTTTGTACTATTTTTCATTGTTTCATCCAGGAAGATTTTGCCAGGGTGGTTATTGCGCATGACCAAATGAACCGTCTGTGCTATTTCGGTGGTAATCAAGCCTCAGATATGCAAATCTTGAATTTCTGTTACACCGGCCAATTGGCTAAAATTAGGTGTCTATTGCAAGTAGATTTATGGTTGCTAAGTTGGAATAAGTTAATTTGGTGATAAGGGGAATACCGAATGAGCCAATACGTACAAATCCGTAAAAAGTGATTAAACAAAATCATTCATTGACCTAAGAAATATTCGATTATTTACGATAAAAAAGGTTTACGATAATGGTTAAAATAATACTTACTATGAGCATGGATGTGATTGGGATAAAGACCGATTTTTTTTCATCCTCAATACTTATATCACCTGGCAACTTACCAAACCAACTTATCAACCACGGTGCATAATTTATAATAAGCCCAATAACTAACAAGATACCCCCAACTGTCGCCAGTAATTTTCCGATTGCCATAGCTAAACCCTTAATAAAAAATCAATTTGGCTATGATAATATCGGAAAATGGATATAGAAACAGGCCCTTCATGAATTATAGAAATGTCTGCCAGTAAGCTGGCTTATGGCTTAACAAGGATTTCCTGAGCGAAGCCGAAGGGCTCTCCACGAACACGTAAACCTTGCATAAAGGATTTTACTGCTGTTTGCATTTATCATTTTATTCAAATAGACTGCATTTTGATCTAACTTACAGCATCTACATAAATTCTTATGGAAAAAGAAAGCGTTATCAAAATCAGTCACAGCGGCCTGGGCAGCCTGCTTAATACCATCCAAACGCTGTTTGTCGGCATGTTGAGAATATGGTCGATCCCCATTGTATTGATGCTGAGTGTCGCATCGGGATTTACTACATACTATGGTCTGTCACATTTTATTGTTCCGTGGATCGCGCTGATTATCACCATTGCGATTCAATCCATTATTGTCATTTGTTCGCTGGAAATTGCCGGAATTCACTGGAAGGCTAATCGATTACGTTATTTAAGCGTATTGGTGTCTTTGTTGGTAGCTATAGCGGCATCAATTACTTTTTCGTATTTCAAGTTTTATGAGGTTTCTCAAAGTGAAACCATACGCATTAATCGAATTAATGAGATTCGAAAAGGCGTGGACGATTATCTGGCGGCGATTCTAATCACCAAAAGTGCTATTTTAAAACAGCAAAACGTCGAGATGGATAAAGCAAATACCGATGTATCCCAAGCCTATTTTGGGACGCATGCAGAAGTTCCCGCTGCTTATAAAAACATGGTCGGTGAGGGGCCATTCTGGCGACATTACAATCAACGCTATCAGGCTAAAAAGGCGCAATTTGATCAGCTTGACAAAGAATTTCATGTGCTGGATGAACATATACGGACCTTACAAACCAGCCTGAACCACTTGACGGTTGATACTGAAAACAACTTTCAAAAGGCCATTGCAGGTTTGCAGGAAGTACAGCTAAAATTCAATCAACTCGCTACTAACGCCGGACATACCGTTCCACAGGCGCCAATACTGATGACCTATGCCCAGTTTGTTCAGGGCGTCACACCGTCCTTTGCCATGTGGAATGACTTTTCGCTGTTTGCCTTTTCCTGTGCAGCCATGGTCGATTTTTTTACCTTTTTGTTGTCCTACCGCCTGGAAAGCACTGCTCCTGGACCCCTTTCCGAACAAGAACAAGAACTGGCTTTTGAATGTCTCAGGCAATTCTCCGAATTCAGAATCAATGAAAACGATGAACTTGAAATGGTCATTGAGAAATCCGATATTGAACGCGCCAGACGTTATTCCGATTGGTCGCGTATGTTTGCTGTCGGCTTTTTATTAAGCCGTGGTTTTTTGCGCAAAATCGATGAAAAATCGGTAGAATTTGCGCCAAATCTGTATCCACTGCTTGCCGAACGCTTGGGTGTTCAGCTTCGAGCTATCAAGGCGCAGTCTCTGGCGGCAGCACAATCCGACACGAATCAGGTGACCCATGAGCACTAATCTATCACCATTGGATGCCTGGTTATCAGGCGAGAATAGCGCTTTCGAGTCCGGACAACTGTTTTGGGATCCCGGTTTTGACGCTGAACGCCGCGTTGTTATCTCCAAGCTGGGACCTTATTACAAGTTATTTGAGCGACCGCAAAACTTTATCCCACGTTTTTTCCATCGTGTTTATGCGTTACCGATAGAGGACTGGCACTTGACGACTGAAGCTCAGCTTTACGGCGGATTTTGTAGTATGACAACCGAACTGCAAATCCATTTCCAGGCAACTCTCAAGTATGTGGAACGGAACAGGGACGCATTGCCGGAAGTTAACAAGCTGATTAAAGCCAGTTATGAAAGTGTGATAAAGGATATTGTGAATGCCGAATTAAGTCATCTTAAAGATGGTCAGTGGGTGCAAACGGGCTTGACGGAAATGGAAAGGCAACTCGAAAATGCCATCAATGAAACACTTGTTCTAAAGCATATCCAGTGTCGGACCGTCTGTGCATTAACACCGGTTTTTGCAGAACTGACCGATGATGAAAAGCTGGATGGCCGCTTCACGCAGGAATCCATTTATCTCAACGTGCTGCAAAAAAATTTTGAATTTCGCGAGAAACAAAACCTGGAATTGTTCAGGCAGGAGGAAGAGCTGGAAAGATTGCGCCTGGAGCACAAACAAAAGCTGCTGGAAGCCATTAATCAGGAAGATGAGATACAGCGGCAAAAACAGGCATTGGAAGCTGAAGCTATCAAGCGGCAATTGCGAGAACAGGAAGCGCAGCGTGTCGAACAATATGTTATAGAAACACGCTTGCATGAGGAAAAAACCAGGCATGAAATGCAGTTAAAAGAAATCGAGCTGGCAGCGGAAATTCAATACCAGAAGGAAAAGCAAATCCGCCAACAACAACTGGACTTGCATAAACATGCGCAGCAACTTGAGCATGAGCGTTTATTAAAAGAACTGAAAAGGGATGCAGAAATGAGGGATTATGAAAAAGAGCGCCTTCAATGGCTACAGGGTAAAGAGCAGGAACAGCGACTAAAACAGCTCGAGCTGGAGGCCGAACTTAAGGAGCAGGAAATCCATCAACTGGAACGACATAAAATTCAGGAAAGATTAGCGGCTGAAAAAATAGAGCATCAAAACCGCATACATCAAATGCAGTTGGAAGCAGAAATTAAAGAACTGGAACTGCGTGCCGAAGCAACCAAGAATAAAGATGAGTATTTGCGCCGTGAAATTGAATGGTTGGTGCTGGATAAACAACGGGCGGAATTAACACGCTCAATAAGACAGGCCGGCCAAGGTGATGTTAACAAGGCTTAAGCAATATAGGGAATGATTTTTAATCTGTATGTAACAAAAGATTCTGATTTAATTGGACACAATAATGAAATAATTATTTGACAGAAGTTGTATATTAATAGATAATTTGTGGCTTGCCTGATATAGGAGGGGTTCCCGAGTGGCCAAAGGGATCAGACTGTAAATCTGCCGGCTCTGCCTTCGGAGGTTCGAATCCTCCCCCCTCCACCATCTTGAATTAAAAAAATCTGCGGGTGTAGTTCAATGGTAGAACTCCAGCCTTCCAAGCTGATCACGTGGGTTCGATTCCCATCACCCGCTCCATGTTTCTGAGATAATGTGCTCATATAGCTCAGTAGGTAGAGCACTTCCTTGGTAAGGAAGAGGTCACCGGTTCAAATCCGGTTATGAGC
>CAYVFT010000052.1:19048-24965 GCA_964450225.1 uncultured Crenothrix sp. | reverse complement strand
CATGAAAAGGGCACGGAAATCATCAGTGTGCAGCAATCAACATTGCGCGCCGTTCTCAGTAATTTCGAGACTGGCGAAGTCGATGTGCTGGATGTCAGCCGGCCGCAGCATTTGCAAAGAACAGCCCGTTTTACACTGAAACTCTGCAAAGGTGAGGAATTAACCTCGGTTGCTTTTCACCCTTCGCTCGATTTGTTTGCCGCAGTAATTGATGCCGGCAATAAACCCGGCAGGCTGGAAATTCGTTCGGCATCGACCGGTTCATTAGTTGACCGGGTAGTTATCGGCTTTGGGCCTGATGCGGTAGTTTTTTCAACCGACGGCAGTCTTGCCATGATTGCCAATGAAGGCGAGGATTTTTTGTTTGAGCCGTCCTCAAAACAGTTTTTCACTCCGGAGGGCAGTATCTCGATTGTTCGTTTGAATAAAACCGGGCATATCATTCGCCACAATAATCTGGAACTGGCCAATATGACTTTTCAAGCAGGTTTTGTCGTGACTCAGGGCGGCCGGTTTATGGAAAGAGAAATTGACTGGAATGGAGATGGCATCATCAGTAAAAAGATGGATTTTGACGGCAATGGCGTTATTGACAAGAAAAAAGTCAGCTTGGGGTATTTTGAAGGCCATGAAATATTTGGTACGGAAACAAAAGGCGAACAGAAAATATTAATCCCGATAAAAACCCATTCACCAGCTTTATTAGAGCCTGAATACATTGCAATTTCACCCGATGCAAGCAAAGCCTATGTCACTTTGCAGGAAGACGATGCAGTTGCGGTTGTCGATTTAATCAATGAACAGGTAATCAGCTATTACGGTTTGGGAACAACGAAGCATAAAACCGATGCCCGCTACGAAGGCTGGGTGAAATTTGACCAATCGATGACGGGGCTGCGTGAGCCCGACGGGATTACCACGGTAGCCAACGGTCGCTATTTCGTCACAGCCGATGAAGGAGATACCGACATCGACAGTTCTTCCTCAACAGAGGGACAACCGGTCAGCGGTGGGCGTACGGTCAGCATCTTCGATGCGGCGACAGGCACTTTGCTGGGCGATACCGGCAATCAGCTTGATGAGGTTGCCTTCGCAAATAAAATTTACCCCGAGCGGCGCAGCGGCAAAAAAGGCTCTGAACCCGAAATGCTGGTTGCCTTCGATCTGGACGGCATTCCTTTTGTTGCCGTCGCCATGGAAAGAGCCGCATCGGTCGAACTGATTTCCCTGGCTGACCCCTTTCACCCAAAAGTAATCGCTCTGGGAAAAATTGCCGGCGACGAAGACAAATCACCGGAAGGAATCGCCCATTTTATTGTGGATGGCGAGCATTACCTGCTTACCGCCAATGAAATGAATGGCACTGTGGAGTGTTTTAAGATCATTCGAGGAGATGCTGGTTAATCATTCATGTACTGCTGTAAACCCATAGCTATCTCGCAAATCGTTATTACCGCCGTTCCGGGATTGCCGGAGCCGTAAGACCACGGAGTGAAGCCGGAAGCCAAGGATGACAAGCGCTAAGCACATCCTTGTGGACTGGTTACCGGCAGTCCATGCCGGTATGACGTGCTAATTTAATTAGCTAAAAATAATTGCCAACATTTGTAAGTTGTAAAGAAAGTCTGAAGCTGGTAGTTTCAGGTTGAATAATATTAAATGAGGAAAAACCATGATCAAAATAGATAGCAATGTTGAAATTAAGCAGATGCAGGAGAAAATGCTGGATTATTTTCAAGCGCATTGGAAATTATTTCTGGGGGAGGGCATTTTCCTTATTATTTTGGGGATTATCGCGATAGTAATCCCGCATTTTTTTACCATGGCCATTGTCGTCTCGCTAGGCTGGATCCTTTTGTTTGGGGGGACGTTTCTTATCACCCGGGCCTTGCTTTTTTTCCGGATGCCCGGTTTTGGCTTGTGGCTGTTTATGGGAGTTTTGCAGTTTATCATCGGCTATTTGTTTCTTGCACGGCCACTTGAGGGCATACTGACCTTAACTTTGCTGATGACATTGTTTTTTGCACTGGAAGGCATCGCCAAAATTTTATTCGCATTCATGATGCGGCCACTCGCTCACTGGGGTTATGTGCTTTTCAGCGGGGTGACAGCTTTAATTTTAGCCGTGGTCGTCTGGATGGGTTGGCCCGGAACAGCAGAGTGGTTATTAGGCCTGCTTTTTGGCATCAATATGTTTTTTGGCGGCTGGTCACTGGTTAATATAAGCTTGCATCACAAAGAAAGTCATTAGAGAGTCGTTAGTAGGTTCAATCAGAAGGAGAAAACAGCTGATGCCATTTAAAAACATGTCTATTGCCAGAAAGTTGTCTGTAATTTTGGCGATTGCCGGCGCCATACTGTTTATTGGCCATGAACTGGAGCTTTATCTTCCTGATCTGGAACTATGGGTCGAGAAGCTGGGAGTATATGCGCCGCTGGGGTTTATCGCATTATTTGTCGTTCTCACGCCTTTTTTTGTATCAGTCGATACACTGTGTTTTGCAGCGGGTTTATTATTTTCAATTGGCGCCGCTGAATTTTATATGACCGTTGCAACGTATCTGGCATCGGCGCTAATTTTTCTTCTGGGGCGATATTTATTTAAGGATAGAGTCGTTACTTTTATTGCCAAACATAAAAAGTTTACAGCGCTGGATGCCGCGATTAACGGCCAGCCATTCAAACTGATGTTTTTATTACGGCTGACTCCGCTGCCATTTGCAATGCTCAGCTATGCGTTATCTGTCACAGAAGTCAGATTCTGGCCTTATCTGGGCGCAACAACCGGTATCTTAATATACAACGCCAGCCTGGTGTATATGGGCTATACCACTAAACATCTGGCTGGTTTGGTCAGCGGTTCAGCGAAGCAAAGCGGTGTTTCTTATCCTGTGTTGGCTTTTGGTGTGGTGATTTCATTGTTGGTTTTGTTCTATGTGACAAAAATAGCAAGTGAAACTATCAACCGGCTAAGTTTGGAATAATCCGCCCCAACATGGTGGTGTTAATGGAGTTTTACAACGGCATTCCACCCTTGCTCGTGCAATTTGTCATGACCGTGGCCTTTTCTTTTGTTGTCGGTCTTGAGTTCCGCAGCTATCATCATGCCAATAACTACACACTGCATTTTGGCAGTACGCGTACCTTTGTTCTGATTGGCGTATTGGGTTTTATCCTTTATACAATAGATACCAGCCGGCTATTATTTGCCGCGGGTTTGTTGTTATTGGGAGCTCTGCTGCTGGTTTTTTACTGGCGGCTCTCTGCAGAAAGACTGTTTTCGCTGTTCAGCACATTATTTGCACTGTTAATCTATTTGATAGGCCCCATCGCAAGCATATTTTCCAGCTGGTTTCTGGTGCTTTATATAGCCGTTCTGATCCTGATATTGGGCGAAAAACCACTGATTCATCGTTTTTCCGATCAGCTGGCTAATGAAGAAATAGTCACATTGGCAAAGTTTCTGATTATTTCCGGCGTTATTCTGCCTTTACTGCCCGAACAACCCATTGCTCCGATGCTGCCAGTCACTTACTACAGAGTATGGCTTGCGGTTATCATCGTGTCCGGTTTTTCTTATCTGAGTTACCTTGTTGATACTTATTTCTTCAAAAGCCGTAGCCTTTTGATTACCGGGTTACTGGGGGGGCTTTATTCAAGTACTGCTGCGACTATTGTTATCGGTCGCCGCGCTCATGGCGTGGAAAGCGTTTCGGGGCGGAATGTATCGTCTGCGCTGATTATGGCGACCACCATGATGTACATCAGGTTACTGGCAATAATTTTTGTGTTTGACCGGGGAGTGGGTATACAGCTATTGTCACCATTTATAAGTATTATTGTAGTATCCTTGCTGGTTTTCCTTGGTTTGCTAACAGTTAGAAACTATGCGCCTGAATTGCACGATGCCGGTGACATCAAGCATCCGCTTGAATTATCAACAGCCATCTTGTTTGCCTTGTTATTCATGCTGTTTACGTTTGTGACCAACTATGTAACCAGCCACTATGGTAATCAAGGCCTTAAATCATTAGCCATTGTTGTTGGTTTCACTGATATTGACCCGTTTATCCTGTCATTGCTCAGCGGTAAATTTACCGTATCCGAACCGGCAATTGTTTCCGCAGTCATACTGGCCAGCGGCAGTAATAATTTGCTAAAGGCGGCTTATGCTATTGCTTTGGCGCGAAACAGTTCAGTCTTGTTTGCAGCGGCGTGGCTAACATTTTTGTTCTTATGCTCAATTTTGTATGCCTATCAATATGCCTGGTGATAGTCTACTGGGCCATAGTGACTTATCGTTTACTTTCTCAATCTTCGTAACAAAGGTGATTTATGGGACATCAACGCAATAGTAAATTGATCACAAAAGTACTCATTGTAGGGCTGGTAATCGCCACTTTGAGTTATTTATTCCATCCAGACGTTGGCCAATTCAGCATCATGATGAATGGTGAACCGGTTGCCGACCCGTTAGTTCGTTTTGCCGCAATTCCGACATTCCTGGTGATTATGCTATTCACAGGCGTGCTGATGGTGCTGCTGTTTTTTGGAGTTGGCGTGTTTATATTTATGGCCGCCCTGTTGATTGCATTTGCGGGGCTTGCCGTTGCATTGCCCTTTTTCTGGCCGATACTGCTTATTATCTTTCTGATAATCGTGCTGACGTCAATTAGTCATAACCATTAAGACTGATTGATTTCTTTATAGCGCTGGGCAATTAAACTGATTAGCTGTTCCGCCAGGTGGGTCTTATCCATCATCGCCAGGGTTTTTTCGCCGTTTCCCCAGAAAACGTGCAAGGCGTTTTGTTCACTATCAAAACCGCCCAGCTCACGTCCTACCCAGTTTGCTGCAATCATATCCAGATTTTTTCTCGCCAGTTTGTCTCGAGCATAAGTTTCAAGATCATGCGTTTCAGCGGCGAAACCAACGGTAAACGGGCGTTTGTCGAGTTGGGCGACTTCTGCCAGTATATCCCTGGTTTTATGCAGGATTATGGTTGTCTCTTCTTGCTGTTTCTTTATTTTTTCCGGCTCCATGAAGGCAGGGCTGTAATCGGCTACAGCCGCAGCGCCAATATAAATAGTATGGTCCGGGGCTCTGGACATAACTGCTTCATGCATTTGTGCGGCGGTTTCCACTTTCACTAAGTCAATATTTAGTGGTGCTGTTAGTGTCACTGGACCGCTGACCAGCGTTACTTCTGCGCCTGCTTTTAAGGCTGCATTCGCTAGCGCGTAACCCATTTTCCCGGAACTGCGATTGGTGAGGTAACGGACAGGGTCTAAAGGTTCACGGGTGGGGCCGGCGCTGATTAACACTTTCAGGCCTTCCAAGCACTGCACTGTTGACGGATTCTGAAATTCCAGAGCATGAGCCAAATGCTTGCAAATATGACCCGGCTCGGACATTCGGCCAAAGCCCGTTTCACCGCATGCCTGATCGCCTTGTTCCGGGCCGATAAGCTTAATGCCATGATGCTTAAGTTTTTCAATATTTTCCTGTGTGACTGTCTTATTCCACATCGCCTGATTCATTGCCGGTGCAACATAAACCGGACAAGTTGCCGCCAGATAAAGCGTTGATAGCAAATCGTCAGCCAAGCCGTGACTCAATTTGGCAATCAGATTGGCGGTTGCTGGCGCGATAATCAACAAATCAGCCCAACGTGCCAAGCTGATATGACTCATCGCATTTTCTGCCTCGGCATCCAGTAATTCGCTGTGCACCGGATTGCCGGAAAGCGCCTGAAAGGTTAACGGGCTGATAAACTCCATGGCAGACTTGGTCATCACTACCCGCACCTCGGCGCCCTGTTTTCTGAGCAACCTGACCAGTTCAGCGGACTTGTAAGCAGCAATGCCGCCGCTAACGCCTAGTAAAATGTGCTTGTTAATAGTCATGCCTGGAAACG
>CAYVFT010000052.1:17872-18948 GCA_964450225.1 uncultured Crenothrix sp. | reverse complement strand
CCCTCTCCAGAGGGAGAGGGTAGGGTGAGGGGAGCTTTAAACAAGGCAAAATGCATTATTTTGATCCCCTCATCCTAACCTTCTCCCGGAGGGAGAAGGGACTGGCCTCATGCTGAATAAATACCATTTTATTTAATTGATTTTTCCCAAAAGAGTCCAATATGGCCGGTGCAAGCCTTTTAGCTTTACTCGATGATATCGCCACAGTCCTGGATGACGTGGCTTTGATGACCAAGATTGCGGCGAAGAAAACAGCCGGTGTCCTGGGCGATGATTTGGCGTTGAATGCCGAGCAGGTGTCAGGTATTCGCGCGGATCGGGAGCTGCCGGTGGTGTGGGCGGTAGCGAAAGGCTCACTGAGAAACAAACTGATTTTAGTGCCGGCGGCACTGGCGATCAGCTGGATAGCGCCTGCTCTGATCATGCCTTTGCTGATGCTGGGTGGCGTCTATCTGTGTTTTGAGGGATTTGAAAAACTGGCGCACCCGTTATTGCGTTCTCATGCTGAAGATGAAGCACACCAGGCCGAACTGGCTGCGGCACTAGTCAATCCTGACATTGATCTGGCGACGCTTGAGCAGGACAAGATTCGGGGCGCTGTTCGTACCGACTTTGTGTTATCGGCGGAAATTATTGTCATCGCCCTGGGTACCGTGGCAGCAGCGGCTTTTGCGACCCAGGTGGCAGTGGTTTCCGGCATTGCGCTGATCATGACTATCGGTGTATACGGTCTGGTGGCACTCATTGTGAAACTGGATGATGCGGGTCTTTACCTGTGCCAAAAGCCGGGTACTGGTCTATGGACGAAAATCCAGCATAAAACTGGCCGGGTCTGTTTGCTTGGCGCGCCTTATCTGATGAAGTTGCTTTCCATTGCCGGCACTGTGGCGATGTTTATGGTGGGCGGCGGGATTATCATCCACGGCATTCCCGTAGCGCACCATTTTATCGAGCAGGTTGCACAAAATACCAATGGTGTGCCTTACATTGGTGACATGCTGGAAGTGCTGACTTCTTCTTCGCTTAATGTGGTGGCTGGAATTGCTTCCGGTGCGCTTGCATTAAGCGGTGTTTCG
>CAYVFT010000052.1:0-17772 GCA_964450225.1 uncultured Crenothrix sp. | reverse complement strand
GCTTAATGTGGTGGCTGGAATTGCTTCCGGTGCGCTTGCATTAAGCGGTGTTTCGGTAGTGGGGCGTGTAAAAAATCGCTTTAGTAACTATTCAGCCACGGATTGACGCAGAGTAAACAGATTACATAGATATTGTTTATGATAAATCAAGGAAACCGCCACCTAACTCAGTGTAAACCTCATGAAAACCCTTGATAATAATATGGGTAAGTTCTTTATCTTTCCCTTTACCAGCGTGCATCCGTGTCAATCCGTGGTTGAATAGTGACAGAATTTTTGCCACGACTGCGGGCTATAAAGCCGAAAAACGCTCAATGAGTAAGCCATGCCGCAGACTGCGGTCGCTAACCGTTAGTGCATCCATACGGAATTTTTCCAGTACTGTTTTGACTATGCAGGCACCGGCCAGAATCACCTCTGCTCGTCCGGGTTGCAGGCCGATGATGGCTTGCCGCTCTGCGGCCGGGAGGGAACGGTATTGTTCAATCTGGTGCTCGACATCGGCACGCGTGAGAACAGTACCCTGAACCACATCCGGATCGTAGGTAGCCAGGCCGAGTTTTACCGCAACCATGTTGGTGACAGCGCCGCCCATGCCGAACAGTTTATCGGGAACGGGCGCGGTATCGAGCTTGGCCAGATCGGCGCTGATTGCGGCGAGCGCTTCGTGTAGTGTCGACTCATCGACCGCTTCGTTAAGTGAGTAGCGTTCGGTAAAACGGGCAGCACCCACGTTGAGGCTAAAGCGGTCATCGACGGTGGAGCCATGTCCGAAGGTGAATTGTGTGCTACCGCCGCCGCTGTCAAAAACAACCAGCGGAACATCCGGCAAACCGAGTTCCGCTTGCACAGCCAGGTAGGCAAGCCGCGCTTCCTCTTCGCCGGAGATAACTTCAATAGATACGCCGCATTGAGCCAGTACCGCCGCGATAAACTGGTCCGCATTACCTGCGTTACGCATGCCCATGGTGGCCACGGCAGCGATAGCGGTAACGCCGTTACGTTGTGCTTCCTCGGCCATATTGGTAATAGCGGCAGATGCTCGTGCCATTGCCTGATCGTTGAATACTCCCGTTTCCCTGAGCCCTTCACCCAGGCGAACAACCTCGGCACGGTCAATAACCTTGCGCCAGGTCCCGTCGCTCAGACGCTCGCCGATGTGGAACTTGATGGAGTTGGTGCCGATGTCGATAGTGGCGTAACGTGGAGCTTGGTTGTGTGGCATTGTGAAACCTCAGTTTGCCATTTCCACGAGCCGTTTGAGAGCGCGTGGATAGCTGATGTTTTCCAGGCCTTCGAGACCCAGTGTTAGTAAAGCGGTGGTGATGTGAGCAGGTTCTTCGGATTCGACAGCAATAGTGCGAATGGTTTTGCCGTTCGCGGCAACCTCGGTCAGTTCCGCCATGCAAACTTCCAGTTGGTAGCGAGTGCGGCTCTTGTGAACTTCCACTATACGAAGTCGGGAGTCGGATGCCACTTTGGCAAGAAGTTGGTCAAGTTTAATTGGGGCGGGTTCTGGCGGCGGCATCACTCCAAGTGCAGCGAATACCGTTCCGATAACGGCGGCGGGCAGAGGAAAAGCCTCTTTTAGTATCGGCCGCCACTGTTCGAAGCCATGCGTGTCCGTCAGTTCCAGACGTTTGATATCCATCAGCCCATCACGGATTTTGACATTGGCGTCGCTAACCGAAGAGAGGAGATAAATCTCGTTGCTGTGCTGAAACTTGTCGGAGCCACGCGCTTTGAGGCGAACTTCGGCATTGCCAAAATGCTCGCCAAAACTGCGCCATTCCCAACGTGGAATAATCTCGTTCATTTTTTTGGCGCTTCGGCTTGAGTAACTTTTTTTGCCCCTCTGATTTTTGTAGCGTAGTAATCGAGTGCCCAATGGGTCTTGGTCTGCTGTTTGGTGTCATGCTGAGCGCCCACCTCGGCGAGGAAAGCCATGAAGCCACCAATGGCTGCTGCTGCCTGGACGATTGGCGCCTTGATTGACATCTCCATCAACCGATCTCCATCCTCGCGTCGCCATAATTCGGCAGAGATTTTCCATGGACAGGCCGGGTCTTCAAATTTCCAGCGGTTAGCCTTGAGTGGTCCAAGTATCGCTATTGCCGAATAATCGATCGGGTAGTTCGCCATTTCAGCAAGAAAATCTTCCTGGTCTTTGGTGAACAGTTTTGCGATTGACTTCTGGCCTCCGACAACGTCTTTAATCAAGCCTTTTTTCACCGGCATGGTAAAGGATGCAGATTTGACTATTCCTTTTTCGCTGGCGTCGGCCTCAATCTTGAAGCCCGGCGAATTGCGCCATTTGTCTGATATCTCCTCGGGTACCACGGGGCGGAATTTGACGGTGCTGTCGTGTTCTTCGCCGACCATACGTCTGGCACGAGCAATAATGCCCGCCTTAAGCAAGTTCAGAGTAGGCGTATCGAAAAAGTAAATGTAGCGCTCTTCGTCGTTGTTAAGAGTGAGGTTAAAGCGTGCAAGAGTTTGTTCGATATGGGTATCTGGAATCGTTGCTTTGATTTCAATAGCCTCTGCACCGAAAACCATTTTTGTGATCTTGCCCTGAGTTGATGGATCAGGTTTCATGTTCGTTTCTCCTTGGCAAAGATGACTGATTATCACGTTTTTAACTATATTGCAAACAGTTAAATCGCCGGTTACATCAATCCTGACACAGTCAATTCGTTCTACCCCGTAAACTGAAAATTTAGCTGCGAAAGCAAAGAAGTTTTTATCTGATTATTCGATTTTATTATCCATTAATATCGCTTTATAAAAATCAAAAACCTCTCTAGGATGGGTTTAAACAGAACTGTAAGCAAACGGATACTCTCAGTGTTATTTATGAACGTTTCCGTATCTAAGGTTATTTTGTTCTTGATTTACACCAATTCATTTATTGAGGAAAAGTCAATGTTAAGCGAACTTGCATCAATAACGGCCTTACTTGAAACCATCATATGGCCGACGACAATATCGGATAGATTAGCGACATTTATCCTGTTCCTGTTTTTCGTCATACTGGCAACCCTGGAATCTCACTTCCCTAAACGAGCATTTTCCGGAAAAGGATTAAGACTATCCTATCGAACAAATATCAGTTTGTTTATTTTTAACAGTACTGTGCTTTCGTTAGTGTCGGCTTCATCCTTATTGATGCTGGCCGAACACTATTCCGGATCTGGAGCGCTCAACTATTTCTCAAGCCCGGGATGGCGGGCTATTTTGTCGTTTTTAGTGCTCGATTTGTTACTGTATGTCTGGCACAAAGCCAGTCACAATTTTGATGTTCTATGGATGTTTCATAAGGTGCATCACAACGATCCCTGTTTGAATGTATCAACGGCTTTTCGAATCCATATTGTGGAGTTATTGATTATCACTGTGTTAAAAGCCGCGTACATTGTCACGCTAGGCCTGGACAAAGCGACCGTCCTTATCAATGAAGCCATAATCACTTTCTTCGTCATGTTCCATCACACAAATATCTCCTTCAAGGGTGAGGGTTTGCTGGGACGAGTGCTCATCGTTCCGTATCTGCACCGCGCGCACCATTCAACAGAGCGTAATGAACACGATCAAAACTACGGCGCAGTCTTATCTTTATGGGATCGTCTTTTCGGGACGCTGGCAAAACTGGAACCTGTGAAAATTGGCAGCAAAGTGGACTCGCCGCAGACGTTTATTAAATTGGTGAAGTTCGGTTTTACCATGGCTAACACGCCAACTGAACTTTCCATCAATCTTGAAGCAATGATCGCTGAAGCCGCCTATTACAAAGCGGAAAAACGCAATTTTTATCCGGGCTATGAGATCCGCGATTGGCTGGAAGCAAAAAAAGAAATTTTCAGGCAAGTCTACGGCGACAAGAAGTTAGCAAATTGAGCAGAATAAAAAATACTTGGGAACGAAAATAACCTGATCATTTGCATATTGCGGGGTGGCAAAGGCTTTAGCCGCAACATATATCAATTAATAAGATATAGATATCAGTTTATATCGTTTTATTAAAAATAGTAACTGCATTAAGATGTTTTTCAAGTTCAGAAAAACCTTTACAAACAAGCGTTACAGAGCTTTTGCAATGTGATTTTGACTTTGAAGTACTGGTAAAAAAGATTTAATTGCCCATGACTTTATATAAGGGACTGTTTAAGTTTCGCCTCCTGACAACAAGGATGTTTTTATGGCGGGCTATAAGCCCGCTTTTTTTCATTAGTTAAAGTCGGCAAAGCACAAGTAATCGTTATTCAGCAAGTCTGCAACTTATTTTTATAGAATATTAAGGAATTGGAGGAAATTTTATGCCGTTACAACATTTGGTGGAATATTTTAATGACCGGCTCGAGCAAGAACATTATTTCAGTTTTCGGCCATTTGTTCTGAACGAAGGTAAAGTAAGCGGTCTTTTCGGACAGATTCGGATCGACAGTTTATTTGCACCGATAAGACAGACTTTGAAACCTCATGTGATTGTAGGTCATACGTCGCAGCTTATTACAGTCACTCCCAATAAAACCCGGCAATTGTATGAAAACGAAATTGCAACGCTATTGGCTAATAATTCCATAAAAGCGAGGGATACCAAAGCCATAATTAATTATGACCGTTTGTGCCGAACTTTACACATGCTGAATTATCTGCCTTTATCGCATTTGCACGGTACGCTGTTTTTGGAGGTTGATCCACGGCATATTATGGGCATTAAACGGGATCATGGTGCCTATTTTGAAGAGGTGATTGCACAATGTGGATTAGAAACTAAAGATGTGGTCATAGTAATGGCCGTAAATAGCCAATATGCTTTCTATTATCAGGAACTGATAATAGGCCTGGATAATTATCGACGTAGAGGTTATCAAATTGCGCTTAAGTTCGATTATCTCGTTTTGGAAAGACAAGCGTTAGATTTGATTACAAAAATATCACCAGATTACGTTAGTTTTTCAGCTCGAAATATGGAAGATCAACTACTTGACGATATTTTGCTGGAAAAACTATTTGAGTTGAATAGTCGGGTGGCTTCATGTGGTGGGCAAAGTATCCTGCAAAAAACCGATGAGAAAAGTTTCGATTTCTTATTCCGCTATACCGGTTTTGATCTGGTGGAGGGTGGCTACTTTAGGGCAATTGCTTTTGACTATTTAAGCAACATGAAATCGGATTATTATGATTTAAATGCAAATAATTATTAGCAGGGGTGCTGGTTGCAGTGCTGCTTTCTGCAGGGATTTGGAAAAATAACTTTGAGGAAAGATTATGCCGTTACAAGATTTAGTGGAATATTTTAATGACCGGCTCGGACGAGAACATCGTTCCAGTTTTAGACCCTTTGTTTTGGAAGAGAACAAAGTAAGCGGTCTGTTTGGACCGATTCGGATCGATAGTTTTTTTGCCCCTTTAAGACAGACGTTAAAGCCTACTGTGATTGTAGGTCATACGGCGCAGATTACGGTCGCGCCTAATAAAACCCAGCATCTGTATGCAAACGAAATTGAAACCTTGTTGGCGAATAATTCCGTACCAGCAACGGAATTTGAGTCCATCATTAATTTTGACCGTTTGTCCCGTACCGTACATATGCTGAATTACCTGACTTTATCACATTTGCAAGGTGTGTTGTTTTTGGAAGTTGACCCACGGCACATACTGGGTATTAAACAGGATCATGGCGCCTATTTTGAAGAAGTGATTGCACAATGTGGACTGGAAACTAAAAATGTCGTCATCGTGTTGGCCGTAAACAGCCAATATGCGCGTTATTATCAGGAGCTGATTAATGGCTTGGAAAATTATCGTCGCAGAGGTTATCAACTCGCACTTAATTTCGATTACCTTGCTCAGGAAAGCGAAGCGTTTAATTTAATTGCAAAGATATCCCCAAATTTCGTCAGCCTATCAGCGCGAAATATGGAGGACCAGGTGCATGATGATATTTTGCTAACAAAATTACATCAGCTGAAAACACAGGTAGCATTAGTAGGCGGGCAAAGTATTCTGCAACAAATCGATGAGAAAAAATCCGATTTATTAGCCCGCAATAGCGGTTTTGATCTGGTGGAAGGCGGCTATTACAGGGCAATCGCATTTGACTATTTAAGTAATTCGAAACCGGAGCATTATGAATCGAATGCAAGAACATATTGAGTAGAGGCGTCGTTTACCGAATATTATTCATCGTTTAAGACATTGAAGGCGCAGCAAGCGACGCCCCTGCTTGCCTTAAGTATGGGCAAAAATGCCTGTCCACATAGCTCATGTTCTAGAGGCGAATCCGTGCTTACGAAGGAAAAACGCCACATTCACCAATGCGATCATGACCGGCACTTCGATTAACGGCCCGATGACCGCAGCGAAAGCCGCGCCGCTGTTGATACCGAACACGGCTACTGCGACGGCAATCGCCAGCTCGAAATTGTTGCTGGCGGCAGTGAAGGCTAGTGTGGTGGACTTTTCATAACCTGCGCCGATGACTTTGCCCATCAGAAAACTCACTAAAAACATCACCACAAAATAAATCAACAGTGGGACGGCAATTCGCACCACATCCAGCGGCAGTTGCACGATCAAGTCGCCCTTCAGCGAGAACATCACCACGATGGTGAACAACAGTGCAATCAGCGTCAGCGGACTGATTTTCGGCACGAAGCTATGATGATACCAGTCCTTGCCTTTGGCGCGTACCAATACAAAACGAGTGGTGAAGCCGGCGATGAACGGAATGCCCAGATAAATGAATACGCTCTTGGCGATCTCACCTATGGTGATGTCCACCAGACTGCCCTGCATGCCGAATAGTGGCGGCAGCACCGTGATGAACAACCAGGCATAAACACTGTAAAACAGCACCTGAAACACGCTGTTGAACGCCACCAAACCGGCCGCGTATTCGTTATCGCCTTTCGCCAATTCATTCCAGACAATCACCATCGCGATACAGCGTGCGAGACCGATCAGGATCAGGCCGGTCATGTATTCAGGATAATCACGCAGAAACACAATCGCCAGTACGAACATCAACAACGGGCCGATGATCCAGTTCTGCAGCAGCGAAATCCCCAATATCCGCCAGTTGCGAAACACATCGCCCAGCTCTTCGTAATGCACTTTTGCCAGCGGTGGGTACATCATCAGAATCAAACCGATCGCAATCGGGATATTGGTGGTGCCGATCGAAACCGCGTCGTTAAAGGCAGTGACTTGAGTCGGCAAAACAAAACCGATACCGACCCCCACAGCCATTGCTGTAAAAATCCACAACGTCAGGTAGCGATCGAGAAAAGACAGGCGTGGGGTTGAGCAGGTTGGTTGGTTCATAAATTTTCTCATGTTAATAATTGCCCGCAGCCATTTCCAGCAACCGCTCTACACCAATCGGCTCTTCCTTAAGCAGCGGTACGACGGCATAACGTTGGGTATGAGTAGTGGCGACGGCATTGATCTCGCGCAGTTCGTTGGCAGCGCGCTGGCGCAGCAATGGCGATTTGGCTTTAGCTGCGGCAACACTGGTATTGATGATCCAGGCCCAGGGTTCGATGCCCGCACGTCGCAAATCGACTTGCAGGTTTGCGGCTTCCAGCACCGGCGTGGTTTCGGCCAGGGTGACAATCAGCACCTTGGTTTGTTTGGTGTCCTGCAATTGCATCATCGGCGTGGTGTAGTGCAGGCCAGAGCCGCCCATCTGGCGCGAAACTTCACGGTGATAAGCGCCGGTCGCATCCAGCAGCAGCAAGGTGTGTCCGGTGGGTGCAGTATCCATCACCACGAACTTCTTGCCGGCTTCACGGATAATGCGGGAAAACGCCTGGAATACCGCGATTTCCTCGGTACAGGGCGAGCGCAGGTCTTCTTCCAGCAGCGCACGGCCTTGCGCATCAAGCTTTGCACCTTTGGTCTTCAATACATGTTCACGGTAATGCTCGATTTCAACGACTGGGTCGATGCGACTTACGGTCAGGTTGTCGAGAGCGCCATTCAGCGTTTCGGTCAAGTGTGCAGCCGGGTCGGAGGTAGTAAGATGCACGGGCAGTCCACGATGCGCCAGTTCGACAGCGACTGCTGCCGCCAGCGTGGTTTTGCCTACGCCACCTTTGCCCATTAGCATCACCAGGCCATGACCGTCTTTGGCAATGTCATCGACCAGTTCGGAAAGACTGGGTTCGTCGAGTTCGATGGGGGAATCTACCTTGACTTGCTCTTGCACGGGTGTGTCAGTCAGCAAATGGCGCAGGGCATCCAGTCCAACCAGATTGAATGGCTTAAGCATAACCTCATCGCAGGGCAGGGTTTTCAAGGCTTCAGGGATGGCATTCAGTGCTGTGCGCTCACGTTCGTGAATAGCCGCGGCCAATGGGTCATTGTCGGCTCCAGTGCGCGGCAGGATACCATTGATGACCAGATGTTGATGCTGGAAGCCAATCGCCGCCAGTTCTTCATGCGTGCGTGCGACTTCGCGCAAAGTGGCTTGCTGGGCGCGGGCCACTAAAATCAGCCGGGTACGGGTCGCATCGGCCAGCGCACCCACGGCCGCCTTGTATTGCGCCCGCTGCTTTTCCAGGCCGGCCAGCGGGCCGAGACAGGACGCATCGCCTTTGCCTTCCTCTAGAAAGCCGCTCCAGGCTCCGGGCAGTTGCAACAGGCGAATGGTATGGCCGGTGGGTGCCGTATCGAAAACGATGTGATCGTAGTCGGCGGTTAGTGCCGTATCGGTCAGCAGCGCGGTGAATTCGTCAAACGCCGCAATCTCGGTGGTGCAGGCACCCGACAATTGTTCTTCGATGCCTTTCACCACCGTCTCCGGCAGCACCCCGCGCACCGGGCCGACGATTCGATCGCGGTAGGCCTGAGCCGCTGCTTGCGGGTCGATCTCCAGTGTCGCCAAGCCCGGCACAGCCGGAATAGCGGTAATATGATTGCCGATACTGATACCGAAAACCTGACCGACGTTAGAGGCCGGATCGGTGCTGACCAGCAGCACCTGCTGCCCGGCATCCGCCAGCTGTATCGCCGTGGCGCAGGCAATCGAGGTTTTGCCGACGCCGCCCTTGCCGGTAAAAAACAGGAAGCGCGGCGGCTGGTCGAGAAATTTCATGTCATGCATGGCAATTTTCCCAAAACCTATTTAGCAGCATTTACTGCCGCTACAGCAACCAGATTCGGGCTTTTCTTCAACTTGAGCAACTCTGGCCCAACGTGCCAGTTCGTCACGATTCGGATAGCGGCCCGCCAACGCGATTTCACCATCGACCAGAATCAACGGCAGTGCTTCGGCACCGGAACGCTCAAGAAAACCTTTTACGATTGGATTTTCGGCAAATGCCAGCGGTTGCTGAGCCAGGTTGAAACGCTCTATTTGCGCGCCATTTTGCCTGGCCCAATCGACATCGGCAGAAAAGCCGACCAATTGTTGGTCGACGTCCACGCCGCAGACACCGGTGCTGCAACACAGAGCGGGGTCGAATACTTGAATGTTTGTCATGATGGTTCTCCTTAAAGTTAGGGTAGCAAAGTGCTGATGCGATCCAGTTCCGTTTTCAGGCGGATAGGGTCGCTTTGCAATTCTGCCAGCGGTAGCGCCAGAAATTGCTCAATACGATGACGGAGGATGCGATAGGCGGTCATGAAGGCGGCATTTATTTCGGCATCGGTGCCGGTGACGTGGGCCGGGTCTTCGACACCCCAATGGCTGCGCAGCACCGGACCGAGATAAGCAGGACAGGTTTCGTTGGCTGCATTGCCGCAAACACTAATAACAATATCCGGTGTCAACGGCAGATCATTCCAGGATTTGCTGTAATACCCTTCAGTGGAAATACCTTCCTGCTCAAGCAAAGCCACTGCTCGGCTGTTTAATCTGCCTAAAGGCTTGCTACCCGCACTCAGTGCGTGCCAGCCTTCCGGCGCAAGGTGATTGAAAGTGGCTTCGCCAATCAGAGATCGGCAGGAATTGCCAGTACAAAGAAAAAGTACATTCATAAATAAGAGTCTATTTGGTCTATTTGAGTGGTTGAAAGATTCGCTTCAGTGTCACAACGGTCCGATACCGAATCGCTTTTAAAGCAATGCTCAGGATGGCCGGCACAGCATTCGGCGGTCAGATATACAATCAGCTCCTGCATGACAGCGAGGTTAGCGCGATAGCGCTGGTAGCGGCCTTCCTGGGTAACATTGAGCAAACCGGCCTGCGTCAGTGCTTTAAGATGAAAAGAAAGGTTGGTGGGCGGCAAAGCCAGCAGCGCTGCAATTTCCCCCGCGACCAGGCCGTCAGGGGCATTTTTAACCAGCAGCCGAAACACATCCAGCCTTACGGCGGAAGCCAGCGATTCAAATATTGTTGTTGCAAGATGTTTTTCCATATTTCAACTATACAACAATTATTGAAATATTAAAATAACTGTGACAAATCAATCCGGATAGATATTCCCTAATTCCGGACGCTGGTTTTTGGGGTCCCAGCGATAGTTTTATATAGAATGAATGGTCACGAGTGAAAATCTTTGCCAGCAAACACTTCTTTGACATAGCCGGCCTTGATCACAAAATCTCCAAAGCGTTCGCCAGGATTCCGCTCCCGGGCATACCGGTGAAGAATGGGTGTTAATTCTGCAAGAATCTGTTCCTCGTTGATATTCTCCCGGTATAGTTTATTCAGGCGTTGACCATGGAATCCGGCGCCCAGATACAGGTTGTACTTGCCCGGCGCTTTACCGATAAAGCCTATTTCCCCAAGAGATGAACGTGCACACCCATTCGGGCAACCGGTCATGCGGATCAGGATCGGCTCGTTTTCAAGCCCTGCCTCTTTGATGACGACATCCAGCTTATCGAGTAGCGATGGCAGGTAACGTTCGCTTTCGGCCATGGCTAGTCCGCAGGTGGGAAAAGCCACGCAGGCCATGGCATTCAAGCGTAATTCGCTGTGTTGATGGGAGTTCGCCAGTCGGTATTTTTTAAGCAGGGCCTCTATAACCGGTTTCTTTTTGGAGCTTATCTGCCCAATAATCAAATTTTGATTCGCGGTAAGCCGAAAGTCGCCATCATGCACCTTGGCAATTTCACGAAGTCCGGTCATCATTGGATATTTCTCTGTGTCGAGAATGCGTCCGTTTTGGATAAACAGCGTGTGATGCCAGGTGTCATTAGCGCCCTCAACCCATCCATAGCGGTCGCCGGAGTGCGCAAAGGTAAAAGGCCGCGGGGCTTCGATACTCCACCCCAATCGCTTGTTGAGTTCAAATTTGCACCAGTCGATACCCCGGTCATCAATGGTGTATTTAAATCGCGCGTGTTTGCGATTGGTTCTGTCGCCAAAATCGCGCTGAATCTTGACGATTTCTTCGGCAACCTGGAGCGTCTTGTTCTTGGGACAATAGCCAATCACGTCGGCCAGGCGTGGGTAGGTATTTTCTTCACCGTGCGTCATGCTCAAGCCGCCGCCGACGGTAACGTTAAATCCGGTCAGTCGATCATCTTCGGCGATAGCTATAAAACCGAGATCGTTGGCAAATATATCGACATCATTACTGGGCGGAATGGCTACTGCTATTTTGAATTTACGCGGCAAGTAGTGTTTACCGTAGATAGGTTCTTCATCCTGCCGGCTTGAGGACACCAGTTCCTCGTCCAGCCAGATTTCATGGTAGGCGGTGGTCCTGGGAGTAAGATGTTCACTGATGCGTCGGGCGTATTCGTAGACTTCAGCATGCAGGCGCGATTGATAAGGGTTGGGATTGCACATGACATTACGGTTCACGTCCCCGCAAGCAGCAATAGTATCCAATAAGGCACCATTGATTTCGGCGATGGTAAGTTTCAGGTCACGTTTGAGGATACCGTGCAATTGGTAAGCCTGCCGCGTGGTCAGGCGGATAGTATGGTTGCACCAGGCGTTGGCGATGCGGTCTACTTCCAGCCACTGTGTGGGCGTACACACGCCGCCGGGTACCCGAATGCGAACCAGAAACTGGTAGTGGGGTTCCAGTTTTTGCCTGCGCCGTTCGTCCCGCAGGTCGCGGTCATCCTGCTGATAAATACCATGGTACTTGGACAACTGGGTGTCGTCCTCGGCAAGTGCTCCGGTCAATGGGTCTTGCAAACTCTTGACCAGGGTGCCGCGCAGATAATTGCTCGCATCCTTGATCCGTTCAACTTCAACCCGTTTTTCCAGTTCTTCTGGCGTAACATTTGTCATCGATTAATCCTCAATTAATACACATCCCGTTGATAACGTTTTTCCTTTTGGAGATTCGCAATATATTCCTCTGCATGGTTCAATTTTCTTTCAGAAGCCACAATTTTCAGTAAAGCCTCATGCACGTCGTGCGCCATCCGTTTTTCGTCGCCGCAGACGTAAAGATAAGCACCTTCCTGTAACCACGCGTATATTTCCTTGCTGTGTTCAGCCATCAGATGCTGAACATACACCTTCTGTGCCTGATCGCGGGAGAAGGCGACATTCATACGGGTTAAAACTCCGTTTTTGAAGTAACGCAGCCACTCAGTCTGATAAAGAAAATCTGTCTCGAAGTGTTGATCGCCAAAAAACAACCAGTTTTTACCCGAAGCACCGACGGATTCACGCTCTTCGACAAAAGCTCGGAATGGGGCGATACCGGTCCCCGGGCCAATCATGATGATAGGTGTAGCTGGATCGGCCGGAAGCTTGAAATTACTGTTGCGATCAATATAAACGAGGATAGTCGTTTCCTCGCCGATGCGATCTGCCAGAAAAGTCGAACCTACCCCTTTACGGTTGCGACCATGCGACTGGTAACGCACGGCAGCTACGGTCAGATGCACTTCGTCGGGATGCTGTTTCAGGCTGGAAGCAATTGAATACAATCGGGGTGGCAGTTTACGCAGACAGTCGACAAACGCCTGGGGCGTTAAAGTCTCAGTTGGGAAATCCGTTATAAGATCCACGATCTCGCGGCCATACAGGTAATCATTCAGTTCCTTTTTGTGGTTATCGTCCAGCAACTGATCGAGGTTTTTGTTTTTTGCCAGCAAGGCATATTTTTGCATCATGGGCCGGGTAATAGTGGTGACCTCATAATGGCGAAATATCGCGTTATGGATGGTGATGTCCTTGCCATCAACATTGACCTGTTCCTGGTCTTTAAAATGAAGAGCCTGCAGGAGATCATCGACCACATCCGTGGCATTGGTCGGGTAAATACCGAGGGCATCACCCGGCTCGTAGCTCAAACCGGAACCCTCCAGCGACAATTCCACATGATGCGTTTCCTTGATCGAGCCGCGTCCATTCAGCACGATATTTTCCAGCAAAACTGCCGGGAATGGATTCTTGCGGGAATAGACAGATGAATTTGAAGCTGTGAACGAAGGTAATGAAAAACCGGTCAACTGAGGTTTTGTTTCAACGCGTGTAGCCAGTTCATTTAACACCACATCTATCCAGGCTTCAGCGGTAGATTCGAAATCGACATCGCAATCGACCCGTTGATATATCCGGGTTGCTCCCAACTCCTCCAACCGGCGATCAAAGTCGATGCCAATTTTGCAGAAGAATTCGTAGCTGGAGTCGCCCAGGCCAAGAACAGCAAAGTGTACGTGCTTTAGTGATGGTGCACGCTTGCTGAATAAATACTCATATATTTCTCGGCTATTGTCGGGAGGATCTCCCTCACCGTAAGTGCTGACAATGACTAAAAGGTTTTTCTCGGTTTTCAATTGCGGGAGTTTATAGTCTCCCATTTTTTTGATTACCGTTCTCAGTCCCCGACTGGCAGCCAACTGGTGTGTCTGTTCGGCCAGAGTTTCACTATTGCCGGTTTGCGATCCAACGAGAATAGTAATGTCTGCACCACCTCCAGCATCTGAAATGGTAGTTCCTCCTGAACTCAGGCTAGAGCCTTTCGGAATCAATCCGGTCAAATATCCCCCGGCCCAAGCTAACTGCTCAGGCGACAAAGAAGAAACGAATTGCTGGAAAAAACGATGCTGGTCATCGTTTAATGGCGTCTTGCTGAGTTCAGGTAATAATGTGTGCATAAAAAAATAACCAGGCTCCTAATGGATTTCAGGACGCGAATTTAGAATGAGAATAAAACAGCTCACCCAAGAGATTCAAAATAAGCACTATCGTTCCCTGACGCTTTAGTAACTTTGAATGCCAAGTAAACCGGCTTCTTTTGCATTAACCATGTCGATTATTGAAATGTTTGTATTATGCAAGTTCCGGGTAACGCGAATGTTAATTACTGAATGTCAACTAAATTTTGACCAAAAAAAAACCAGCGGCCTTCTAGGGCTCACTGGCTTCCGGTTGACTGGTCAGCATGTGTTTTTTATAAACTACTTTATGTTGTAACATTCTGTCAATAGTCATGTTTTTATATAAAAATAAACGCAAGACTATCTATTTATTCGATATTTCTATCTAATAATATTGTTTTGTTAAACAGGACAAGCAAATTAAGCTGTTAAGACTAAGCGTCGAAATCAATCATCGGAATATCACAAATCGACAATCTGGAGCCAAGCCATGTTAATTGGATTACCCAAAGAAATTAAAGATAACGAAAATCGCGTCGGGTTGACGCCTGGCGCAGTCAAAGCCCTGACGCGACGCGGTCATCGGGTACTGGTACAGAGCGGGGCGGGGGAGGGAAGCTCGCTTGCAGATGAAGAATATCTGTCTGCTGGTGCTGAAATTGTAACCCACGCAGAAGAGGCATGGGCGGCACAATTGGTGGTTAAGGTAAAAGAGCCGATTGCGGCAGAATATCAATATTTACGACAGGATTTGATTCTATTTACTTATCTGCATCTGGCTTCGGATAAACCTCTTACCGATGCCCTGTTAGCAAGCGGTACGACGGGAATCGCTTATGAGACTGTACAAACAGAAACAGGACAACTGCCGTTATTGACACCCATGAGCGAGGTCGCAGGGCGCATGGCAACTCAGGTAGGCGCAACTTATTTGCAAAAATCCCATGGTGGTCGAGGCATATTAATGGGCGGTGTTCCAGGTGTCGCTCCCGCGAATGTCGTCATCCTTGGCGCCGGTATTGTTGGCACCAATGCCGCACGGGTTGCTGTTGGCCTGGGCGCACAAGTCACAGTTCTGGATATTAGCCATGATCGCCTGAAATATCTGGACGACATTTACCGCGGGCAATTACAAACGCGTATTAGCGATGAATACAATATCGAGGATGTTGTTTACGAAGCCGATCTGGTCATTGGCGCAGTGCTAATTCCTGGCGGACGGGCGCCCTGCCTGATTACCCGAGACATGTTGCCGGCTATGCGCAAAGGTTCAGTGATCGTTGATGTGGCCGTCGATCAGGGAGGCTGCGTAGAGACAACACATGCGACGACCCATAGCAATCCAACCTATGAAATTGACGGCATCGTGCATTATGGCGTTGCCAACATGCCTGGCGCGGTTCCTCGCACCAGCACCTTTGCCCTTAACAACCAAACGGCTGTATACATATTAAACCTGGCAAATGAAGGTATGGATGCAATCCGTAAAAATAAGGCCTTGCAATATGGTCTTAACACTTGCCAAGGTAAGGTGACTTATCCGGCTGTTGCTGAAGCCTTTGGTTTGAAATTTACTGAACCATTGCAGGCTTTGGCAAGCTAGCGAGGTTTCTTTGCTTTAATCCTTAGCTAAGCATTCAAACGTATTTTGGTTAATGATGTTTAGTGCCTGGTTTTTAAGGTTCAATTTAACTTGGTGTAGTAAAGTTTTGTCAGTGAAAAGATTCTTACGCTCTGATTGAACTTGTTTTTTTTCGTAATAATCTGATTTTGCAGGGAAAGTGTCTCATTGCATCACGCAAAAAACAAAAACTTTGATTCGGAAGTTTTGTTAAATGTTTGCCATCTGTAATGACCTGTTTTTTAAATTATATTCCTCAAAGGTTTATTATGAGCAAATTATTAGTTTTTTTGTGCCTGTGTGTATTAAGTCCAATGGTGGTACAAGCAAGCACCGCTTACGGTTCGTTGAGCAATTTTGACGCAGTCAATGATACAGGCGTTGAAACACACGGCTTTGAAATTGAAATTGATGATGTACATAGCACGGCAATTCAATATACATACGACTGGAATCATTACGGTACACCAACGATTACCGAAGATAACAGCAATCCTTTACACCCAAAAACTTTTGTCCGTTACGAAAGTAAAAAAGGCAGTGATGGATCGTATTTAAGCTATACAGCTGTACCCAACGGGGTGTTTCCACCCACGCAAGGACATCAATGCACTAATACCGCCGTCAATGAGGGCTGTGAGCATTTTGGCGTGTCTTATTCCGCGCCTGGCGCAGTTAAATATCATTGGTTGATTGATAATCCTGCCGCGCCTGGCAATCTCATCCTTGGTCCTGAAGTGATGATTTCCGCTCCAACGTGGTCATATCAACTACCGGTGGCGGCTGTGCCCGCTCAAGTTGTTGCTGTGATTCCAGCGCCACCTGTGCCGGTGCCAGTTGCTAAACAATTTGGCAAACCTTCATGGGTAAAAGTCATCAAAACCCAATTGCATAACAATAGAGACATACCTTTAAAGGATTTAGTCAGTGCGGATAAAAATGGTGATGGCAGGGCAGATTGGACAAATGGCGAAGTCGCTCAGGTAGAAACCGAGTGGTATTTGTTACAAACTAATGCTGGCAAAAATGCGGGTAAATTAAAACTGAAAGGTGGTGCAGAACCTCTACAAAGTGGCGATGAAAAGATAACACGCCGTTATGAGTTCTATAAATATGCAGGTAGCCCCCGTTCCATAGATGGCGAAACCGATGAGGCCATGTGTGATAAGGTTGCCCCGGACGGGATTCACGGTGTTGGTCACAAGATTGATGTCACCGATGCATTAGGTAATAGTTATTTGTTTGACTGCGGACGGGACGTGGTGGTAGGTGATTACACAGGATCACAAATGGTTGGCTTTGATGCCGCTGCACCGTTGGGTTTAATCGAACATCTTCAGGATGGCAAGATTAATACGCCTTACATCAAAAGAAGGGTAGTTGTTGGCGGTAATACTCCTTACATTACGACGGTGACAGGGACATTGCCGAGAGGTCTAACGCTTAATTCAGTAAAAGGGGTGTTATCAGGGACACCAAAAAAACGCGGGGTATTTAAATTTACGGTTAATGTTACTGATGCCAATAACGTTACTGTCTCTCAATTTTATACTTTGAAAATCAGGTTGTAGCCAGTTGTTCCGCATCAGCGGGGGCCATTACGCAGACTATCAAGGTAATTTTGCTGATATTAATGGGCATGATATCTGTTTCCGCAAGAACTATTTATGGTTTCTAAATGACCGCTTTTAAAGGTTAACCAGCCCGCTACTGGAAATTGGCGACCGGCTCTTTCTGGCTGTTATGCAAAGCTTTGCATAACAGCCATTATGTGAAGTTTCCTTTTATGCATAGCAATATTGCCATGAGCGAGATGCAGTCTAACTTGAAAGCAATTATTTTGCTTACGAGCTTTGCATAATTTCAGCTGTTTCAAGAACTGGAGAAAGGGATGCGGAATGCTATTTCCCCCGAATAGTCGTCATATCGTGTTACTGTACTTTCGATCGCGCTCGTTCCTTCGGCACAAATTGGCTTCGATATATACGTTTTTAATGATCGCTCAATAAACACGGTCTTTCGAACTGACATGAAGCTTTTATTTTAGGCGAATCAGAAAATTTGGTGCTGTTGTCAATGGCCAACAGAATTGAGCCATTTTCGGCCACTAATTT
Source organism: uncultured Crenothrix sp. (assembly GCA_964450225.1). Lineage (GTDB taxonomy): Bacteria > Pseudomonadota > Gammaproteobacteria > Methylococcales > Methylomonadaceae > Methylobacter_C. The sequence goes on along the minus strand of CAYVFT010000052.1, from coordinate 9 downwards.
TGAGCCACT
>CAYVFT010000051.1:9288-25317 GCA_964450225.1 uncultured Crenothrix sp. | reverse complement strand
AGTTTACACCATTGGCGCCGGTCGGGGAGGCAGGCTAGATGATTATCAGGTCTTGTTTTTTGCATTTTTGTTTAATCGCTTATGCAAAAGACAAGGCTTGATCCTCTCTTTCTGGGTTTTTGAAGTCGACGAACCCGATCGGGTGGAGGTAGCGGGATTGCGCCCGTTACCCCTCCCACACCACCGGACATGCGGTTTTCCGCATCCGGCGGTTGAACCCAGCTATTTAAACTGTCGCAAAATCTGATGGTACAACAAGACCCCACCGTCGCAACCGGGCGTTGTTCAGCACGGTTTGTAACATCAGGCTACGCGCCAGACGCCATGTGCCTGCTGATCCGCTCGCTTGCTTCAAATGATAGGGCTTCGCCTTTAGCCTTCGGAGTGCATTCAATCGGCCTTTCCGGTTATGCCAGCGCTGCCAGAAATATTTCCGCATGTGCCGGCGTATCCAGCCTTCCAATTCTCGGATGCCCCGCCGCTGTTGGCTTATACCAAAGTAGTTCCACCAACCCCGGATATACCACTGCCAACGCTTGACGCGTTCCTCCAGCGCTATACTTCCTTGAGCGTTCCAATGTTCACGCACCTGCTCTTTTAGCTTTTCCAAGCTGGCTGCCGCCGGGGCAATACGTCCATCTCTGTTAATCCGAAAGCCTAGGAATTTACCGTTCCAAGGCCGCCCCACGCCACTTTTGTTGACGTTGACCAGCAGCTTTAAGCGTTTGGCAATCCAAGCGGTATGGTCAAGGCGATCGATGGCGCTTGGACTCGAAACCGGAACCACCCCATTCACCGTACGAATTAAGAGCAGGCTTTGTCATACCGGGTACGTTAATCTCCGGGATTAATTCACAATTGCCAGGCCAGATTATGGCGCAAACGTCGCAGGATGTTTTCGATACCGCTACTGGCAAACACAAGCTGTTTCCACAAGGATCGCGCCTGGTCGGTACCTATTCCAGTGAAGTCGCTTACGGCCAAGCGCGGGTGCTGGTTGCCTGGCAACGTATTGTTTTCCCCGATGGCAAAGCCATGGACATCGGCGCCATGCCGGGTGCTGACGGCGCAGGCTATGCAGGTTTCAAAGATCAAGTAGACAACCACTATGTACGCATCTTTGGTTCAGCGTTGTTAATGTCAGCCATCACCGCAGGCGTAGCTTATAGCCAACAAAACCAAAATACCGGAAGCGTGTATGCCCCCAACGCACAAAGCACGATGAGCAGTGCCTTGGGCCAACAACTGGGACAAGCGACGGTACAAATGATTACCAAAAATATGAATATTGCACCCACGCTGGAAATTAGACCGGGTTACCGGTTTAACATCCTGGTAACCAAAGACTTGACGCTCAGCAAACCTTACGAAGCATTTGATTATTAAAGGGGGAACTCGATGAAAATGATAAGATTGTTAGTCACTAAAGCAGTCATTGCACTCGTCGTCAGCGTAACGACACCAACGCCATCGGTTGCCGAGATCCCCGTTATCGATGGCTCCAATCTAACGCAAAATGCAATGACCGCCATGGAAACGGTCGCGGAAAGAGTAACGCAATTGCAGCAATACGCCTCACAGTTATCGCAGTATGCTACGCAATTGCAGCAATATGAAAACATGATACAGAATACCGCTGCACCCACGTCATTCACTTGGGCTAATGCATCGCAAACCATATCAGGATTGACTAACACCCTCAATACCTTGTCTGGCTTCCAAAGCCAATTTGGTTCGCTAGCCAATTATGTGAATCAATATCAAAATCTAAACCATTATGCAAATTCCGCCTGTTTCAACAGAATTGCCTGTACGCCCGCTGCCTTAGCCAGTCTCAACAATAAGCTTAAACTGGGATCACAAGCGCAACAGAAAGCGAATGCCGCTGAAATACAAGCCATCGACAGCCAACAAACCGCATTGCAAAACGACGCGGCCACGCTGCAAAGGCTGCAAGCAAACGCACAAACCGCATCAGGACAGATGCAAGCCATTGGTTATGCCAATCAGCTGGCCAGTAATCAAGCGAACCAGCTGTTGCAGCTAAGGGCTTTACTAATAGCCCAACAAACAGCAGAGGCCACACGCAATCAAGTCATCGCTGATCGTGAGGCGCAACAAGCCGCCGCTGACCAAAGTTGGCGCAAGGATACATTAACACCCGTCACACATAATAATTGGGAATATTAGTAGAGGTCTAACATGAAAAGATACATAACATTCGCATTTCTTGCATCTTTAACCGCTTGTAATCAGGAGGTACCAGAGCAACCGAAAATCACGTTAAATATGGAAAATGCGGCAAATCCAAATCCGCTTACACAAGCACCTATCCCAATACCGGAAGCCAATGATGCGAATTGCAAGTTTGAATATATGAAATCTATTACAGATAAGGTCATTCAGCAAACACTGGCCGATAACTGTATGCGACGCAACACACTTAAGCCAACCATACATAAAAACTGGGATTTTTGACGATGCCATAGGAAAACACTGTGAAAAAAATCTCGATAATTTTAGTTGCTTATCTGATTATTCAAGTGCCTGAAGCATTTGCCGCAATCAATGGGCAAGGCATCCTTGATGATGTACAAAACAAATTTCATATTGCCGCTTCTGGTTGGGCAGTCACACTGACAGCCCGAGCATCCTGGTTGTTTTGGGTGCTCGCCCTGATTTCCATGGTTTGGACCCACGGCATGTTGTTGTTACGTAAAGCTGACATTGCCGATTTTTATGGCGAATTTATCCGTTTCATCGTCTTCACCGGATTTTTCTGGTGGTTGCTTACCAACGGCCCACAAATATCGCATGACATCATTGGTTCAATGAAAACCCTAGGAAATACGGCATCGGGAACCACCGGAACCACACCATCTGGCATTGTCGATGTTGGTTTTAAAATATTTAATACAGTAGTGCAACAATCGTCAATCGCCAGCCCGATTATGAGCACCGCCGGAATCATCATGGCCACCATAGTCATCACCATTCTTGCCCTGATCGCGGCAAACATGCTCATTTTGCTCGTGTCTGGATGGATACTCGCGTATGCGGGGGTTTTTTACCTGGGTTTTGGTGGTAGCCGATGGACTTCGGATATTGCAATCAGCTATTTCAAGACTGTCCTCAATATTGGCGTCCAACTGATGACGATGGTTCTTTTGGTGGGTATTGGACAACAGTTTATCAATGCCTATTACACCCAGATGGATGTCAACACGAACCTGAACGACATGGCTGCGATGTTGGTAGCTGCGGTTGTTCTACTGGTACTCGTTAACAAAATTCCACCGATGATCGGGCATATTGCCCAAGGCGGCGGGACACATGCGCTGGGTGGCGGATTTGGCGCGGGTTCGGCTGTTGCCGCTGTTGGAGCAGCTGGAGCGGCCGCTGCAATGGCGGGCAGTACGGCTGTCGCCGGTGCGGCAAATATAGCGGGTGGCGCTCAAGCTGTGATGGCAGCAGCGAAACAGGCTTCACAAAACTCATCAAGCGGCGCTGATCTTGTTTCGAGGATGGGAGGCGTAGTCAGTGGCGCATTAGATAGCAATACCTCCAGCTCATCATCGTCCGCACCCACATCAAGCCCACTTGCAGCGGCAATGGGCGATAGCTTGGCGAGTAATAACTTATCCAGTAGCCCATCGGGTTTGATAAACCAGGGCAGTAAATCCGGTAGTACTGCCGGTAACTTAGCATCGGGAATCAAACAGGTCATGGGCGAAAAAATACAATCACGGATAAATCAAACCGTTGGTGGACAAGTCGCCTCAGCCATCAATCAGTCAACCGAAACTCAAGCGCACAATATCAAAGCCACAAGCCAAGCATTCGATAACAATAGTCTGTCTGGTGAAACAACCGGTACAGGGGATTCAAGGGCGGATGAAATCGCCGCTTTCCGTGATGGCTAATCGAATTTTTGAATAAGGAGACGACATGGCGGCAATGCCTGATTTACCACCGTCACACCATCAGCAGGAGCGGATTGTTTGCTCAATCACCGCCGCTGAAAAATACGCTGTTCCAGCGAACATACTGTTGGCGATAGCCGAAAAAGAGAATGGCGAACCTGGTGTTTGGGTGAAAAATTCCAACGGCACACACGACGTTGGAGCCATGCAATTTAATACTGCTTACCTCAAAACACTCGGGAGGTACGGCATTTCACCTGATGATGTAGCCAGTGCCGGTTGTTATGCCTATGATCTGGCCGCATGGCGAATTCATGGGCATTTAGCCAAAGACTCGGGCGATATATGGACACGAGCGGCCAATTATCACTCTCGAACGCCTTATTACAATCAGCGCTACCGAGCTGATCTGATGGCAAAAGCTAATCGATGGGCTAACTGGTTAGAACAATTCATGTCGTCCCATATTGCGACGATCAACACCTACACGATAATGCCTGAAGCTAAACAGGCAAGTAAAACAACCCACGAAGCACAGGCTAATAAAACAGCCTATGTTCCACGTCGTATCGTCGTTAGCAGCCGGTAGCAGATAACTATGCAATACCCACGCGTAGTAGTATCAGATGGCACGCTTGAAGCCCTTAAATGGCTGGCTCTTCTACTTATGGTAGCCGATCATACCAATAAATATCTGCTACACGATGCATCGCACACGTTATTTAACGGCGGTCGCATAGCCATGCCACTCTTCGTTTTTGTGCTGGCTTATAATCTGGCTCGGCCAGACGCCTATAAGCGCGGCGTACATAGCCGAACGATGAAACGCCTGGCACTCTTTGGCCTCCTGGCAACACCGCCCTTCATCGCCTTGGGTGGCTTGTTAGCAGGATGGTGGCCGTTAAACATTCTGTTTGCTTTACTGGCAATGACGGCCATTATTTGTTTCCTTGATCAACAGACGATCAGCGGCTATTTCATCGCTTGCGCTGTTTTTATTATCGGTGGTTCCTCAGTAGAGTTCTGGTGGCCTGTTCTAGCGTTTGGAATCGCACTATGGTGGTACTGCAAAACGCCGCAAATCACACCTGTGGTAATAGCATTGATAGCCTTGCTATTACTCCGTCTTATTAACGGCAATTATTGGGCTTTCGCCGCCCTGCCTCTTTTGATAGCAAGCACCGCCGTCAATATTCCGGTACCTCGTTATCAGTGGCTATTTTATTATTTCTACCCGACACATCTTACCCTTCTTTGGGTATCAACGAGGCTTGCCTATGTATACGGTTTTGGATACTAAATAGTGGGTTGGCACAATATCCGTACTATAAACCACGTTACGCCGCTCATATAAATTAAGCAATCGTAACAACACTGCCATAATTAATTTACCAGGCATTAATTATTCCGATAAGCCTCATAAGTCATCGAATGCACATTATTAAACGGGCGAAAAAAAAACGTCGCTTGCTTTTCTTTTGAATAGAGCAATCAAAGTTAATTTATACTCGATATAGTGATTATGTATTTTAAGAGTCACTCTCATACATTCAATTCATAGAATCAATCAAATGCCAGGAAAAAACTATCCCAAAATTTAGCCGCTTAATTTCTCGTCCAATAAATAGCTAAGGTATAACCTCATATTCTTTACCAGTTTCCTTCAAATACTTGCTTAGAAGGGGATTACGAAAGAACAACTCTCCAAAATGTCAGGGGTATCTACATCATTTATTTCAGATTAACCATCGACAAAGGGAATCCGTCTTACGGATTATGGAACGGATTGCAGATGCGCTGGATAAATCTTTACCCGAGTTTCTCGAAGAAACAGAGCAGACCAGTAAATCATTAGAGGCTTTACGGGCAGCAAGCTCAGGGAAATAGCACAAAACTATGAGTGCGCACCTTAATACTGCCATCTCATCAAGACTTTATTGCCAAACAATGAACAAAGGATGCCATGAAACAAATGAAGAAATAAAAAGTAGAAAACGAAAAAACCTAACGAAAACCAAAGCACTATTTAGTTAAAATTGTTTTAATTGCGCCCTTAAATAATCTCATTATATCTATAACTTTTATTTTATTTATATCGATATATAGTACAATAACTCGTCGAATTATTTTATCGTTACAATTAATCTATGCCTAATCTTCATCATCAGGACGAATCAATGGGCCCTGTAAAGGAACAAGCAAACATCAAGCTGGAGTGTGATCTCGGCCAGGGAATTTTGGCGGCTCTCGCCGTCCAAAAACCATCGAAATTATGCCGAATTCGGATAACAAGAACGACTATCTACTTAATCAAGCGCTTTTGAGGTAATTATGAAAAAAGCAAAAATACCACAAAAAGAATTATTGCTATTCTGAAGATACTGCCTTACATCAACATTCACAATGTAAATCAGCGGGAAGGTTTAGACAAATCGGCGAGGTATTTAAACTTTATTGATAATTGCATGCGGTTGCTTGCACCCGATAAGGGGCGAACCCTAGAGGGGAGAAATTAAATCAGACCCTTAGAATAACTCCTAATGAAAACCAAACAAATGAATATAAATTCTTTTACGGCAAGGCGCTCGTAATATGAATATCTTAGACCTAATCCTGCAAGCCAACGTCCGATACTATCTAAGTATCTATAAATCAATAACATAAAACATCTAGCAAAACTGAGGCTTAATATGGATCAAATTCGACGCCGTTTTACACTTAAAGAGTTCAGTATGGATCGGCGCAGCAAACCGCGGGCTTTGGTTTGGCTAGCTAATGCTGAGCTGGTTCTAAAACAAAGCGCACCAGGCTGTTCACCCATTATTACCATTTTACAGGTTGCGGAGGCTGAAGCATGCACACTCTTGACTTAAAACAAGCTGCTGAGTTTTTAAAAATGCACCCGGTCACTCTCCAATGCAAAGCAAAAGCAGGCGAAATACCCGGTGCTAAACCTGGTAAAAGCTGGGTATTTATTCATGAAGATTTGGTTAATTACATCCGTTCGCAGTACACTGAACACGGCAAACGGATAGCATCAAAAAATGGAGAAACAAAATGCTCTTTAAACGCAACGAAATCTGGTACTACAAATTTACAATTAGTGGAAAAACAATATACCGATCTACTGGCACCACAGACAAATCAAAGGCGCAAGAAATAGCTGACAAAGTTAAAGCAAAAACCTGGGATCAACTCAAAGGGGGCGAAAAACAAACATATATTTGGCAGGAGGCAGTCGTCAGATACCTGCAGGAAGCCGATAAAAAAAGCATCGATGACGACAAATCTATGTTGCGCTGGATTGCTCAACACCTTGATAATTGGTATTTGCATGATATTGACAAGACCGTAATTGAATCAATAATACATGCCAAACTCAAAGAAGGTGTTAGCAAAACCAGAGTGAATCGTGTGACCACTGTAATCAACACCATTCTAAACAAGGCCATGAAGGAATGGCAATGGTTGGACACCAAACCTCATGTTCGAAAATTTAAGGAACCCAACGTCAGAATACGGTGGTTAACCCAAGATGAAGCAGCGCGGTTGCTGACAAAACTTCCGCCACATTTGGGGGCAATGGCAAGGTTTACCTTGGCGACGGGTTTAAGAGAGTCCAATGTCCTGGAATTGGAATGGCAGCAAATCGATATGCAACGACGTGTTGCTTGGATTCACCCAGACCAAGCTAAGGCCGCAAAAGCGATTGGTGTACCCTTAAATGATGATGCGGTAGACGTACTTAAAGCTCAAATCGGAAAACATCACACGCACGTGTTTACTTACGAAGGTAAGCCGGTTGGAAAAGCCGGAACACTTGCATGGCGAAAAGCACTAAAACGTGCAGGCATTGAACAGTTTAGGTGGCACGATTTACGCCATACTTGGGCAAGCTGGCATGTGCAAAATGGAACTCCGCTTAATATCTTGAAAGAATTGGGAGGTTGGGCGAGTTATGAGATGGTTCAGCGGTACGCACATCTGGCGCCTGAACATTTAGCCGAATTTGCAGGAAACGCAAAAGTTGCAAAATCGGTTGCAGGAAAAAGCGGCGTAGTTGTAAATATCGCTTAACTGCTTGATTTAATGGGGTGAACGACGGGGCTCGAACCCGCGACAACCGGAATCACAATCCGGGACTCTACCAACTGAGCTACGCTCACCATAATATGGGATATTTTTGGAATGGCGCGCTTGGCAGGACTCGAACCTGCGACCCCCGGCTTAGAAGGCCGGTGCTCTATCCGGTTGAGCTACAAGCGCTAAACTGGTCGGGGTGGAGGGATTCGAACCCCCGACATCCTGCTCCCAAAGCAGGCGCGCTACCAAACTGCGCTACACCCCGATAATCTTCTTTGTAATGATTGGCTACATTTGTAAACCACCCTTGAAGAGCTGATCATTATGACGATTTATTTCTTAATCGTCAATCGTTTTTTTCTTAAATGTTGCTCCAATAGTAAAAAGCCTACAATTTGGATTTAACTGCTTGATAGATTTCTTCCACAGCAACGTCGACATCTCTTAAAATGGTTTCCAATTCAGCTAGCTTGGCCTCAGCGAATTGTCTATCTTTAAGACTACCTGTATTAATATAAACATTGAGTGCAGCACTTTTTAAGCCACTATATCCCGCCAATACGGCAGCACCGGCATCGCTGATAACGCCATGATTCCCTTTATTTGCAGCACAACGACTTAATTCAATGGCTTCTGCACAGGCACGTGCACAATCCAAAGGCACTTCAGTGGCGGCTTTTAAAACGGTTTGTATTGCCTCGGTGCGTACCATTTTTTCTTCGTCTGTTTCTTTAGGTAAGCCGTAAGCCGTCATTAAGCGATTAAATACATCAACATCGGCTTTAATCAAGCCTGTCAGTTTTGCACGTAACACTTCTGACTTTTGCAGTAAGGCTTGCATTTCGGTTTCGACTTCAGCATATTTAGGTTTGCCGATAGTCAAGTTGCAAACCATGCTGGTTAAGGCGGCGGACTGTGCACCCATCAGTGCCGATACGCTACCACCGCCCGGTGTAGCTGATTTGCTGGCTAGTTCGTCAAGAAAGATTTGGATTGATTTATCTTTAATTTCGGTCATCAGGTAATTTTTTTGTTAGTGCTTTGTTATTGATCGTAGGTCTGGCTGTCTTAAAGATAATAAAATCAAGAAATTATGCCGCATCATGCCAACCTTCTTTCTTTGGAGAAGGAGCAATAGGACCGTGTAGATAATATCCCATGCTTAATAGCGTGCTTGAAAGAAATTATTCGCGCCGCCAACTGGTTGTGCCATTTGGCGCATCTTCGAGAATCACGCTTTGCCTTTTTAATTCATCACGGATTTGATCGGCAAGAGCCCAGTTTTTGGCTTTTTTGGCGTCCAGACGTGCTTGGATTTGTTGTTCAATCCAACCGTCGCCTCTAGTTACTTCAACTGAAGCCGAGACTAATGCACCACTTCCTACAAGCGCGCCAATACTCTCATGGATGTGCCCTTTTAAATAGTCTTCAGGGTCCTGTTGCAATATTCCCAGCAAGCCTCCTAAAAATTTAAGGCTGGACGCCAGTACCACTGCTCTTTCTGGATTATTATCTTTAACTTTATTCAGCTCTCTCGCCAAGTCGAATAGAACAGCAACAGCGACCGGTGTATTAAAATCATCATCCATCGCCTGTTCAAAACGGGCTTTATAATCCGCATCTATAGCGGCATTCAAGCCGTCACAACCACGCAAAGCGGTATAAAGCCTTTTCAATGCAGTGCCGGCATCATTCAACTGATCATCTGAATAATTTAAGGGACTACGGTAATGACTGGAAAGAATAAAAAAACGTATTATTTCGGGCTTGTATTGTTTTAGTACTTCACGCACGGTAAAGAAATTACCCAGCGATTTGGACATTTTTTCTTCATTAACACGCACAAAACCATTGTGCATCCACAGATTGACAAATTTCTCGCCGGTGGCGCCTTCTGACTGTGCGATTTCATTTTCATGATGCGGAAACTGCAAATCCATGCCGCCGCCATGAATATCGAAATGATTACCCAGGCAACAGGTAGACATGGCTGAGCATTCGATATGCCAGCCGGGACGGCCCAAGCCCCAAGGCGATTGCCATGCAGGTTCGCCTGCTTTTGCCATTTTCCATAAAACAAAATCCAGCGGATTGTGTTTTGCCTGGTCAATATCAACTCGCTCACCAGCCTGCAAATCGTCCAGATTCTTGCCGGATAGCTGCCCATAGTTTTTAAATTTTGTTACCGCATAAAACACATCGCCATTGCTGCCAATATAAGCCAGACCATTGGTAATTAACGCCTCAATCATGGCAATAATGCTTGAGATAGATTGCGTTGCTCTGGGTTCAATATCGGGTGGCAAAACTGAAAGTGCGCGTTCATCCTCATGCATGGCGTCAATAAAGCGCTCGGTCAGTTCGCTAAATGCTTCGCCGTTTTCGTTGGCACGCTGAATAATTTTGTCATCAATATCGGTAATATTTCGCACATAGGTCAAGTCATATCCCAAATGTCGAAAATAACGAGCAACCATATCAAATACCACCATCACGCGGGCATGGCCGATATGACAATAATCATAAACTGTCATGCCACAAACATACATGCCGACTTTGCCCTCTACTCGCGGTTTGAACAATTCTTTTTTTCGGGTCAGGGTGTTATATATTTTCAACATATATTTTATAAATTATACATTTAGGCGACATCTACAATCAGCGTCGTCTCAAACAATCAGATTACAGATAAAGGGATGCACTTGGCAACAAAGCCGCACAATTTACCAAGCACATACTTCTCTTTCAAGATAAAAACACATAAAATCTACCGTTTGCATCACCCATAAGGAAAAATCAATGCGCGCACTCATTCTTTCTATGGTGCTATTTTTAATCTCAACACTCTCTTTTGCAACGGAAAAAAACATGTCAGATATACAAACAAAAGTTAAATTAACAACCACACTCGGCGACATTATTATCCAGTTAAATACTGAAAAAGCGCCTGTATCCTCGGCAAATTTTTTAACTTATGTAAACGAAGGCTTTTATAACGGCACTATTTTCCACAGAGTCATTCCGGATTTTATGGCTCAAGGAGGTGGCTTTGATACCAGCTTCAATCAAAAAGCAGTTCATGCACCTATCAAAAATGAAGCCAACAATGGCTTGACTAACCATCGTGGTGCCTTAGCAATGGCCCGCACAAATGACCCCAATTCGGCCACTGCCCAATTTTTTATCAATTATAAGGATAACTCATTTTTAAATCACACCAGCCCAACATCAAGTGGCTGGGGCTATGCTGTATTTGGCGAAGTGATTGAAGGGATGGATGTTGTCGATGCAATGGCCAAACAACCCACCAGTAATCGCGGCGGACATCAAGATGTACCTAAAACAGACATCGTTATTGAAAAAGCTGAAGTTGTAAAATAAGGCAAAAGGTTTAAAGCGCAAGATAAAAATGTGCACTTTTGCCTTTTATCTTGCCCTTTTTTCCTATTTTTCTCATCCGCTAACAGAGCAGTTCATTGACTCAAGAAATTCTGTTTATCTCCGATTTACACATCGCACTGGAAAAGCCTGAAATCATCCGTCGATTTCTTGCTTTTCTCCAAAATAGAGCGCCCCGAGCGGCGGCTGTTTATATTCTTGGAGATCTTTTCGATGCCTGGATAGGCGATGATGACCCGACCCCGCCCAACAACAAAATCCGGAAACAACTCAAACAATTGACCGATTCCGGTACACAGGTTTATTTGCAGCAAGGTAACCGGGATTTTCTGTTAGGCAATAAATTCTGTCAGGATACTGGGGTCACACTACTCGAAGATTATCAAGTCATTGATTTGCACGGCACACCAACATTGCTTACACACGGCGATTTGTTGTGTACCGACGACCTACCTTATCAGGCCTTTCGCGTTAAATCACATACTCAGGAATGGCAACAATTCGTGCTGTCCAAGCCGCTGCTATTGAGGCTATTGGCAGCTCGCTGGTACCGTATTCGCAGCTACTTTCATAAACGCAAAAAATCCCAGGACATTATGGATGTTAATCAAGACACGGTAATTAAAGTGATGCTTGAACACCATTGTTTACGCTTGATTCATGGACATACTCATCGCCCAAACGTTCATAACTTCGATATAAACGGTCAACCTGCACAGCGTTTTGTTCTGGCCGCCTGGAGCAAGGATGCTGGAGAAATTTTATGCTGGAATAGCAAAGGCTATCAAAGAGAAGCTATTTAGGGAGCTGCAAATCAGACGCAAACTTAAAAGGCGAACAAGCCCATAACTTGCCGATTTTGCTTATCCCCTTTAGCCTTGAGTCTATTAAAATTTGACTTTTGGGGCAAAATCATTAAATCTAGTGACTTGGTGTGAAAATTTCCTGCCTATATGGAATCAAAAAAATCACCCAAAAAACTAATATTAGTCTTAAAAAATCATAATCAGTATTTTGTCTAATTAACAAGGTACCAGGAGAAATATAATATGAAGAAGCCTATAAAAAGTTGGCTAATTGCTTCAAGTGTAGCGGCAATATTAGCTGCTCCAGCAATTTCAACTGCTAACAGTGGTGTTGAAACCCTAACTAAAGATCCAGCTAACTGGGCAACTTGGGGCGGAGACTACGCTGGTACTCGTTATAGCAAGCTGGATGAAATTAACGTTAACAACGTAAAAAATCTGCAACCTGCATGGTCTTTTTCAACAGGTGTATTACGTGGTCACGAAGGCGGCCCATTGGTTGTTGATGATGTTATTTACATCCACACACCTTTTCCTAACACTGTTTACGCAATCAACCAAAAAACTCAATCTGTTATCTGGGAATTCACACCGACACAAGATGCTGACGTGACTATTCCAGTTATGTGTTGCGACACCGTCAATCGTGGTTTAGCTTACGGCGACGGCAAAATTTTCCTACAACAATCCAATACTGTTTTGACTGCGTTAGACGCTAAAACCGGCAAACGCGTTTGGAGTGTACAAAACGGTGATCCCAAATTGGGCATGACCAACACTGCCGCCCCCCTAGTTGTTAAAGATACCGTTCTAACTGGTATTTCCGGTGGTGAATTTGGTGTTCGTGGTTTCCTGGCAGCCTATGACATTAATACTGGTAAATTGAGATGGAAAGGCTACAGTATGGGCCCTGATAAGGACACGCTGATTGACCCAAACAAAACAACCACTTGGGAAAACGGTAAAGTCACTCCAGTGGGTGCTAATTCCAGTTTAAAAACATGGGAAGGCGACCAATGGAAAATTGGTGGCGGTACAACTTGGGGCTGGACCAGCTACGACCCTAAATTGAACTTGATCTATTACGGATCAGGCAATCCATCAACTTGGAACCCTGTACAACGTCCAGGTGACAACAAATGGTCCATGTCATTATGGGCCCGTGATGCTGACACTGGCGCAGTTAAATGGGTATACCAAATGACTCCGCATGATGAGTGGGATTTTGACGGTATCAACGAAACTGTACTGGTTGATCAGGAAGTTAAAGGCAAAATGCATAAAACCATCGTGCATTTCGATCGCAACGGTTTTGGCTATACCCTGGATCGTGAAACAGGTGAGCTGTTAGTCGCCGAGAAATTCGACAAATCAGTTAACTGGGCAACTCACGTTGACATGAACTCAGGCCGTCCGCAAGTTGTGCCTCAGTACAGTACCGAACACCAAGGTGAAGACGTCAGAACAGACGGCATCTGCCCTGCTGCGTTAGGCAGTAAAAACCAGCAACCGGTTTCTTACTCACCACAAACCGGCTTGTTCTACATTTCAGGCAACCACCTGTGCATGAATTATGAGCCTTTCGAAGTATCCTACACAGCAGGCCAGCCTTATGTCGGCGCGACTCTGGACATGTTGCCAGCGGGTGCGGACGTTCTGACTGGAAAACCAGATGGTACAACCAACCTGGGACAGTTCACCGCATTTGACGCCAAAACAGGTAAAATAGTTTGGTCAAACAGCGAACCGTTCTCAGTCTGGTCCGGCTCACTTTCTACTGCCGGCGGCGTCGTATTTTACGGCACACTGGAAGGCTACCTGAAAGCAGTTGATGCTAAAACAGGTAAAGAATTGTACAAATTCAAAACGCCTTCCGGCATCATCGGCAACGTGAATACCTGGAGCTACAACGGCAAGCAATATGTTGGCGTTCTTTCCGGTATCGGCGGCTGGGCAGGTATCGGTATCGCTACCGACTTCAATAAACAGCTGGAAGAAGCGCAAGCCAAGGCTGCTGCAGAAACCGATCCAGTGAAAAAAGCTGAATTGGAAAAAATAGCCGTGAAAATTTCACAAGAAGGTTTAGGTGCTACCGGCGCTTATGCAAGCTTGGGTTCTTTCACCAAACAAGGTGGTACATTTACTGTATTCGCATTACCTAACAACTAATCCATCAGATTTTTTAGATAGGTTATTGAAAGCCCTGGTTGATTTTCAACCGGGGCTTTTTTTTGACATTGATTTAGCCGTAAAGCCTATAATTTTTAGCCTCGGACACTCTTTAGCAAACCCTTAAATCTGTTGTGGGCAGCTCTAAATTAAAGACAAACTACCTCTTTCTCCCCCATGAATACGCCGCTAATCGTCTGTATTATTGTACTCAATCTTTTTCCGATGACACTGGTTGTTGCTGATGATGAAAAACCTTCACCCGAACAACAAAACAATACTGGGCATTCGGTTGTCAGGCTCGACTCTGAAGCCCAAAAATTATCAGGGATTGAAACAATAACTCTCAAACCTGCCAGCCACCACAATGAAATAACCGCATACGGAAAAGCCATCAACATACAACCTTTGCTGGCCTTGCGTAATCGCTATTTGCTTGCGTTAACCGAACGCAGCAGCGCCAAGGCAAAATTTGAGCAAGCTGAGCAGAATATCAGCCGTCAGCAAGATTTATATCGTGATGGCGTAAGCTCAAAACGCAGCTTGCAAGAACAGCAAGCACAATGGCAATCCTATAAAGCTCAAGCCGATGCGGCTAATTTTCAAGGCAAGGCAATTATTGATGAAGCCCTGCTTAACTGGGGCAAAGAACTCACCGATTGGGCACTATCCAGTGATTCTGACAAGTTAGGCCCTTTTTTATCAGGCCGGCAATCACTGTTGCAAATTACTTTGCCTGCCAATAAGCACTTGCCTGACTCAATTCAGACTATTTATATCGAGGTTTCGGGCAACCGCGGCAAAGCCAATAAAGCGAAGCTGATTTCAGTGGCCGCTCAAACAGACTCAGCCGCACAAGGTGAAAGTTATTACTTCCAAACCGGCGATAAAAACATTATAACCGGCATGAACGTAACTGCCTGGATTCCAGAAGCAAACGAACAAATGGCAGGCGTTATTATTCCGAAATCGGCGCTAATCTGGTATATGGATCAGGCGCTTGTGTATCTTAAAACCACTGAAGAAACTTTTAGCCGCCGCACTATAGACCATTATTCGGCATCAGCAGAGGGTTATTTTATTCCTGATACAATCAAGCCCGGCGAACAAATAGTTTCCAAAGGCGCGCAAATGCTTCTGTCAGAAGAGCTGCGCGGGCAGATTCCCAGAGAAGATGATGATTAAGAAACTGTACAACGCAATTCCAGTTTCCAGGTATCAGTATGCGGGGAGCTGGAAAAAACGGCCTATCTGAACAAGACTCCAACCCTAATTTTTGACATACTTTCCAAGTCCACCGCACATAAAGACCGTACCACCAAACAGCCCATTTACCATTGGGTGCATCTTTCCAAATGACCAGTAACGAATATTTACTAATAATCATCCTGGTCTACACTAGGTTTCCTAGCGGAATATTGTTTCCTGGAGAGACTCCTAATGATTTCATCAACCTATCGAAAGTCAGTCAACATATCCTATCTAATCGGCATTGGTTTAGCTATCACCCTACCTGATATGGTATTCGGATCATTATTGGATCTTGGTCATATCTTCTTTGAATTTATCGAGATAGTACTTGATAATTTGGTCGAACACATTCTCCACACTGATCGCCATCAAACTCAAGTCATTGTTTTCTATCTGCT
>CAYVFT010000051.1:0-9188 GCA_964450225.1 uncultured Crenothrix sp. | reverse complement strand
AACACATTCTCCACACTGATCGCCATCAAACTCAAGTCATTGTTTTCTATCTGCTCCTATTCATTGCCTTTGGCGGATTTTATTTTCTTTGGCGCGTGCTGCCTCCCCTCTGCCTCCAGTACAAAGAAAATCTTCTAGTTGCATGGTATTGGCATAAATCACGTGCTTTCTGCTATTGGCAGGAACTGCCTTTAATCAATAAAACCAAATTTGTTGTTATCATAACTAGCACAATCTACCTGGCCTCATTCATATTGATGTAATAGCCAACCAATTGCTCGCCAATAAGCGTCATTTTGATCCTCATAGATTTGTATTGATATTGTTTGAATGGATAATCAGATGATTTTCATGGATAATGCACGTCTTTTTATTCGATCTAACCTCGCAGTGAAGCAATGAAACAAAAAATAGAGGAACTTATTTTGCAAGCTATTGAAACCCTCAAGGCAGAGGGAATTCCAGGCCTGGAAAATACCCCACATATAACCATTGAACGCACACGGGACGCCCAACACGGCGATTTTGCTTCAAATCTGGCTTTAATACTGGCAAAACCAGCCAAGGTAAATCCTCGACAGCTGGCCGAAAAAATTATCGCCGCTCTTCCTCGACATGAAGCAGTTATGAAAGTGGAACTGGCGGGCCCGGGTTTTATTAATTTTTTTATCAACCCGGTATCTCAACACCAAATTATCAGGAAAATCCATAACGAGGGACCTGAATTTGGCTTAAGCACTGTCGGGGCGGGTAAAAAAGTTCAGGTTGAGTTTGTGTCAGCAAATCCCACAGGGCCGTTACATGTAGGGCATGGTCGAGGCGCAGCTTATGGTTCCGTTGTTGCTGACTTATTGCAGGCAGTCGGTTTTGATGTGCATCGGGAGTATTATGTCAATGATGCCGGACGGCAGATGGATATTCTCGCTACCAGTATCTGGCTAAGATACCTGGAAGAATGCGGCGAGGTTGTACACTTTCCCAGCAATGGTTATCGCGGTGACTATGTCCGGGAAATCGCCTGGGATATTCATAAAAACGCGAACAATGATTACCGCCGACCGATGGAGTTGGTGCTAGAGAATATACCCGCAGACGAGCCTCAGGGCGGCGATAAGGAAGCACATATTGATGCGCTTATTGACCGTACGAAAACCTTGCTAGGTCCGGCTTTATACCGGGATTTTTTCCAAATCGGACTGAATAATATTCTGGAAGATATCAAGGTTGATTTAATGGAGTTTGGCGTTGATTATCAGCAATGGTTTTCAGAACGCGAGTTAATGGATGATGGCTCAGTGGAAAAAGCACTCGAACGGTTACGTATTGGCGGACATCTGTATGAACAGGATGGCGCGACCTGGTTTGCATCCAGCAAATTAGGCGATGAAAAAGACCGTGTAGTGGTTAGAGAGAACGGTCAATTCACCTATTTCGCTTCCGACATTGCCTACCACATGAACAAGCTGGATCGTGGCTTCGAGCAGATTATTGATATTTGGGGCGCAGACCATCATGGCTATGTGCCCAGAGTCAGAGCAGCCATTCAGGCCCTCGGCGCTGATGAATCCAAATTAAAGGTATTGTTAGTGCAATTTGCAGTCCTTTATCGCGGTAACGAAAAAGTGCAAATGTCGACCCGTTCAGGTGAATTTATCACCTTGCGGCAATTGCGTAATGAGGTTGGCAAGGATGCAGCGCGCTTCTTTTATGTGATGCGTCGATCTGAACAGCACATGGATTTTGATTTGAAACTGGCGACCTCAAAATCCAATGAAAATCCGGTATTTTATGTCCAATATGCATACGCCCGGGTATGTAGTGTATTGCGTCAACTGGATGAAAAAGGCTGGGAAAGAAATCTGCTGGGGGGCATGGAAAATTTGGCTAAACTGACCGAAGAGCATGAAATCCTGTTGCTGGGAACTCTGACGCGATACCCGGAAGTTCTCGAACGTGCCGCTTTGCAGCATGAGCCACATCAATTGATACATTATCTGCGTGATCTGGCGAATGAATTTCATACTTACTACAATGCCCATCAGTTTCTCGTTGAAGATGCCAGTATTCGCGATGCCAGATTGAATCTGGTTTGTGCGGTAAAACAGGTATTGGCAAACGGTATGGGTTTATTAAATATCAATACACCTGAAGCCATGTGATGACTAGAGATTACAAACCAAGAGTGGAACGAAGAGCTCAGGGGAGGGCAGCGGCAGAACGCAGGAAACAATTCGATCGGGATGCCAGTGTCGGCATGTGGCGCTGGATGCTGATTACCGCGATAATTATTGCGTTCGTGGTTTTTCTGGTTTATTTGCGGAGCACCGGATCCAAGCAAGCAAATCCCCAGCAGGTTTCACAAACGGCATCGAATAAATCGGGATCTGAAAACGCAGCAACTTCCAAAGAAGAGAAGAAACCTGAAGTCATGCCAGGGCCTAAAATACCTCAATTTGATTTCTACACCATTTTGCCTGAAAAAGAGGTAGTGGTGCCCGAATACGAAATTAAAACCCGCACCCGGGAAGAGCGTGTGGGTAAGGCCAAGGAAACTCAGTATATTATGCAGGCAGGTTCTTTTAAGACATTTAAAGAAGCTGATCAATTAAGGGCAAAGCTTGCTTCGATGGGTATAGAATCTAAAGTCCAGAAAGCAAAAGTCGGCAGCGTGAACTGGTATCGTGTCAAAATGGGTCCTTATACCAAGACAGCCAGTATTAATTCGATCAGATCGCGGTTAAGGCAAAATGGTATCGATGTGATCATTACGGAGACAGGCGATTAAGGAACGCTAAGCCAATAGACAGGGAGAAAATGTGTATCCTGGAGACGTAAAATATTTCGTCTCTGGATCACCCCGCCCGTGCTTAAATCACTTCCTCTTTATCATCATCAGACGCCATGTCTGAAATCTCTTTTAATCGGGAGATAGCCCTGAAATTAATGCTATTTTCAGGATATAAACCTTCAATGTTCGCTTCACCGGCAGGTTGTCCTGTCAATAGCTCCAGAGTTTCATCGACACACACTACTGCATAAACGGCAAACAGTCCTTTCGCAACAGCATCAATCACCTCCTGTTTCAACATCAGATTACGCTTGTTAGCGGCAGGAATAATAACGGCTTGTTGACCATTTAGTCCACGTGCCCGGCAAAGTCTGAAGTAACCTTCGATTTTTTCATTTATCCCTCCTACCGCTTGTACCTCGCCGTATTGATTAATCGAACCGGTAATAGCAAAGCTTTGCTTGATCGGTGTCCGTGTAAGTGCGGAAATAAGGCAGCATAGTTCAGCCAGCGAGGCGCTGTCGCCATCGATGTAGCCATAGGATTGCTCAATGGCAATACTCGCGGATATAGCCAAGGGAAATTGCTGAGCGTAGGTATGCCCCAGATAACCCGTTAAAATCATCACGCCTTTGGAGTGGATGGCCTGACCCAATTCAGCTTCCCGCTCTATATCAACGATGCCTCTGGAGCCAGGAGAGACCGTCGTGGTAATTCGTGCTGGCGCGCCAAAGCTGCTGCCGCCTATTTCCAGAACGGTTAAACCGTTGATTTTTCCGACTGCCTCACCTTCGGTATCAATAAGAATCGTGCCATCGAGCATTTCTTCAAGTATGGCTTGGGATAACCTGCCGTTACGATATTCCCGGGCCGCCAAGGCCTGTTCAATATGTGGCCTGTCGATTTCGTTGTGATTGGCTTGGCTGCAAAACTGGTTGGCTTCAGCAATAATGTCCAGTGAATCCTTGATATGTGCAGAAAAATGGTGCTGATTTTCTGACAGCCGGCAGCTGTGCTCGATCAAGCCTTCAATAGCGGCACGTGTTAATGGTTTGGCACCCGAATCCGCCGCCTGTTTATTCATTAACATGGCGAATTCCTGCATGGATTCATCAGTACGCGGAATATAATTATCAAAGTCGGCAAGAATTCTGAACATTTCGTTGAATTCACTATCCATTTCTTCCAGCAGATAATAAATATCCCGCGAACCAACCAGAATCACTTTAACATTTAACGGGATAACTTCAGGCTTTAAAGTAATCGTATTAATACCCAGTTCTGAATACGGGGACTCAATTTCAATTCGACCTGATTGCAAAGCCCGTTTAAGGCCTTCCCAAACAAAGGGATAGGTCAGTAGTTTTTCTGCGTCGAGAATTAAATAACCACCGTTGGCTTTATGCAATGAACCGGCACAAATTTTCCGGTAATTGGTTACTAACGTGCCCTGATCGCTGACATATTCAATACGGCCAAACAGATTCTGATAAATGGGATGCGGCTCATAAATAACCGGCGCTCCACTCTCCTGTTTATTATCGACCAGTATGTTGGGAGCGTACTGCTCTGTTAGCACCAGACGTTTTGCGGTGGTGTCTCTCGGTTCCAATGTCCGTCCGGGCATCAGGTAATCGGCAATGGTGTTATCCAGGTTTTTTTTGATTTCTGACAAATAAGTGATGACATCGTCGATATTTTGATATTTATCATTCAGTTCAGAAAACAAAGGGTCTATTGCCAAACTGATGGTGTCATTATCAAGCTGCTTGATTTTTTCAACCATCGTTCTGCGCCATTGGGGCATTTCCAGCAACACATCACTCAGATATTCTTCCAGTTCTTCCACGTGCTGATGAAAAGCTTCACGTTCAGCTTGCGGCAATTGAGTGAATTGATCTTCATTCAGCGATTTATTATCCCGGATAGGGGCAAAGGTAATCGACTCGCTTTCTCTGAACAAAGCTATGTTATTTTCCTGCGCTTTATTATCAACCAGATCAATCGCATTGTTATAAGACTGACTAAACTGACGCTCGATTGCGGACTTTTTTTGCTGATAAGTAGGACTTTCAAATGCAGCTGGAAAAGTTGCCAATAGATTATCAATCAACTTTTCAATATCCTTGCTGAATATCTGTCCATATTCTGCCGGCAATTCCACCGCAACAGGCTCCCTGGGATTATCAAAATTATCCACATAAGCATAGGAGGGTGGCGCAGGTAGAGATTGGACAAGCGCATACAGATGGTTGGAAACCATAGATAGACGCCCTAAGCCAGGCTCCCCCATGACAAAAATATTGTAGCCGGGATTAGGCATAGCAACACCGAATTCCAATGCTGACTGCGCTCTTGGCTGCCCTAAAATACCGCTTTGCAATCGGGGTGCTTCCGGAAATTCAAAACCGGTCAAATCGACATTCAGTTTCAGTGACTCTAGTGGAAGCTTTAAGTTATTTGACATGGAGTAGTTCGAGGATATCGGATTGCAAATAATCGACCATTCTAGCATTTTTAAGGGGTTGTTCGAAATTATAAGCAAATGTCATTTTTAGCTTGGCCTGCCCTTGTCAGGTTTTGGAACTATTTTTTATTCGGTAACGATCCGTTATAACTAATCAAAAAAATAAGCAAAACCACCAGAACAAGAATAACCGCCTTATCGCCTGAACTTGCATAAGGCGTCATGCCACCCATAGGCATTATCGTTTCGTTGAGTACTGTGGCTTTAAATAAGGGGAGTTGGCTTATAATCTTGCCATCAGGCGCAACAACAGCTGTCACGCCGGTATTGGTGGCTCGCAACAAAAAACGTCCGGTTTCCATGGCCCGCATTCTGGCAATTTGCAGATGCTGATGGGGCTCTATTGAATTACCAAACCAGCCATCATTGGTAACATTCACCAGATAAGCGGCGTCGGGCAAACCCATAATACCGGTATCACCAAAAGCATCTTCATAACAAATCGAGGTTATAAAGGGATAGCCTCCCGCTTTCAATAAGGGTTGATCAACATCACCGGGCTTAAAATTGCCCAATTTAATCGCCAGACTATTTAGTATAAAACCGGACACAGGTTGCCAGGGCATATATTCGCCGAATGGCAATAAATGTTTTTTTCGGTACATCCGGGTTTCTTTACCCAGCGTCATCACGGCATTGTATTTTTCATCCCCCGCGCTGCCATGTACCGGCAAACTGACAATTAAATCGGTATTATGTTGTTGAGCGGCTTTACTCAGGGGTAGTAAAAACCACTCGTTTACCTCGGCTAAATAAGCCGGAATGGATGTTTCAGGCCAGACAACGACAGCAGAGTCCCAATGCGCCTCGGTCATTGTTTTATAGAATTGCAAAGTTTTGAGTCTGTTTTCCGGTAGCCATTTTTGATCCTGCGTAATATTGCCCTGAATCAATGAGACGCGGATGGGGTCACCTATAGGGTGGGTCCATTTTATAGTCCGCAAGACACCGCCCGTGGCCCATAAAACAACAAGCATTGTGGTCAATAATAACCAGTGCTTCCTGGCTTGAAACATGAATACGATTGCGGATGCAGTTAAGGCCACAAAAAACCCCGTACCATAAACACCTGCTACAGGTATATATCCCGCCAAAGGCGTTTCCAATTGAGAGTAAGCGATTTGCAGCCAGGGAAAGCCGTTAAGCACAAGATAGCCACGCAAATATTCTATTAATAGCCAAACCACAGGCATGACCATCATTGAGATAAAGCCTCTGTTTACCGGCAGTATTCTTACAGAAACATAACCTGCCAGTGCCGGAAACAAGGCCCAAAAACCAACGAACAGGCCGGTTAGTAGCCCGGAACTCAGCATACTAGCCCTGCCAAAGTCATGAATACTGATATAGACCCAGGACACGCCCAAACCAAATGATCCCAAACCGAATAAATACCCTCTCAACAACGCACGTCCGGGTGTGCTATTTTGCCAGCAAACAAACAGAAGGCTCAGTGCCGCCAGCGCCAGGTAGGCATAATCGAAAGGAGCAAATGCCAGCGTGAACAAAATACCTGCAATGACTGCAAGCAAATCCCAGTAGTTATTCGATAAAAATCGCATGGTTTACCGTTATATTTAAACCGATCAACGTCAAAATAAATCCACCGGATCAACATCCAGCGACCAGCGTACCTTTTTTGCCTGTTTGAGCTTGGCGATTTCCGGCATTAATACAGCAAGCAAAACATGCAGCTCCTGACGCCTGGTGTTTTGAAACAGCAACTGATAACGGTAAAGACCCGCACGTTTTGCCATGGGTGCGGCTACCGGGCCCAAAATCTGGGTATGACCGGTATTGCGCTTCTGTATCAATGCGGTGACCGCCTGAAAAAAAAGTTGCGGAGCATCGACATCCGCAGCCTGTACTCTTAATAACGCCTGATAACTAAACGGCGGTAACAACGCTTCTTTACGTTCAGCCAATGCCGTTTTGGCAAAACTGCGATAACCTTGCCGGATTAAAGTGGTTAATAATGGATGCTCCGGCTGACGGGTCTGCATAATAACGTTACCGGGCTTTTCCGCACGTCCGGCGCGGCCCGAAACCTGGACAATCATTTGCGCCAGTTTTTCGGCGGCATGAAAATCAATGCTGAACAGTCCGCTATCGACATCGAGAATCGCCACCAGGGTCACATTGGGAAAATGATGACCCTTAGCCAGCATTTGCGTACCCAGAATAATATCTACCCTCCCCTGATTGATTTGCTGCAAATAATTTTCCAGTGAACCTTTGCGCTGAGTAGAGTCGCGGTCCAGCCGGACGATGACTTTATCTGCAAATAATTCAGCCAGTACTTTTTCTACCCGTTCAGTGCCTAATCCCAAGGGCGTCAACTCACCGGCTTTGCAAGCAGGACACTGTTTAATCAGGCGTTGTTCCTTGCCGCAATGATGACAACGCAAGCGGTCTTCATCAAAATGAATCACCAGATTGGCATCGCAGTGCTGACAACGTGCAACCCATCCACAACTGTGACATATCAGCGTGGGCGCGAAACCGCGTCGATTGAGGAACAATAATACCTGTTCATTTCTTGCCAGGGTTCTGCGCATTTCCTCAACCAGCGATTCAGACAAGCCTTCCTGCATTCTTTTGTTTCTGATATCCAGCAACTGCAAGACCGGCTCTATGGCGTTTCCAGCCCGGTCCGGCAAATGTAACAACTGGTAACGCTGCGTATTAACGTTATGCAAGCTTTCCAGGGACGGCGTAGCAGAGCCCAGTAAAACCGGTATATGCAGTAGCTTGCCGCGCACTACGGCAATATCCCGGGCAGAAAAACGAAAGCCTTCCTGTTGCTTGAATGAAGCATCATGCTCTTCGTCAAGAATAATCAAGCCCGGGTTTTTTAACGGCGTAAACAATGCCGACCGCGTACCCAACATGATAGAAGATTTGCCTTGCTGCATTTGGAGCCAGGCCGTTTGCCGTTGCTTGTCAGTCAACTTGGAGTGTGATAAAGCAATGCTTACGGCAAAGCGCTGTCTAAATCGATCTTCAAGCTGCGGCGTCAGCGTAATTTCCGGCACCAGCACCAAAACCTGCTGCCCCCGGTCCAGTACAGTACGAATTATCTGTAAATACACCTCTGTTTTGCCACTACCGGTAACGCCCTCCAGTAAAAAAACCCCGAATCGGCCGAGACTATCACAAACCGCATCTATCGCTGATTGCTGCTGGGGATTACACTGCAAAGGATTATTATTGATTATAGAGGGTCGAGCACTTAACTCCCCCTCCCTCTGGGAGAGGCCTGCCTTGAGCTGTGTCGAAAGGGTTGAGGTGAGGGGGATCGATAACTCTTCATGAGTATTTACCATGGCAGATTCAATCTGTAGCAACTCCCTGGCAATTAACTGCTTTACCGCGACTCGCCAGTTGTCATTCCATGCCGAGAGTTCAGCTTCTGATAGACTCGATGGATGACCTTGGAATTTTTCCAGCACATTTTTCTGCTTGGGCGTCCTTTGCAACTGCTCACTAGAAGTCACTTTGCCCAAGTCAGTCAGGGCATAACGTTTTTCACTTTGAGCAGCAACCGGCTTTCCCTGCCGCAGTGCCGCAGGAAAGGCAGCGCTAATCACTTCGCCCAAGGGATGATGATAATAGTTACTGGCCCAGTGCAACAGCCGCAAGTCTTTTGCCGACAATAACGGCTTGTGATCCAGAATCCGCAGTACCCGTTTTAATTTACCGGCATCCAGTTCGCTGTGTTGAACGATTTCAATCAGAAAACCAATTTTTTTACCTAAGCCGAAGGGCACTTCCAGGCGCACCCCCGGTTTGATGTTATCCAGCTCGATTTGATCCGGAGCTAGGTAATCAAATAAACGATAAAGGGGGACTGGGAAGGCTACTCTGAAAATC
>CAYVFT010000050.1:15268-26008 GCA_964450225.1 uncultured Crenothrix sp. | reverse complement strand
TGGGTTGCTGGCCGGATTGATGCGGCGATAGCGGGGTATCTTCAACAAATAGGTATAATCGAGATTAGATTATTTTTGTTGTACTGATTTTCAAATGATATTCAGTAGTCTTGCGGGACTAACTCCCTGATAGGCCTAATTTCAATGCTACCCAGACGCGCTGGAGGAATCTTGCTCACCAGTTGAATAGCCTCGTTCAGGTCACGCGCATCTAACAAGTAGAATCCCGCCAATTGCTCTTTGGTTTCGGCGAAAGGGCCATCGGTTATCGACGCTTTGCCATTTCTAATCCGAACCGTAGTGGCGGTATGCACTGGCTGAAGCGCATTGCCGCCCAGAAAGTGCCCGCTTTGCCTAAGCTTTTCGCCACAGGCGATGCATTCACCATTGAGGGCATCCCATTCATCCTTGGTCATGGCGTTAATGGTTTTTTCTTCGTAGTAAACAAGGCAAAGGTATTTCATGACGTTCTCCTAAATTTAGTAGATGTGAATAATTGATTACACCCTATAGTCGATTGCCAGCGTCTGAGATCGACAACGGGCTGATTAATTTCACAACTCAATCAGTCGTCGTTCCAGAAAACGCCGCTCAGGTTCTTGTTGGGTGAGGCTGAGCGCTTTTTCATAAGCCGCTTTTGCTGGCTCGATTCTGCCAAGTTTGCGATAAAAATCCGCCTGTGCCGCGTAAGCCAAATGGTAATCTTTGAGTTCGCCACGAGTGAAAATGGCATTAATGAGGGTGAGACCAGCTACCGGTCCGTCACGCATCGCCACAGCTACAGCACGGTTCAATTCAACCACGGGCGAGGGGTTCACGTGTAACAACAGATCGTAAAGGCCGACAATTTCAGCCCAATCGGTTGCACTACTGTCGTGGGCTTCTGCATGAATGCCTGCAATTGCGGCTTGCAAGGTGTAAGTACCGATGCTATGTAAGCTGAGTGCTTGTTTAATCAGCATCGAACCTTCTGTAATCTGTCCGTGGTTCCAAAGCGAGCGATCCTGCTCATCCAGGAGAATCAAATCGCCATTCGGTGCGGTGCGCGCATTACGACGGGAGTCGTGCAGCAGCATCAGCGCCAACAAGCCTAATGCTTCTGATTGCTCCGGTAACAGTTCGATCAACAGCCTACCTAGACGAATAGCTTCGCCAGATAGATCATGTCGCGTCAGCTCACTGCCGACGGATGCCGAATAACCTTCGTTAAACACCAGATAGATCACTTGCAAAACGGCATCCAGCCGATCAGGCAAGTCTTCTTGTTCCGGGATTTCGTAGGGTATGTGGGCATCACGGATTTTCGACTTGGCACGGACAATGCGCTGGGCTATCGTCGTAGTGGAAGTAAGGAATGCGCGGGCAATTTCTTCAGTGGTCAGGTCACACAGCTCGCGTAGGGTCAGTGCGATTTGGGCATCGTGCGATAAGCTGGGATGACAGCAAGTAAATATGAGCCGCAGCCGGTCATCCTCAATCGTTTGAGCTTCAACATCAATGGTTTCAGCAGCTTCCACATCGAGCTGCGATGCCTCTTCCCAAGGCACCTCAAACCGGACTTGCCTTCGCAAGCGGTCTATTGCCTTGAATCGACCCGTCGATACCAGCCAGGCTCGCGGATTTGTGGGTATTCCATCTCGCTGCCATTGAGTCAACGCAATGGCAAACGCATCATGCAGGGCTTCTTCGGCCAGATCGAAATCACCTAACAAGCGAATTAACGTTGCCAGCACACGCCGAGACTCAGTGCGGTAAATTGTTTCCAATTTTTTTTGCAGTGCTGAATCTGTATTTTTGTTCAAGGGATTTTTCTGCTCTTATAACTTATTGGCAATACTATCGGTTTAAGCATATCTATCACCTCTTAATTTGGGAGATGTCAAAAAACGTGGATTTTCTTTATATTTTGCATAATTGAAGCAAGAAAGACAGATTTAACAGTTTTCAAATGAACTTGGCATATTGATTTTTTTAAAGGTCTGCTTTGACCTATTTTAGGGTTAACTTTGGTGGAGCTTAAGTGGCGAATTTTGGCCGCTGGCTGTCGAGCAATGACGGTTACAGAATGGCTGCTTTAAAGTTGCAAAATTCAGGCATAAGCCACCGGCATTTTCTCTCTGAGTTTCAAAAACCGCTGATACCGGGTCATGGAAATCTCACCATTTTCCGCAGCAGCACGCACAGCGCAACCTTTGTCATGTAAATGTCGGCAGTTATTAAACTGGCAGTTATCTAGCAAAGGTTGAAATTCCCTGTAACCATAAGCCAGTTGTTGTTCGGAAAGTCCCGCAAGACCGAAAATGGCAACGCCGGGACTGTCAATCAAATCACCGCCATCATTTAAATGATACAGTGTTGCCGCCGTTGTGGTGTGTCGCCCGTGTTTGGTAGTTGCCGAAATGGTATTGGTTTTTAGATCCTTGTCGGGAATGATGGCATTGGTTAACGAGGATTTGCCGACTCCCGATTGTCCAGCCAGCATGCTTACCTGATCTTTTAATGCTGCTTTTAGTTCATCCAGTCCTGATTCGCTTTTGGCGCTGACCCGGTAAAGAGGGTAGCCCAAATTTATATAATCGAGCAGTTCATTTTCGATACTGGCTGATTGCGGCAGGTCTGTTTTGTTAAGTAGCAAGGCTGCGTTAATGGTGTGGCTTTCACAAACGGCTAGGTACTGGTCAATCAATAAAAAATCGCAGAAAGGTTCAACGGCAAACACGACAAAAACGGTATCAATATTGGCGGCAACCGGCCGGGTTTTGCCGTTTCTGGAAGGGCGCGCCAATAACGAACGCCGGGGGAGTATTTTTTCGATACGGCCCTGATCGGGCGCTGATTGAGTCCATAACACCTTGTCGCCAACGGCGACGGTTTCCAGCCGTCGCAGTGTTTGGCATAAAATGATTTTATTGTCATGTTCTATAGCAATACCCTGTCCTAAATGGGCAATGACCAGCCCTTCCAGCAACTCGGCCATTATGCTTTGGATTCTAAATGGGCGATACGAATAGCGGCGGGCGGGTGACTATAATGAAAGGCAGAGTACAGTGGGTCCGGGGTCAAAGTGTTCGCGTTTTCTTCATAAAGTTTGACCAGTCCGCTAATCATTTTGCTGGCTTTGGCATTGCTGGCGGCAAAGTCATCGGCTTCAAATTCAAATTTACGTTGAAAATAAGCACTGATAGGCTGCATGAAAAAAGTGAAGGTCGATGAAACCAGGATGAATAATAATAAGGCTGCGGCGTTTGAAGGTTGTTCTACGCCCAAGCCATTGTAAAACCAGAGTTCATTTATTAGCCAGCCTAAAATCGCCAAACTGATTAAGGTCATAATGGAAGTGGCAATCAGCATTTTGATGACATGTTTGCATTTAAAATGCCCCAGTTCATGCGCCAGCACGGCTTCCAGTTCTTCATCGTCGAGCGAGTTAACCAGGTTGTCAAAAAATACGATGCGTTTGTTATTGCCCAGACCGGTAAAATAGGCGTTGCCATGGCCGGATCGCTTGGAGCCATCCATGATGAATATGCCCTGGCTGCTAAAGCCGCAACGCGCAAGCAGTCCCTGGATGCGGTCTTTTAACGAACCTTCTTCCATAGGTGTGAATTTATTAAATAAAGGCGCGATAAGGGTAGGAAAAAGCCAACTCATCAGCAACGAGAAACCCATGATGATGCCCCAGGCCCATAACCACCAAAGCGGGCCAACGTTGTCCATAACCCACAGGATCAGGGCCAATATAGGCAGGCCGATTGCAGCGCCCAAACCCAGGTGCAGAAACTGGTCTTTGATAAACTGGTTGACGGAGCTTTTATTGAAGCCAAACTTTTCTTCAATTACAAAAGTCTGATAAACGCTTGAAGGTATCTCTATCAGTGTCATTATCAGAAAAATGGTGGCTATTGCCGCTACACCGGCTATTAAGGATGATGAGAAAAAGGATGTCCAAAATTCAAAAGCCATATTGATACCACCGCCGAGGGTCAATAGCAATAAAACGATAATTCCGAGTGCGCCGTCAATATTCCCAAGTTTGATCTTTGCAAGGGTGTAATCAGCGGCTTTTTGATGTGCTTCCAATGGAACCTTGGTTCTGAATGCTTCGGGCACGGCGGAACGATGAGCTGTGACATAATCAGCCTGGCGTTTAGCTAGCCAAAATTGTATCGAAGAAGAAATAATAAGTGCGATTAAAAAGATAATTGTAAAGGTATTCATGGGTCAGGAACATTAAGTTTAAGGGTTAGACGAACAGATTAGCCAATGCTACACTAACCGCCACCTTCAACACAATGGAATCAATAAATGGCGCAGGATTCACAGCATCTTATCTGGATAGACCTTGAAATGACGGGATTAAATCCGGACAGTGATTTGATAATTGAAATCGCTACAGTTGTTACCGACAAGGATTTGAATATTCTTGCACAGGGGCCGGTACTGGCAATCCATCAGTCTGATGCGGCCCTGGCAGCAATGGATGACTGGAATCAGAAACATCATGGCCAGTCCGGTTTAATTGATCGCGTTAAGGCTTCTACCATCAATGAAGTTGAGGCAGAGCGGTTAACGATTGAATTTTTAAAACAATGGGTACCCGAAAATACTTCGCCTATTTGCGGTAACAGTATTGGTCAGGACAGACGTTTTCTATATCGCTATATGCCCAGGCTGGAAGCGTATTTTCATTATCGAAATATCGATGTTTCAACGCTTAAAGAGCTGGCGGCAAGATGGGCGCCTGAAGTCAAAAATGGCTTCAATAAAGAATCCACGCATCAGGCTCTGGACGATATCATTGAATCGATTGAAGAGCTGCGCTATTACCGGGAACACTTTATCAGGTTCTAGCCATGAATCAAGTGATAGCGGTTGCCTTGGGTGGAGCATGTGGTGCGGTAGTCAGATTCTTAATGTCCTCTGGACTTTACCATTGGCTGGGCCGGGGTTTTCCTTATGGTACCTTGGCCGTTAATGTGGTGGGCTCGTTTTTAATCGGATTACTTACCGAAGCCTTTTTTCTGCAACGAGTCACCCTTACCTTTGATTACAGAGCGGCGATCCTGGTCGGTTTTATTGGCGCCTTTACCACCTTTTCCACTTTTTCGCTGGAAACGTTATATCTGATTGAGCAGGGCAGTTTAAACAAAGCAGCTTTAAATATAGCAATCAGCGTGCTTGGTTGTCTATTTGCTGTGTGGATCGGCTTGCTGTGCGGCAGATATTTGTTTCTCTATTCGGGCGGCATTATTCATTGGCATGGTGGCGTGATCCCTTATGCGCTGATGATCGTTAATGCCATCGGCGCTTTTTTAATCGGTATTATCGCGACTATTTTATTGCAGAAAGTAACCCTCCCCATCGAATATCGTGCCGCTATTATGGTGATTATGGTGGGTACTTATTTAACCTTGTCCGGTTTATATTTGATTTTGTTTTTGATAGAGCACGGTTATTCGTTCGAATTCCATACCAGTTTAATGCTGGGTATTTTTGCCGGCAACGGTTTAAGTTGTTTATTAGTCATTTGGTTCGGTTTATTAGCGGGTAAGCAGATATGAATTTAAAAGAAGTTACTATGGCCAGAATCTATACGCTGGAAGGGCACGACCAGTTGAACCAGGCGCTGTATATTCTGCGCGATGAAGAAAAGATCACCGGCGTTACGATTATCCGGGGTATTGAAGGTTTTGGCGAAGACCGCGAGGTCCATACATCATCCTTGCTAACGTTATCCCTGGAGTTGCCGCTAATTATAGAGTTTTACGATGAACCGGAAAAAGTCAAAAAAGCCATCCAAGCGCTGCAATCCAGAGTTGATTTTAAACACATCGTTAGCTGGTCGGCGATGGCTTATATTGATTGAAGTAAGTGTCACCTTTCCCTTAGAAAAAGTGTTCTGTGTGCTCTGAGTTCATTTCCCGTTCATTATGGAGGATTGCGGCCGAACACTTCGCTATCCGTATTTGAATCACCCCGGTTCTGCTCGCCAGATGCATAAACCAGAGTTGCTGCGGATCGTAGCAAGGTGGCGCGGCTGTCGATTTCGGTATAACTTGCGCGCGCCAAATCCTTTTGCGCGGACAGCAACTCTATCACCGTGGAAAAGCCGTGAGTATACGATTCTTGTGTAGCGGCATAGGATTCTTCGGCAGCTTTCAACAAGGCTAGCGCAAACTCGCGTTTTTCCAGCGCGGTTTTGGTATCGGCATAGGCTTTCCATATATCGCGAATGATTTCCAAACGGAAAGCATCAAGCTGAGCTCTGGAAGCCTCTTTCCTGGCCTCCGCTTCATGCACGGCATTACTGCGTTCGAAGCCATCGAATAAAGTCCATTCCACGTTCAGCATCGCTGTACCAATCAGATTACTTGCCGAATAACTCTCATTACCGGGTGGATTGGTGTGCACATTTCCCCAGTATTGATTGCCAAGATTGCCTCCCAGGGAAAACTTGGGCCAGAACTCGGCTCTAGCCTTCTTCACTTCTGCTTCGCGCGCACGTAATTCCGCAAGTCGCGCCATCAGATCGGGACGTTGTTCCAATGCCTGATCGACAATTTTTTCGACCGGCTGCACCAGTCCTGCCGGTAACGGCAGTCTGCTCAAGTCTATCAGTTGCAAGGAATAAGAAGGCGAAATACCCAGATTTGCAGTCAGATCGGCCTGTGCCTGAACTACCGAACCGCGAGCATCCTGGAAGTCATAGCGGGCTTTTGCCTGCTCTTGAATCGCCAGCAGCAAGTCTGGGCGTGTTGCCAGACCCTGGTCGAATTTTGCCTGAACCGAAGCAGTGCTGGCGCTTGCGGCCTCCAGCGCCTGCTGTGCCGCGGTTACCTTGGATAGAACGGCCTGGTAGGCAAAAAAACTGGTTGTAACCCGATAGGCAATTTCCTGATGTTTGCGGTTAAAGGCAAAATTAGCGGCGTTCAGGCGCTGTGCGCCTGCATCGACCAAGGCCTCCCTGCGTCCGAAATCGAACAGTGTCCATGCCAAATCCAAACTGCCAAAAGAGGAGTAACCATGGCTAACCAATGCGCCTCCGGGGATGGGGAAACTCGTTTTGAAATATTGTCCGAACGCCATAGCCGTCAGCGTTGGATACCAGGCGCTGCGATTCCTTTCGAGCCGGGCGGCGGCGGCTTTCGCTTCCTCCCAGCTAACTCTGGTTTCCGGGTTAGCATGCAAGGCAAGATCGACCAGCGCAGGCAGATCGTAAGTTAGTTTGGTATCGATCAGGCTTTCTTCAAGCGAATGGTTGGATATGAGGGGCTGTCGCGCGCCGGGAGTGGTCTGGTAATCATGCCAATAAACGGCAAGTTCGGCGGGAGCCGCCGCATAGGCTTCATCAAACTGCACTGCGGTCGGCGGCATGCAGGCTGTCAACGCTATCGTCACTGATATCACCACGCATTTGACACCTCCTGACAGATATGGCGACAACGATGGCGAATTATCGCGCTTGCAGCGCCGCAACTTTTGCATACTTGAAAACATCTTGTTCAAGCGTCATTTCCGTTGTGGGATAAATGCATTTCAGAAGTTTAAATTTAGTGGCTGAACAGAAATATTGTTACCATAATAAAACAATAAGCACCCGAGTGATATACAGATCGAACTAAAACCAATCAAATGTTCTTACTAAGATTATTAAAATTTAGTTTTTCGTTCAGGTACAAATTATGATTCTCAAGCCGAGTTTTCAGAAAATGGGTGTACTGGCTTTTTTTGCTGTTTTTTTGACGGCTTGCGACCCGATGTTGAGTATTCAGGGCTCATTTTGGTCGGCCTGGATTATTTGTATTCTTGCTGGACTGATGGCAAGCTTGGTGCTGATGTGGCAATTGGTACGACACCGGCTGGCGCCGTATCTTGGGCCGCCATTGTTGATTGCGCCGAGTCTGTGGGCGTTGTGTACCTTTGTTATCTGGTTGTTATTTTACTCGACGTAAACACAGGCGCCGTCCATCATGGAAAACAGTCAAACTGATAAGCACGATATAAACTTTAAACGCCGCATGATACTGGGACGTATCATCGGTGCATTAATTGTGCTGGGAGCACTCATTACCGGAACGGTGGTTTGGCGCATCAACTATCAGCATCCCCGCACCAACGATGCAATGGTGCGAGCCAATATCGTCGGCATCGCGCCCCAGGTAAGCGGCCGTATCGTGGAATTGCATGTTGAAGACAATCAGCACGTTAAAAAGGGCGAACTGCTGTATGTAATCGATCCGCGCCCCTACCAGGCCAAACTGGCACAGGCCAGGGCGGAATTACTGCTAGCCGAAAAGGAGGTAGATTCACGGCGCGCCTCCAGCGGTTCCGCCGAACTGGCCATCGAACGAATGGAACACCAGCATGTTGCGGCCGAGGCTGAGGTCAACAGAATCGAGGCTGAGGATGAGTATCTGCATAACTATCTGGAACGCATTGAGCCATTGGCGGAGAAACAATACGTGACAGCAGACCAGCTCAAGCAGGCTCGCTCCAAGTATGCGGCCTCGCGTGCGGAGCTGGCAGATGCCCGCGCCAAGGAGCTTTCGGCCCGGAGCGCGATCGCCGAAGCCAAGAGCGAGAGCCGCCGCGCCGTATCGTTGATTGCC
Source organism: uncultured Crenothrix sp. (assembly GCA_964450225.1). GTDB lineage: Bacteria > Pseudomonadota > Gammaproteobacteria > Methylococcales > Methylomonadaceae > Methylobacter_C. The sequence goes on along the minus strand of CAYVFT010000050.1, from coordinate 17,399 downwards.
CAGGTCGGCAACGTCAATGCCCGCATCGAAGCAGCCAAAGCGGTCGTTGCCGCCGCCGAACTCGACGTGGAATACTGTTCGGTGCGTGCGCCTTTTAATGCCTACGTCACCAACCTGAACATACGAGAAGGCGAATACGCCAAGACCGGAACGCAAATATTTGCATTGGTCGATGATCGCCACTGGTATGCCATCGCCAATTTCAAGGAAACTTATCTACAATCCATCCACCCGGGTCAGGAAGCGGAAATCTTCCTGGTCGGTTATCCGGGAAAGCGCTTCAGTGGGGTGGTGACCGGCATCGGCTGGGCCAATTCTCCCGATAATATAAAACAACAAGGCGTACTGCCGGAGGTTGAGCGTACATTGCACTGGGTTGTCCTGGCATCGCGTTTTCCGGTGCGGATTGAGATAAAGGAACGCGACCCCGAACATCCGCTACGTATGGGGATGACCGCTTTTGTCACCATTCTGGATCGTCCAGCCGAAATTCCGCAGCTTTCGCCGGCCAGTGAGGAAGAAGCCAGCAAGGCCCGGATTCCGCAATGAACCACGGCGACATGCAGCACGCTTCAGCTCTGAACAAAAAGCGGAGCCGCCTCTGGTTCGGAACCGGCCTGACACTATTCCTGAAGGCTGAACTCAGGGATTTTCCAGGGCGACAGGTCGCTGCATTCCGCCTGTTCATCGTGGCTCTGACCATTGCCCTGGTCAGCCAAGGCCTGCACGTGCCCCCATTAGGGGCGATAGCACTTCTGATCTGTTTGAGTTACGACGCGTATGCGAATGCCGGCCAATCGCTGGCGTTCGGGATGCGCCAGCTGGGCTATATCATCGTCACCACCGGGGTGTCGGTGTTAGCGCTGATGTTTGCCGGCAATGATGCCTGGCTGCTCTTACCCTTATCTTTCATCATCATGGCTGTCGCCCTGTTTCATGCACGCCTGACCGCCTGGCCTACCGGCATCGCGCTATGGTATTCGGTGGCGGTGCTGTATACCCCAAGCACTCCCGATCAAGGTATCTACAATGCCTTGTGGAATATCCCGATTATTGGCGTACTGGCTATCGGCTCCTGGACTGTGGTGCACCTGACTATCAAACCGCAAGATCCGCTCAAACAGCTGAAGGCGAGTATCGCGGAACAAATGGCGGCAGTGGAATCCATTTTGAGTGGACGCCTGGCTGACAGCGGCGGTACTATCCATGATCGGGTCATTGCGGAACTTTCCAGCCCCGGCAGCTTCGGCAAAATCATGGGTTTGCTGGCAGACGCGGAACTGATACATCCGACCATGCGTAAACAGCATGATATTTATCTTGCCCTGCTGCTTGAAATCGACGGTTTGCGTGAACTCGCTCTCTGGCTGGATCAGGTATTGACGGCAGAGTATCGCGCTCAACCGATGACCCGGGAAAAATTAAATGTTTATCTGGCTTTGCAAAGCGCCTGCGTAATGCTGCGACAAGGCATAGAGGAATCGCGCGATGTTTCCATGCAAATAGAAACGCTGCTGACCGACGACGTACTGCACAGCTATTCACTGCAAATTAACCCTTCGCTGTTAACGGCCCTATGGCGTGCGTTGCAGCGTATCGCCGGATTAATGCATGATTTATATACGCCGGCAGTTGTGCCTGAAATTAAAACTCTAGCGACCGAACCTGATAATAACGAAGCAGATAACTGGTTTCCAGCCTGGTTTGGCTATGACTTCTGGGCGATGCACGCCGACAGCCTGCAATTCGGCATTAAATTTTCGCTGGGCGCGATACTCTGCACGCTGATCGTGGAAAGCCTGGACTGGCCGGATATCAATACCGCCATCCCCACCTGTCTGGTCGCTGCACAAACCAGTCTCGGCGCCGACTACCGGCTATCGCTATTGCGTTTGTCGGGAGCGGCCCTGGGCGGGCTCTGCGCCTATTTGTATGTGCTGGTTTTCCAGTCCCAGATCGACACCATCGCGGGCTTTATGCTGGCAACGATTCCGGTATGGGCTCTTGCGGCCTGGATTTCCTCCGGCAGCGAACGTATCGCCTACCTGGGCAGGCAGCTCGGGTTTTCGTTCGCACTGTTCGTTTTGCATGATTTCGGTCCAGTCACCGATCTCTATTTGCCGCGTGACCG
>CAYVFT010000050.1:5365-15168 GCA_964450225.1 uncultured Crenothrix sp. | reverse complement strand
GGCTTGCTGCAGATTCGGCGGCGCTATCGATTGCTCAGCGGTCAACAATTCAACAGTTTTCCCGATGAACTGCAACAACATAGTCGAGCTTTCGATGCGGCGCTGGCAACTGAACTGGAGAATGCGGCGATAGTCCTACAAGGCGAGCGGCACGAGCCCCGGACGGAGGCTGCCGACATCCATGCGCTTCTGAAACAAAGCTACACCGAACACCATGGCATAGACAACTTGCCGGCCGACCTGGCAATGGAATGGGAACTTCGCTTCATGCTGGATCAGCAAATCATGGAGTTGGTAGAGCAAATCCAAAAAAAGGCCGTGAAATGTGTTTCATATCGCCTGAAAGCCGGCTCGTTTTTTGATTAGTGAAAGAAAGTCCTGCAGCAAATATTCAAACAGTGGCAGGACATCCTAATCTGCGGACAAAATCATCCTGCTAATGACTTTGATATAGGTTTTATCCATTTGTCACGAAGTAGCAACAGCACGGTTGATTTTTTAATCGTCAAAGCCAAGGAAGGTGAATAAGTGATAACTTAGCGATTGAGCGAAGAGTGATCAATTTTAACAGCGCTTTCTTCCATAAAGGCTTCAAGGTCACGATAAGAAACTCTATACCTGATGTAGAAAAAAAGCGTAGAGATGACATCTTTTGGAAAGCCGCGTCTTGAAAGCTGATCATCTGACTTTTCAATTACTAAGTTCGGCTAAGTATAACTCGAGTACGACCAACTTTGCGACTGAACCACAATTCTCTGCCCCTTGTTTTTATTTTGAGCTGCAACTAAAACGGCCTTTTTGCGGGGCTGTTTTCTCAAGCAGTCCCGTCGTGTATCATGTCAGAACATTAAAGGCGTATACCCCATGTTGCGACCTTGATGAGTAAAAGATATAACTGATGTTATGCAGGCAAAATTAAAAATCAATGGCTTACAAAGAAAAGAACGAATGTAAGTTTATTGATGGGTCGTAACTGGTGAGTATCATCAGATATATAAAACAATAGTTAATACATACACTCAACAATTCCTGTAAATTTATAAAGGTAAAACACCGTCATGCTAGACCCCCGTTTATTTAGAACTGATCTTGATTTTATTAAGGAACAATTAAACAGACGTTCATTTAATTTTAATGCTGAGTCTTATGCCGAACTGGAAGCCAGACGCAAGGACGTACAGGTTAAAACCCAGGAACTGCAAAATGAACGTAACAGCCGTTCAAAAGCTATTGGTCAGGCAAAAGCCAAGGGTGAAGACGTACAGCCTTTGTTGAATCAGGTTCAGCATTTAGGCGACGAACTTAAAGCTGCGGAAACGGCGTTGGCCGGCATTCAGTTGGAAATGGAAACACTGATGGAGGGTATTCCCAATATACTCGATGAGTCTGTGCCTGATGGCAAAAATGAAGAATTTAACCTTGAGATCAGCCGATGGGGAGATGTGCCTCACTTCGACTTTGAACCTAAGGATCACGTTGATTTGGGTACAAAGCTGAAAGGAATTGATTTTGAGCTGGGCGCAAAAATTGCCAGCAGCCGGTTTGTAGTCTTGAATGGCCCGCTGGCAAGACTGCAAAGGGCCATTATTCAGCTCATGCTGGATACCCATACGGCCGAACATGGCTATAGTGAAACTTATGTGCCTTTTTTAGTCAATGCGGACAGCTTGCGAGGTACCGGACAGCTGCCAAAATTTGAGGCGGATCTATTTAAAGCGAATGACGAGCCGGCTTTGTATCTGATTCCGACAGCGGAAGTTCCGGTAACCAATATCGTCAGGGATGTGATTGTCGATGCCAGGGAGTTGCCCCTTAAATTCGTTTGTCATAGCCCGTGTTTTCGCAGTGAGGCGGGCGCTTATGGGCGTGATGTGCGCGGCATGATCCGTCAGCATCAGTTCGAAAAAGTTGAGCTGGTGCAAATTGTGAAACCGGAAGATTCAGGTAAAGCACATGAAGAACTCACTAATCATGCAGAAAACATCCTGAAAAAATTAAACTTGCCTTACCGCAAGATGTTGTTATGTGCCGGCGACACCGGTTTTTCATCGTCAAAAACCTACGATCTAGAAGTGTGGCTGCCGGGGCAGGGTGCATACCGGGAAATTTCGTCTTGCAGTAATTTCAAGGAATTTCAGGCGCGGCGTTTGCAGGCTCGCTGGCGTAATCCGGAAACCGGCAAACCGGAATTAGTGCATACGTTAAATGGTTCGGGTTTGGCGGCAGGCAGAACCCTGATTGCGGTGATGGAAAATTATCAGGATGCACAGGGGCGTATTCGTCTCCCGGACGCATTGCTGCCTTATATGGGCGGATTGGAAATTATCGAGTAATCGGATAATTCACTTGAAGGAGTGATCGTCGATCACTTTCCTTTCAATAAAAAAAGGGAGGGTTATTACTAACCCTCCCTTTTTTGTTCGATAACGCTTATGTCTTCAAGAGTTGCCGGTCTGGCAAGGCAACGTTATTGAGGATTTAGAGGTAATTGAGGTTCACCATTGACTTGCAATTGTACGCGACGGTTATTGGCGCGCCCTGCTTCGGTATCATTGGTGTCTATGGGTTGAGTCCAGCCATATCCGCGAGTAGTCAGATTGGATGAATGGGTTTTTTCTACCAGGTAATCTTTCACTGCTATGGCGCGGCGCTCAGATAACTTCATGTTATATTGGAATCCGCCAGTTTTACTGGTGTGACCTTGCACTTCAATTTGCAGATCGGGATGCTCACTGATGGCTTTAGCCGTATTGTCAAGATTTCCAAAGTATTCCGGTTTTATGACAGCTGAATCATTGTCAAATTTAACATCTACAATCCAGCAGCCAAGAACGCTAACCGGAACGCCGGGTAATGTGTTAGGACATTTATCATTGCAATCGTTGACGCCATCCTTATCCGTATCAAGAGCCGAACAGTCAGCAACTGGTGTGCCGGCTTTCAAGAAAATGCTTTTTACAAAATTTGCCATGTTTTCTGGGCTTGAAATTCTGTCAGCTGTTACGCCATAGCCACATCCAGCAATATTAGAAAGTTGATTTAAGAGGGTAATGCCGGATTTTTCTTCTTCGTTACCAACCCAAACAGAATACACGCATAATCTGTCGCCATATTGTTGTTTCATGGCTTTCATCTCATTAACGCCGTCTGAATCCAGATCATGACCGTCACTGAGGATTAACACAGCAATGTTGCCGCTTGTGCCTGATAAGTCTTTGGATGTTTCTTCGATTCCGTTTTGGATGGGTGAGCCACCGCTGGCGCAAGTCAGCGAATCTATGCCGCTACCAAAAGTTGATTTTGAGTAGCTGACAGGAGCCTGATTAAGTTGGGTAAATCCCCCTGATATGCAACTGCCAAATCCAAAGCTGCGGATACTTGAAGTCAAATTCAGGTTGGGGATAGTCTGGTTAATTCTGTTGAGGACTTCTTTTTCAACCGAAAATTTTGTTGGCTCAGGCTGGCCAGGATAGCCTACGCCAAAATATTCTTCTGTCATTGACAATGATGAATCATTAATCACAAAGAAATTATTTGCTTTTTGTACATATTGACCGGAGGAAAGTAAACCATTCAAGTCCTGGGCTTGAAAGGGTTCGAAGGTGCTACTTGGTTGAGAGGCGCAGCCTGACAATAGCAGGGCTGCAATGGATGCGGCTGTTATTAGTATTTTGTGCATTGAAAATCCCCTTATTGTTATTTAAGAACCGATCAAGATAAAGCAAATGCTATGCGCTATCAATGAATCAGTCTGGATTCTAGCATTGTCTTAATTTAATTGAAATAGAGTGTTATCTTTTATATCCGCTTAATTAGTGAGGTTGTTTTATTAAGTTGAATTACCCCTCATAAAAAAAATCATGTGCAGAAGTGACTGAGTTGCAGGATGTAATGAAAGGGTTTGCGTATAATGTATTTAGCACATGAATCCAAGGCTTATGGAGTTACTTTAATGTTTAAATTAATCAGATTATTTATTTTCGCTTGTTTGTTTTCACTCTGTGTGAATACACAAGCGGAAGAGGCGTCTGTACAGGCGGTTATTGTGCAATCCGCCGAGCAAGGCGATGCCAATGCCCAAGCCAAACTTGGCGCTATGTACTTATCGGGTAGCGGTGTAGAGAAGGATGAGCAAAAAGCGGCAGAATGGATGTTAAAAGCAGCAAATCAAGGGCATATTGAAGCTGAGGTAATAGTTGCAGCGATGTATGACAGGGGCATGGGTGTAAAAAACGATGTTAAAATGGCTACTAAGTGGTACGAAAAAGCCGCAGCCCAAGGGCATGCTGCATCGATGGCTATCTTGGGCAAAAACGACGTGGCCAAGGGTGGTGTTGCTTTTAGCTATCAAGCCATGCGTTTAAGTGCCGCAAAACAAATCCCGACAGAATATGCTAAAAAAATTTTACTAACGAAATAATATCATCATGACTATAACAACACGTTTTGCCCCGAGTCCAACGGGTTATCTGCATGTCGGTGGTGCGCGCACTGCCTTGTTTTCCTGGCTTTATGCGCGTAAACACGGCGGAAAATTTATTTTACGTATCGAAGATACCGATCTGGAACGTTCAACTCAGGAATCGGTTAATGCCATTCTCGAAGGCATGACATGGCTCGGCCTGGACTATGATGCCGGTCCTTTTTATCAAACCCATCATTTTGAGCGCTATAAAGAAATAATCCAGCAGTTATTAGCACAGGGTAATGCCTATTATTGCTACTGTAGCAAAGATGAATTGGAGCAATTGCGCACCGAGCAAATGGCAAATAAAGAAAAGCCGCGCTATAACGGTAAATGCAGAGATTCTGTTGAAGCCAGTGACCGAGAACCCGTCATTCGCTTCAAAAATCCGGTTGATGGCGTTGTTACCATCCCGGATTTGGTTAAAGGCGACATTGTCGTTGCCAACAAAGAACTGGATGATTTGATTATCGCCCGGGCTGATGGCACGCCAACCTACAATTTAACAGTAGTAGTTGATGACATGGACATGAAAATCACCCATGTAATCCGGGGTGACGATCATATTAATAACACGCCCAGGCAGATGAATATTCTTAAAGCCCTGGGTGCCGAACTGCCGAAATATGCACATTTGCCCATGATTCTGGGCCCTGATGGTGCACGTTTATCAAAACGTCATGGCGCGGTGAGTGTGATGCAATTTCGTGATGATGGCTATTTACCAGAGGCGTTATTGAATTATCTGGTGCGTCTCGGCTGGTCTCATGGCGATCAGGAAATCTTCTCCATTGACGAGATGGTCGAGTATTTCGAACTGGATGATGTCAATGTGTCGGCGTCGACGTTCAACATGGAAAAACTGTTGTGGTTAAACCATCAATATATAATGAACAGCGATCCTGCTCATGTCGCTCGTCATTTAAGCTGGCATATCGGGCAGTTGGGTATTGATCCAGCTGACGGACCGGATTTGATTGATATGGTAAAAGCGCAAAGAGAACGTAGCAAAACTCTGGTCGAAATGGCAGCTGCCAGCATATATTTCTATAAAGAGTTTGATTCCTATGATGAAAAAGCGGTTAAAAAGAACTTCACCCCTGGGTCGGATCATGTGTTGGCGCGTTTACATGATGAACTGGTGGCGGTAACCGACTGGAACGGTGAGGTAGTGCATCAAATTGTTGTGAATCTTGCCGAAACAATGGGACTTAATCTGGGTAAAGTGGCTCAACCCTTGCGAGTTGCTGTCTGTGGGTCGGCAGTTTCACCCGCCATTGATGTCACTTTATCATTGCTTGGACAGGAAAAAACCCTGGCTAGAATAGAAAATGCCATAAATTATATAAGAAGTCTAAATTAATATTTGGAATTAACTGGTAATTAGTGTAGAATGCCGCTTCTTTGCTTGGGGCCATAGCTCAATTGGTAGAGCGCAACACTGGCAGTGTTGAGGTCAGCGGTTCGATTCCGCTTGGCTCCACCAGGAAAAAGAGTTGAATCAAATGCTTAGTCCCCATCGTCTAGCGGCCTAGGACACTGCCCTTTCACGGCGGTAACAGGGGTTCGAACCCCCTTGGGGACGCCATAATATCGAGGACTGCTTTATAGTAGGCCTTTTTATTGATGATTAAACAACAGTTGATGTGTATTGGTTAGTTTGAATTCAGGCCGAGTAATCCTTTCCAGGGCGGCCAGAAAAGTTTAGTCCCCATCGTCTAGCGGCCTAGGACACTGCCCTTTCACGGCGGTAACAGGGGTTCGAACCCCCTTGGGGACGCCATAAAACCAAAGGCTTATCATTTGATAAGCCTTTTTTATGCCTGGTAATTTATTTATTTCCTCATCGGGTACGCTACCTTTCCCCAATCCTTGTGTGATTTTACGGTTCGGCAAACTCCTTTGCTGCCACCTTACAAAGTTTTTTCTGGTATATAGCTCTGGTTGTGTTGACTAGGAAATCAGGGTATTAGCGGGTATCATATGCAATCACGCCCATCCAAGCTGTCACTGACCTGATCGGCGTATCCTCATTGGATTATCTTTTACCTCTGTCCTTAATATTTGTGTGGATTGGAGGAGTGATAACTACCAACTCAAACGATATTAACGGAGATTGATTTATGGGTATTTCATTGAGTAAAGGCGGCAATGTCAGTTTGTCCAAAACTGATCCCAGTTTAAAAAATGTAATCGTGGGCCTGGGGTGGGATGCAAGGCCTACTGATGGCGCGGATTTTGACCTGGATGCCAGCGCTTTTATGGTCAAGGAAGATGGCAAAGTCAGGTCCGACAGTGATTTCATTTTCTACAACCAGACCAAATCTACCTGTGGTTCGGTCGAGCATACCGGTGATAATCGCACGGGCGCAGGTGACGGCGATGATGAAGCGCTTGTTGTTCTGCTTGATAAGATACCTGCGGACGTTCAAAGGGTTGTTTTTTGCGTCACCATTCATGACGCCGACATGCGTAAACAGAACTTCGGTCAGGTAAATCACGCTTATGTCAGAGTTGTTAATAAAGACAGCAACAACGAAGTTGCCCGCTACGATTTAAGCGAAGACGCATCTATTGAGACAGCTATGATCTTCGGTGAAATTTACCGGCACAGCGGTGAATGGAAATTTAGAGCCGTAGGACAAGGATACGCAGGTGGATTAGCGGCTTTAGCGAGACAATACGGTATAAACATTTAATCATCAAATCTATAAAATCTTAATAATAACAGGAGATACACATGGCAATATCACTTAGCAAAGGCGGTAACGTTAATCTCAGTAAAGAAGCTCCGGGATTGAATAAAATCGTGGTGGGCTTGGGTTGGGATGCACGCGCAACCGATGGTGCGGCATTCGATCTGGATGCCAGTGCGTTTTTGGTCAAGCTGGATGGCAAAGTTCGATCAGATAGCGATTTTTGCTTTTACAATAATAAAGTCGTTGCCGATGGCGCAGTTCAACACGCAGGCGATAACACAACGGGCGTCGGTGAAGGTGATGATGAAACCATTAAGGTTGAATTATCAAAAATACCAGCTGATTTGGACAAAGTGGTTTTTGCCGTAACAATTCATGAAGCTGACGCACGTAAACAGAATTTTGGCCAGGTAAATCACGCCTATATTCGCGTTCTTAATGAACAAGGCGGGCAGGAAATCGCTCGTTATGATTTGAGCGAAGATGCTTCCATCGAAACAGCAATGATCTTCGGAGAAATATACCGTATAGGAGCAGACTGGAAATTTAAAGCCGTTGGACAAGGCTTTGCGGGCGGTCTTGGACCTTTGGCTGCGTCTTTCGGCGTTAATGTTTGAGTTCCATAACTTGTAATTTTAGGAGCATTTAAATTATGGCAATAAATTTACAAAAAGGACAAAAAATTTCCTTGTCCAAAGAATCTGGCGGCGCGTTAAGCAAAGTTGTCATGGGCTTAGGTTGGGACGCTAAAAAAAGCGGCGGCGGCATGCTGAAAGGTATGTTTGGCGGCGGAAGCAGCAGCTCTATTGATTTGGATGCATCCTGCGTATTATTCAACGATCAGAATAAAGTGGTTGATACTGTCTATTTTGGACAATTGAAAAGCCGCGACGGTAGTATTGTGCATACGGGTGATAATCGTACTGGCGATGGTGATGGTGATGATGAACAAATCATTGTTGATTTGGATAAAATTCCAGCCACTGTTAAATCTTTGGTGTTTACGGTGAGTTCTTATACCGGCCAAACTTTTGCCGAGGTTGAAAATGCCTATTGCCGACTCGTTGATAACAGCAATAAAAATGAAATTGCCCGTTATACCTTAAGTGCACAAGGCTCGCATACAGCACAAATCATGGCCAAACTCTATCGTCATGGCGGCGAATGGAAAATGCACGCAATTGGTGAAAATGGTACCGGTCGAACCATTGAAAACCTGTTGCCGCAAATCGTTGTTCATTTGTAATGAGGATTTGGTTTAACAAAACGTTTTCAACCGTTGGTGCCGTCTTTAGAAATCTTCGTCAGTCAGTTCCGGTTGGCGAAGTCACCCTGATTTGTACACACACGCATGTAACCGCAGCGGCTTTTTTGGCAGCTGACGAAAGCCATCTTGAGCCTGCCGAATTAACCGGGCAAGCCTATGTTGAATGGTGTGTGGATTTTTGTCATCAACACAACATCAACTTAATTTGGCCGGGCAAAGAAGCCGCACTCATCAGTAAATATCATGTACTGTTTCAGGCGATTGGGGTGCAAGTGCTATCAGTTGCCGATTATCACACACTCACTTTGTTGCATGACAAGGCGGATTTTTACACCAATTTGAGACCCGATGTGGCCAAAGTCATGGATTTTATTGCGGTCAATAATCGTGATGAATTTGACAGCGCAGTTGCAGAATTATCAGCAAAACATGAAAGACTGTGTGTTAAACCCGCTGTTTCGGTATTCGGCCTGGGCTTTCGAGTTTTAGACACACAGCGTGACAGCATTACCCAACTACTCAAGGGTGTTGAATACCAGATCCCGCTGCAAGAGTTGCGGCAAGGCATGAATAACACCCCGGAATTCAACACACTGCTGGTTATGGAGCATCTGGGCGGGCCTGAATGGAGCGTCGATTGTGCGGGAAGACACGGTGAATTAATCTGTGCCGTGCAACGAAAAAAATCACCGCTGGCCGGTCACGGGCAAACCATAGACAACAATGAAGATATTCAAGGCATGGTGACTCGATTAACTGCACGCTATCGGCTTAACGGTTTATTCAATATTCAGTTCAAGGAAGGTGTGAATGGGCCACGATTATTGGAAATCAATCCGCGTCCTTCCGGTGGTTTTGGGATGGCGTGTTTATCGGGTGCTAATTTGGCGTATATAGCTTTGCAGAGTATTAAAGGCAGCGCTGTTCAGCCGCCAGTTATTCGTTATGGGCTTAAGGTGACAGAGATTAATACGCCGGTGGTGTTGCAAGAATTGTAATGTGCTTTTTAAATTCATTAATGCGATAAGCATTAGCCAGTTTTAAATAATGCCCCTCACTAAAATAAATTCATTTGTTTATACATACATCCGATTCATCGAAATGGTCGGTGTGCTCATGCGGATTTTCAGCTTCTCGCTGGTCAGTTGGATGGGCGCCGAAAGTCCGTTCTTTTTTGTATGGGCTTTTAATACGACAGACGCGGTAATACTTTCCTGGTGTTCCATTCTTAAAAAAGATAATGCTTATACTTTGCTGAATGTTTTTTGGATTATGGTGGGCATCGTGGGAATGTTTAGAGCCAGTTGTTTTTCATTAATTGATTTCAAAACTGCCGGACTTCAATTCCTGGTGCAGATCGCTACTCATTTTA
>CAYVFT010000050.1:0-5265 GCA_964450225.1 uncultured Crenothrix sp. | reverse complement strand
ATTGATTTCAAAACTGCCGGACTTCAATTCCTGGTGCAGATCGCTACTCATTTTAGTCAATAGCTCAATAGGACGTGTAAACCCTTTTATTGTTTACTCATGCGCTTTGGCTCTATATACAACAAACTATGCAAAAAACAGTAACCATCAAATTGGACACAGGGACACTCCAGCTCGACGTAGAGCCCGGGCATATTCCGCTTAAGCGTTTGCTGGGTTTTGCAGCACGGCTAAGCAGTAAACGTAAATTTTTGTTGGTCAGCAAGGTCTTGGGAAAACATTATCCCGTAACTCCAAAACTCATGAGCTGGTCTTATCGCGCCTTGGCAAGAGCAGTGTTAAAAAAAGAGGTAGGGGAGCGTTCGCTGTGGATAGGTATGGCGGAAACAGCAACCGGTTTGGGTTATGGGATATTTGAAGCGGCTTGCCATACTGGTGTACAAAACGCTTTATTTATCCAGACTACCCGTTATCACCTGGACGGCATAGAGCGACTTGAATTTGAAGAAGCTCACAGTCATGCTACTGACTTTTTTCTATATTATCCTGTCCGACCGGATTACAGGAAGCAGTTTTTAAATGCTGAAACGTTGGTATTAATCGATGATGAAATCAGCACAGGAAAAACATTTTTACGCCTTATTAAAGCCTATCAAAGGATTAACCCACGGTTGCGTAAAGTGTTTATTGTTAGTTTGGTGAATTTCGCTCATCCTGATGATCGTGCGGCGCTGGAATCACAAGCCGGGGTTATAGTTGAATGGGTTTGTTTCAGACAGGGGCTATTGCGTTTTGAAGACAGCCAAAATGCAGCCATTGATAATATTACCGTTAATGTGTCGGGTAATGGTGCTTGCAAAAAGCATTTGTTGGCTTGGCCGGGACGGCTGGGTATGAATACGCCAATTGTTTTAGAAAAGGATGTGGTAGAACAGTTAGGCCTTAGCAGCGAGTCCAGCGATTTCCGACCCATTCTGGTATTAGGCACCGGCGAATGCAACGCACCTGCTTATTTGCTGGGTCAGGAGTTGGAATACAAAGGTTTTAAAGTAAAGGTGCAAAGTACGACACGTTCGCCGATTCATCAAGGCAACGATATCGCCCTGGTGTGCCAATTTGAAGACAACTACGAAGACGGCATTCCAAATTTTATTTACAATTTGGACCCTGACGATTATCAGGAAATTATTCTGTGTCATGAAACACCTCTTTGTAAACCACTAATGGACCGACTGTACGCATGGCATGCCATCAGTGCTCGATTTGAACTTCAGCCGCAAAATTCAAACCATGCAAAGCTATATTTTTTTAGACCTTGATGACACACTTTTTCAAACGCTGAGAAAATGTGCCTTGGGTAGAGATGATCCAAGATTACAAGTGCGGGCTTGCTTGCCAGATGGCACGCCCAACTCCTTCGCTACGCACAAACAACAATGGTTATGGCATTGGCTGGCTAAAGGATTCAAAATTGTGCCGGTCACAGGGCGTGATGTTCACGCTTTTGAACGCGTTATGTTGCCTTTTCAGGAAGAAGTGGTCTTGAATCATGGCGCGGTTATTCTGGATAAACAGCGCAATATCGATAGCGTCTGGATGGATGGCATGATGCAAGCCTTACCCGCGTATCATGAAAAATTGCTGGGTGTGTGGGATGAAGTTGAGGCGTATTGCCGGTGCTATAACGGTTTTAAGCCCCGGTTGGTGCATGACTTCGATATCACGTGGTATGGTGTTATCAAGCATGTGGACGGTACTGAAAACACTTTAAAGATGCTATTGGACGGCATCATTAAAACGCATCCGCACATTATTGACGGCAGTTTATATTGGCATCTGAATGGCAACAATCTTGCGGTTCTACCAAAAATAATTAACAAAGAAAATGCGGTGAGTTATTTGATCGACGGCTACAAACAACAACATCCCGAGCTATTGACCTTTGGTGCGGGTGATAGTAACTCCGACGCACCGTTTATGGCGTTGTGTGATTACGCTTTGATTCCAAAAAATACGCAATTGTTTAAAACACTGGCTGTTAGTGAATGAAAAACAGGACTCCCTTCACAGGCAGTTACACGCAGGATGGTGTGCAGTTTTTGTTAAAACCAATGACGATGCCGGACACGCCGGTCCATGTTAAGGAAGCCCTGATTCAATCCGGTAAAAAACATTATTCGGAAATGCTGACCCACGAGTCCTTGCCGCCGGATGACTATTTGTCGTTGTTTTACCGGGCCATGACCTTAAACCAGGATCGTATGGCTGAACATCTGCTGTTGTTAGCAGAAGACATTTTGGCTACGCGTCCACATGGCATTACCCTGGTGTCATTAGCGCGTGCGGGAACGCCGGTGGGCGTGTTACTCAAGCACGTTTTAAAACGGTATTTCAATAGCCAGGCTGAACATTATTCCATTTCTATCCTCCGAGATGTCGGTATAGACCTAAATGCACTGCGCTTTATTTTGCAAAATCACACGCCTGAATCTTTGGTATTTGTTGATGGCTGGACAGGAAAAGGCGTTATTGCACGGCAACTGGCAACCAGCTTACAAGCTTTTGCGGATAGTGATGATATCTATATCCCCGCTGAGCTATATGTGTTGGCAGATTTATCGGGTTGGGCAACAGTGGCTGCTTCCTCAGAAGACTATTTAATCCCTTCCTGTATCCTGAACGCTACGATATCTGGACTGGTCAGCAGATCTGTTTATGACAAACATACAGCTAGCCCCACTGATTTTCATGGCTGTGTTTATTATGAGCAGTTTGCCCGTCACGATTTATCAAATTATTTTATCGAGGCGATACTTGCTAGAGTAGATAGGGTCAGGGATGTGGTTGGAGGCCGGTTGGGAGTCCACTCCAACAATCGTTATCAATTACAAACAATTTCCCGACAGTTTTTACACTGGGTAGCCGAACGATACGGCATTACTCAACATAATTACATTAAGCCCGGTATTGGTGAAGCAACGCGTGTTCTATTACGCCGTGAAGCAAAGCTATTACTGTTACAGGATTGGAATTCCGAAGCTATCCGTCATTTACGCTGGTTAGCTGAGTCCAAGTCTATTCAAATAGAGGTTTTTAAGGACTTACCGTATCGTGCGGCAGCGTTAATCAAAGAGATTGAATCATGAATACACATTCAAAGTTGTTTTCACCTTGGTGTTTGGGGGCACCGCTTTATATGCCGGGTAATCGCCGCGACATCATGGAAATCGCCAATGGCGAGAAGTATTCCATGTTGCGCTCAATGATTTTCTGTACGGAGGACGCCGTGTCGAGGGCCGATGTGGATAGTTGCGTGCGTCATATAGGCTTATGCTTGCAAGGTTTTAGAGATTCGTCTCATCGATTCCGGTTTATTCGCGCCAGAAATCCGGAAATATTGGCCCGTTTACTGGATCTTCCTGATATTGAAAAGGTGGATGGCTTTGTTTTGCCAAAGTTTAGTGAAGGCGTGTTTCACGCCTATTTTGATCAATTGCAGGGTACGCCTTTCAAGGTTATGCCCACCCTTGAAACTAGAGAGGTTTTTGATTTCAACGCGATGAATGAATTACGGCAGGGATTATTACAAGACGATATTGCCCAGCGAATTTTAATGCTTAGAATTGGCGGCAATGATCTGATGAATCTTTTGGGAATTCGTAGACCCCGGTCTTTCACGCTTTATGAAACGCCAATCGGTAACGTTATCGCGCAACTGGTTACTATTTTCAGACCTTATGGGTTTTCACTGTCCGCGCCAGTGTTTGAATATCTGGATGATCCTGATACTTTACAAAAAGAAATGAAGCTGGATTTGGCGTATGGTTTAATAGGCAAAACCGCCATTCATCCAACTCAAGTACCGATTATTGAATCTGCCTATGCTGTTGAAGTGGAAGACTACGAGATGGCGATCAGGCTTAATGATCAGGCAGCGCCGGCGGTCTTTAGAATGCACAATGCCATGTGTGAAGTGGCAACCCATCAACAATGGGCGGAAAGCATTATAAATCGGCAAATCTGTTATGGTGTTAAAGATGCCTTGTCATTGAAAGAATACGCCGAGTTGTCAGTTTAAGCATTTAAACAAGTCAAAAATCCAAGCAAGTAACTATACCCCCACACATATAACCAGGAGAACACTAATGAGTTTCGATAATTTTCTTAGCCAGCTAAAAACCAAGGCCAATGAATTAAAAACAGAGGCTTTGAAATTTAAAAACAAGGATTTTCTAAATGCAGCGATGGCAGGATCAGCCCTGGTTGCGATGGCTGACGGCAGCATTAGCTCGGAAGAAAAACAAAAAATGATTAAATTCATCGAAAGCAATGATGCGCTGTCGATTTTTACCACCAGTGATGTTATTAAGGCTTTCCAGGATTTTGTTGGGCAGCTGGAATTTGATAAAGATATAGGTGAGGCCAAGGCCTACCAGGCAATCGGTAAAATGAAGTCTAATAATGAAGCTTCACGCTTGCTGATTCGCATGATTATCTCCATTGCTTCTTCTGATGGTCTTTTTGATAACGATGAAAAAAAGGTAGCCGTCAAAATAGCCAAGGAATTAGCGCTTGATCCCGCTGAATTTGAATTGTAATAACGCTATAACCGATTTTGCCTAGCGATGGGCGGCTTGTCAGTCGCCCATCAACATGGATTTACAGCGGGTGCTTCTTAGGCCTTCTTTACTGGCATGCTGTAGGCGAAGGTTGTGTGGCTTGAGGGATGCTACTCAGATAGGCATAAACCGCTTCGAGATCATAATCACTCATCGCACCGAAGACAGGCCAGGGCATGATCTGCAAAATATTCCCAGGGACATCGGGATCTTCACCTGTACGTAGCAGTCGCTTAAACTGCGCCAGAGTTACTCCGGCGGGTTTGCCGGCGCTGTCAGGAGTTATGTTGGCAGAGATAACCGGACCGAATGCTCGTCCTCCCGCGAGGTAGGTGGCGGCGTTGAATTGCTTGGGTTCACCTTTGTATGGATCATGACCCGCGGCATAGGTAGGGCAACTGTGGCAATCGGCACAGCCGCCCTGTGCATTGACGATATAACTGCCCAAATAAACCTGATCAGGTTTTTTTCCAGCAAGATTAAGTGTAATCGGAAGCCGCTTTGGATTTGCCGAGATAATGTCTTTTCCGGTTTTGATGCGGGTTTGCTCGGCTGTGCGAACAATGACTGTTCCGACCATACCAGGATGAATAGTGCAGTGATAGGTAAACTTACCAGCTTTATCGAAGCGTTGAGTAAACGAGGC
>CAYVFT010000049.1:10397-26956 GCA_964450225.1 uncultured Crenothrix sp. | reverse complement strand
GCAGCCGGTTTGCGGGTCTCCGAAGCGATCCACCTCAAAGTAACCGACATCGATAACCAGCGCATGACGCTGCACGTCGATCAAGGTAAAAGGCGCAAGGATCGCTACGTTATGCTCTCGCCGCGTTTGCTCGAGGTGTTGAAGACCTACTGGAAAACCTTGCGCCCGACGCTGTGGCATCAATTTACCGCAACGCACTGTCTCGTCACACTTTTTTAAAAATCTACACTTGTAAGCCTGTACAAGGTCCTTCGCGAGCGTCTCGATTCCAGGTTTGTCCTTCAGGTCTGATAACGTTTCTGCAAACTGGTTGGCACTCTTGCCAAGGTTCGGATTGCCTGCCCACGCTTTCTTGAAATCGACAACCCATTGCTGGGTCTTATCTTGGCCTTCAAAGCCCGGAAAAGTCTGCATCGACCTGACGGCTGGTGATGGCTGTCCGCGGACTTTGTACAAGTCTTCGTCCAACTTGCCGTTTAACCAATCGATTGATTGGGCCTTTTTGTCTTGTTACTGGGTCAATTGCTGCTCTTCGCTTATCCCGCTCACAGCGAATGATCAGCTTTTTATTACCTTCCTCAAATTGAACTTGTTTGACTCGTTGCCCTTTTAGCATCAAAACTTTCGATGGCATGTTGATACTCATATTATCTGTTGCTTATACACCCGCGTATAGCGTGTAGTAATCCAATTATTTTAAATCATCGGGAAAATAGCGACCTGGCGCAATAATTTGATTTGGATCGATCGTTATTTTAATTTTCTTCAATACATCAGGAACAGCTTGGTATTGGTTAAGCTTAGGCATTGAATTTATACCTAAACGATAAGGCATGAAACCCAATTCTCTGCCTTTATCGAATAGCTCATCATAACAAGCATGTGCTCGCTGTACAGCATCCGGATCATTTCTGTCGAATAAAATAGGTACGGTACTGTCAAAACAACGATCAGAGAGAGAAGTGAACGTAATCAGGGGTTCGATTTTATGTTTTCTACAAATATCTTCAGCCATTGCAGCAAATGTTTTTACCTTTTCAGGGTGCATTGGAACGAGGGGTGAGTACCAGATTAACCCGCAGCCATCTTTATCCGGATTCATGGAGGAGCCATTGGTTGGTTTTTTTCCTGAGATCCAATAAGCCATAGGTAACGCAACCTCGCTTGGTCTCCCGGCAAATAACAGTATGGTTTTATTGAGTGTTGTTAATGTTTTGGCAACAATCGATTTATTTAAACCCGGTATTCCTGATACAAGTTGTTCAAGTCTATAAGTTTTTTCAGGAGTAAAAAATAGCAATCGTTTAGCAACTGGTTTCATGATTTTTTTGATTTCTTTCTTTGCTGCTTGAACAACTGCTGCATTACCATATAAAGCACCTATCCCGGTCCAGACCATGATTTGCCGGTGTGCTGCCATTCTTTTAAGTTCTTCATCAGGAATGAGGCCATCAACCAGTTTTTCTTTGGGGTAAGGTTCGGTCATGGCAAGTACGCGATGCTGGTTCATCAAATTAATGGCGCTTGTTATTCCGGCAAAATCTTTCAGCACCTTACGGATACGTAAAACTATTTCGTCTAAATCGTCAGAATTTTTTATACCAAAGAAAAAGGTTTCAATACGTTCCGGTTTAGGCGCAAGGATGATAGTTATTTTTGTCACTATGCCCAAGTTACTTTGGGTAAATAAGCCATCAAGATAGGGGCCGATTCCCCATTTATGAGAGCCATCCAGCACGTAATTGCCTAATTGACTTAATGCAGATTTGTAAACAGAACCATTGGCTAGAATGGCCTCAAGAGCCATCATGGAACTAAAATGATCGGTATAAGGGGTAATGCCATAGCCCCGTTCGATGGCATTGCCAAGGATGCTGCAATCGGGACCTGCGCCGGTCACAGGGATTAAATAAGGGTAGTTGTTTTCATCAAGAAATTGGGCTAAATGTCGTTGTGTAACGCCGGGTTGCAAGGTAATAATACCCATATCAGAATCAAATTCAAGAATCTGATTCATCCTGCCAAGATTAAGAATGACGCAGTTATCCGTGACCGGCGAGGATGAACCGTAGCCCCAATTATTTCCAGTACTAATTGGATATAGGGGGATCTTGTATTTATTGGCGATTACGACACAGTCAATGACTTCTTTTTCTGTTAAAGGAAAGAGTTCGGCGATTACTTTTTTGGAGCATGCAATACAATTTTCTAAAGAATCACTATCTTTTAAAATTTGTATTTTAGCTTGATGCTGTGGATCATTCTGTAACGCAGTTGACCATTCGCTTAAGGCATTATCAATAGATTGACTCATGGGATTGTTCCATTAAAAGTTTAATTAATTAACCTGCGCAAAATGGTTGCGCTTGTTGTCATGAAATCTCTTTGTATCTTTCAGGTGATTTCCAGAAATTAATTTACCCATCAGCCGGGTCGAATCAGGATGTCCCATTTAGGCAGGATTGGGTTACGCTCCAGTCTTGCTTCAATCGCCTGCATGGCCACTTTGGATAGTGAAATTCCTTTAGAAAGAGCTTCCAAAAGTCAGATATATCGCCCCTTTGTCTTCGCCATAAGCCGATTGCATCCCCCAATAAATGATGCCGGTGTGCTGCAGGTGTATATTTATTCGTACTTATTGGACTACGCAAGGCCGGATAAATACGACCTACAGGGGGGCTTGTTGCGGATTAAGATGGTAGTCCAAAATTAACGAGTTCGATTTCATTTTATTTATTATAAATTGAACGAGGTGTCTCATGAAAAATCAAATTTGACCTCGAACACTCACGACATCGCTCTCTTCTATATTACCTGATTGATTTTCGCCGCTTAGATTAAATGGCGCTTATGCAAGCCGTTTGCTTTATCCGGTTCGCAAAAGAGGCTGGTGCATTTTTTCCGCGCCGATGCTGGCGCATACAAAAAATCTTGATAGACTAAATTCGCACTCTCGGCTTGATCCAATTTATTTCTTTCTGCGAGCCAACGTCTCTGAAAGTAGTCCAGGAAAAGATCTGGCATATTCCATTTTTCCGACTCAAAGGAGTAACTGGTATCGCATTTGAGTTCAGATTGCCAGTGTAAATAGGGCATTCTTCCTACCGGTTCGGACAGGTAGAAACTGTTAAAAATTTCCACGATTTTTGATTTATCGCGAAGAATTATTAGTAGAGGGAGATTGGGCAATGAGTCATATACAAAAACGCCCAATGAACCTTCATCCCGTTCATTGATACGTCCTGCTATATCTTCGAGTGAGGCCAAAAACAACCTGTCATACCCTCTAAATTCCTCCTCGCTATAGCCTATTATTTCGCGTGCGCAAAGTTCTGAGATTGGGCAATCTTTCAAAATAAGCATCCTGAAATGAACGCCTTTTTTAATCGCATGTTCAAATTCTCTGCAATGATGCTTGTAGCGTGGATCGAAGGTAATTAACCAATAAACATAATCGCCGGAATATAAACCGTGGATAATTTCAGAAAAATCCAGTTCCTTATTGGTTATCCCTAAAAATCCACGGGTTTTAGCGTTTATAACCGTTCCGTCGATATATTTTGTCAGTACGCTCTGAAACATCTTCTCGGTTTCCTTGCGTTCTTCAATAGCAATTATCCAATGATGGAAAAAGCCTACTGAAATCACAACTGATGTGAATAAACCAAATTCGGAGATAATCTTTACCAGCCATACGTATTCCTTACCTTCAAGATCAGTCGCCAAAACGCCAAAAATCTTGTAAACGGTAAAGCCACCAAAAATCAGAACCAAGGCGAAAAGCCATTTCAGAATATTTAAATGTGATGACATAGCTATGTTCCTATCAATCTCCTCAGACAACAAATAGTCCAAAACGTTCTACGATTGTTCCAGGTCAAATTGCATGAAAAACTGGCCAGATCCGGGCGGCGAGTACGGCTCAAAATACATAGATTTAAGCATCAGGTTGCCTTCCGGTCCAAGAGTTGAACCCGTAAGTAACGTACGAAAGTCTTTGCCGCCTATTAACTGGTGGGTAATGGTCAGGTATAACCTCGATAACTGTTTTTCCCTGACCATTGTGTCCAGCATTTGTGGCCCGGCGATCAAATAAATACTTTTGTAACCAAGTCCTTGCAGTTCATGAATTAAAAGCCCGCCATGAACCATTCGATCTTCACCTGTAATAAGAATGGAATACCCCAAGTCCTGCCAATAGCGGATGCGATCCGGATCGGCATTTCTTCCGGTGGCAATATAAACTTTTTGCGCATGTTCATGGAGGCTGCTATGTATAGGAAAATTAAGGCTGGCGCTGGCAATGATCACTGCTGGTTGAGCTTGCAAAGCATTGTTACAACGCCAGTCAACAAGATCTATATCCCTGACTTGTAATATATTGCCAAGGAGGCCTTCACCCAGCGCACGCATATAACCCCCATGTGTAATAAGGCAGTCTGCCTGAGCATGCAATTCCATAAATAGCCGGAAGTCAGAGGCAGTTGTTAGGTGTTTGGGGATATATGTTGTACTTTGAGCAACATCCTCCAAAGCAATGCGTCCGTCCAAACTGGATAGGAAGTTGGCATAGACAAAGGGCGATTGAGTGGTGCCCAGTTTATTTACTTGATGGGCGAGATAAAGACCTTTTATAGCGCATTTATCGCCGTGTTGAGGATAAAGGCGTAACAGACTTTTTTGCATAGGTACGGTTTCCAATTTACCTTTCCTTAAAATTACCATGAAAATTGCCCTTAAACATAGCCGAAGAGTCAGACCAGAGCCTTGTTGAAGGGGACACCAAGAAAAACAATTACTTTAACGTAAATTTTTAACCAGTAAACTGGCATTGCCGCCTATAGCTGCGGTATTTGTGGTGACGGTTTGTTCAATTGCGAAACGGCGCAAATAATCGGGACCGCCAGCTTTTGGGCCGGTGCCGGAAAGCTCCATGCCACCAAAAGGTTGTACCCCAACCACAGCGCCAATCATATTCCGGTTAATATAAATATTGCCGACTTTTACACCTTTTTGAATAGTCTTTATGTTGGCATCAATACGACTGTGTATACCCAAGGTCAAGCCGTAGCAGGTTGCATTGACTGCCTTAATAACCTGATCCAGTTCAGACGCGCCATAACGAATCAGATGCAGTACTGGCCCGAATACTTCCTGCGGGAGTTGCGACAACGTTTGTATTTCTATCAGGCTCGGCGGGAAAAAACTGCCCTGTCGCAAGCTATTATGCAGGGTGTGTTGATAGAGTAGTTTCGCCTGTTGCTGCATAGTTTTCACATGATTGGTTAATGAGGTAAGCGCCGCAGGGTCGATAACCGGCCCAATATCGGTTTTATAGTCACCGGGATCACCCATGGATAATTCCTGCATGGCGCCTATCAGCATGACGATGGTCTTATCGGCGATTTCCTTTTGCACAAATAACACTCGTAGCGCTGAACAACGCTGACCGGCACTATTAAAAGCCGATACGAGCGTATCCTGAACCAATTGTTCCAGTAGGGCGGAGCTGTCTGCAATCATGACATTCTGGCCGCCGGTTTCGGCAATTAACGGCACGATAGCCCGGTGGTGCTGTGCCAATTGCCGGTTAATAAAGCGCGCGGTTTCCGTGGAGCCCGTGAAAGCCACACCTGCAACTCTTGAGTCTGGCAATAAGTTTTGCCCGATCAAGCTGCCATTTGCCGGTAAAAACTGTAAAACCGTTTCGGGTATGCCCGCCAGATGTAATATTTCCACACAGAGCATTGCGGTTAACGAAGTCTGAGCCGCGGGTTTTGCGATAACGGTATTGCCCGCGGCGAGGGCAGCGGTTATTTGTCCGATAAAAATCGCAATAGGGAAATTCCACGGACTGATACAAACAAATACTCCCCTGCCATAGTGATAGAGTAGATTTTCCTCGCCGGTGGGGCCAGGCAGTTTTATGGGTACACTGAATAATTCGAGCGCCGATTGCGCATAATAGCGGCAAAAATCCACGGCCTCCCTGACTTCTGCGAGGGCATCTTTAATCGTGCGTCCACCTTCGCGAATACATAAAGAAACCAGTTCCAGCCGATGCTGTTCCAAAAGATCAGCGGCTTTCTTCAAACAATCTACACGGAATATTACTGGACTATGCCGCCACTCAATAAAAGTCTTTGCCGCGCCGTTTAATGCCTGTTCGATAGCCTTTTTGTCTGCATAAACCACACTACCAATTGTCAGTCGGTTATCGCTTGGGTTAATAACAGGATGTTGTTCACCGGAATAATGGCTGCCGTTTATAAGAGGGGACGCCTGCCAGAATTTATCGGCCAAATTATCCAGGTTTTGCTGCAACTGCTGTAATAGTTCAGGGTCAGCTAGATTTAAGCCATGGGAATTAAGTCGTTGTTCTCCGTATAGTGAGCAAGGCAATGCAATCTGAGATTTATTCGACGAAGCTTTTACCAGCTCAGCTGGTTCACGAAGCAATTCTTCAACGCTAATATCAGAGCGCTCAATTTGATTAATGAAGGAAGTATTGGCACCATTTTCCAGTAAACGCCTAACCAGATAAGGCAGCAATTCATGGAAATGCCCTACCGGCGCATATATCCGGCAAGGTTTTTGCCAGTTTTGAGTTTCAATTATTTCATGGTAAAGCGCTTCACCCATGCCGTGTAGGCGCTGGAATTCATAACCGGGGTGTTGTTTGCCGCAATGATAAACAGCGGCCAGGGTGTGGGCGTTGTGGGTGGCAAATTGTGGAAAAAAACCATCGGGCCGGGACAGGATAAATTGTGAACATGTCAGGTAGGATAGGTCGGTTGCCGATTTATGCGTAAACACCGGGTAACTGCTCAAGCCATTTTCCTGCGCACGTTTAATTTCGCTATCCCAGTAGGCGCCTTTTACCAGGCGTAAGGGGATTTTTGTGTGCTGGTTTTCAGCCAATGCGGCAAGCCAGCGCAGGGTTGGCAGGGCCCTTTTTTGGTAGGCCTGTACCGCCAAACCTAAACCTGGCCAACCGCTTAAATCAGGATGCGTAAAAACGCCTGAAAAAATATCCAGGGACATTTCCAGTCGTTCTGATTCTTCCGCGTCGACAGTAATGGATATGTTTGCGGCGCGGGCCTTCTGCGCCAGAAGCAACAGTTTATCCGTTAACTCCTTGACTGCCCGGATATGCTGTAAAGGCTCATAGCGCGGATATAATGCCGATAATTTGATCGAAATGCCCGGATTAGCATAAATATCGGTGTATGTGGCATGTTCAGCCAGTGCAGCAATCGCTGAAAGATAGGACTGATAATAACGTTCTGCATCATAGGTTGTTAAAGCTCCTTCACCCAGCATGTCGAAAGAATGGCGATACTTCGTTTCTTGCTCGCTACGTTGAACCGCTTGTTGTATTGAATTCGCAAAAACAAATTGCTCGGCCAGATAGCGCATGGCATGTTTTAAAGCAGACCGTATTAATGGCGCACCGATACGCGATAACAGTTTCTCAAAGACTGAGAACCGCTGTTTTTCTGACAACATGACATAGTCTTCAAATTTACTGGTAAATAACAGGGCCTGACTGGACAAATTGACCAGAAAAGAATCGCTATGTCGCAGATGGTTTTGCCAGTCAGCATGGGTCAATTTTTCCTGTAAAAACAGGTCTTGTGTAGTGCTGTCAGGTATCCGCAGCAAGGCTTCGGCAATGCTCATTAACACAACGCCTTCCTGTGAATTAAGTCGATATTCGCGCAGGAAAGCATCAATCGGGGATTGTTGTTCCTTTTTTTCTCTGACTGCATTAACCAGCATTTTGGCGCAGTCACTGACTATAGCCGGATTGTAGGTACCCACACCGGCTAATAATTCACCAACAATCTCGTTTTCATCTGCCAAATAAGCCTGATTAATAGCAGCACGTAATACAGAAATCGTTTCATGAGTCATATTTTTATAAGCCCCTCGATTACAGAAATCATTTTTACTGGCTATCATCCGTACATCATGATCAAATGTAGAAACTGATTCTTTCGATTAGTTGCCTGATAAACCTAAAAGCTACGGTTTCCAGGATAAAAGCATATCACGAAGATAAAAAGTCCAACATTGCGTATATTAATTTGTTTCTAACAGAGCTTGCGGTTATTCGTTCATGAAAATTGCCATCATCGGAACAGGTCGGGTCGGCTCCAGTATTGCTTATGCGCTGGTTCTTAAACAGTCTTGCGATCACTTGGTGATCGCCGGTCGTAGCTATGAAAAAGCCAAGGGAGACGCACTGGATTTGCAACACACCATGGCATTTTGTTCACGGCCCATGCGTATCGAAGCCAGTACCAATGAGCAAGTTAGTGATGCCGATATCATTTTGATAACGGCATCAGTAGCGTCCGAAGGCCAGATTTTTACCTCTCGTCTGCAACTTGGCGATAAGAATATAGCGATGTTCAGGGAATTAATTCCCGTGCTGGCTGCCAATAATCCGAACGCCATACTTGTTATTGTTACTAATCCGGTGGATGTGATGACTTATGCTGCCACTAAATTATCCGGTTTCTTGCCAAATCGGGTGGTAGGGGTCGGCACTCTGGTCGACTCCGCCCGTTTTCGTGCCCTGCTATCACTGGAAGAACACATTCATCCGGACGATTTGCGCACCTATATTCTGGGCGAACATGGTCCCAATCAGTTTCCTGTACTCAGTAGCGCAGAAGCAGGTGGAGAACTTATTCGCGACACGCCACGCCATAGGGAAATATTTACTCAAGTTATCGAAGCAGGGTTTGAAGTTTACCGTCTCAAGGGTTATACCAACTGTGCCATCGCCACGGCAGCGTGCATGGTAATGGAAGCAGTGATTTTCGATGAATATCGTACCATGCCACTGGCCACCCGATTTGACGATTGGATGGGGATTCAAGACAACTGTTTCAGTATCCCGGTTGTGGTCGGACGCAGTGGCGTTATTCGTCATTTGCATCCCGAAATGAATGAAGGTGAACATCAAACCTTACGAGCTGCAGCGGGGGCTGTCAAAAGTTCGATTGTTTCACTGATACCCGACCTGGTAGGTTAATCTGTGTAAAAAATCAACATGCTAAGGGGGTAAATTCGTGGCATTATTATCTTGGAATTTGACCCCATTGGCTCTAAGGCGGTGTCGATTTTTTGAACTTGATTTATGAAAATGTGTCATTTCCAGGGATTTAAAAAGAAATGATGTTTTCATCTGGCCTTAACAAAGAAGAGGAATGCGATTATGAAACACTACACTTTAATAGGAGTGGGGCTGTTGTTTTTTTCGACGGTTGCGCTGGCTATTGGAACAGCGAACCCTAAGCAAGTCGATGAAGTCCATCAACGTCAGCAGCAAGTGGTGCCATTTTCCATGGATCAAACTCTGCAGACATTTACTAAAACGGTTCATGGCGGAGTACAGCATGTTATCGCTAAATCGGCTGATAACAGCGAGCAGATAAAATTGATCCAGGCTCATCTGCTTAAAATAGCCAATGAATTCAAAAAGGGCGATTTTTCTGTGACCGAACGTGTACACGGAGCTGATATGCCAGGTCTCGCCCAATTAAAAATGGCAGAAACTGATGATATTAAATTTGAATATCAAGCTTTACCTAATGGAGCGCAGATTCATTATTCAACAGAATATCCCCAGTATGTTCAGGCTCTTCATGAATGGTTTGATGCCCAGATAAGCGAGCACGGCAGTGATGTTGTACCGGAACACATTAAGCACCATTCAACACCCGCTGAATAACTGAACAATAATCGCCCTTGACAGGATCAGGTTAGCAGATACTCTGAGTCGAATCGTAGAGCTAATTTAAAGCTGGAAGCTTACAATCGCCTAAGGTGTAACAAATGTAAGGGTTGAATTTAGCTCTGTAGCCGGACTAATTAAAGCGCTTTAATTCGGATCGATTTATAAACCCAATATTTTTGCTGTACAGGTTTCTTTAGCCCGGCTTTTAGCTAACCCGATACTGTATTGTGTTTGGTTGGTTTACACATATGTTTACCATTTCTGCGTCGGATATGTAGATGGGCATGGGCCAAGTTTATGGCCCATGTACATCTGTTTAATGAGACGTAAATCTTAAAAATTCTGTACGCTCCTTTGATTCATTTTAAAGTTCATGAATCGGAAATAATTACATTTGAGTTTACGAGTTGATTTGGTTTTAACTGACTTATCTCCGTAAACCAAAGCGAGGATTTCTCTTTTTGCTTCCAGCCAGTCACGAATATCACCGCCAGGAGAAAAGCCACGTTTTTCGGCCTTGTAATAAGCGGCTTCAGCGATCATGGCATCAAGGTTGATGGGTTGAGCTGCTGGCGGAGTATGCAAGGTAAAGCCGAACTTGATCAGGTTGACAAGATCCTGCGGTGAATTTCCTTTAATACCTACTTCAGCTGGTTTCAGCTCTGACAGAGTGCCGAAAAGTCGATCCCAGAGCGATAAAACCGCGCCATAGTTACGGTCATGCTCGCACCGTTGCGTTGAATGGTGTGTCCGATGCAGAGATGGAACGATAATGACATATCCCAGTAGTTTTTCACCCTTGAAGGAAATATTTGTGTGATGAAACATTATAAATAGTGTCATTACGGCTTCACTGATGAACACTATTGCCTCTTCTATGCCTAAAAGGATTATGAGCATCGCTTTCAGGAAATTGGTTATGACAAGCTCCAGAAAATGTATTCGAAATGATGTCGTAACATTTAGATAGGGATCGTTGTGATGTACCTTGTGGAACATCCACAGGCAATCGAAGCTGTGACTGGCTTTGTGCCAGAGAAACATTAACAAATCGAGCAACAAAAACGACAAAACTGCTTTCCATGCTGGGCTGGATAGTGTGTTAAGCAGTCCTTTGCCAGAATAGCGTTCGGCCAGTATCAATAAGGATGAAGCCGACACTAATGACATTGCGATACTGTTAACAATAAACAGGCTGATGTTTGTTTTATAGGACTGGCGCAAGTGTTTTGTTGGCAGTTTTTTTCTTGGCGCGTGGAATTCAAGGGTTGATAGAAAGATGAAAACTATAAGCAGAGTTAATGCCATTACTTCTGCTGGCACCACCTCTGGCCATCTGAAATTGAATTCACGTAAAGTAGTTAGGCTTAACATTGTCTTTTCCTCGTTTAAAGCTGATATACACAATAATCTTAAGTAATGTTAATGACGGGTTGATGACAAAAGGTTTCTTTCCAAATGGCGTCTTTACTTAAAATTGTGAGGATCAACCAATAAAAAATTACTCTTAACTTATAAATGAGTGGTTTTTGATTCATCCTGGGGGTTCAGGTTCACTTTTATTCCTTACATAAAATATAAGCAAAACCCGAGCCAAGAAATCGAAAAATCATTGCGAAGTGCTGATTAAAATCCCTGCATACCATAATGGGTCAGGGCTTTAGCTGTTGAATGTGTATTTGAAAGCGGCAGGTCTAGCTTTGGTCGCTTAGAAAAATATGTGTTTTGAATGGCTAAAATGTATCAATCAAGTGCAATTGTATCAATAAAACGCACCAATATAGTAATTTAATTAATTATTATTTCTTAAAAATATACATATTGTTGTTATTTTAAGATCGCCGGGGAAAATTTACCATTCTCGGGAATGGTTTTAATGGTGGATTAGAGGCTAAAGCAGTAACCTTGAATATATTAAGGATTGAAATTAGCGAGGGTGATTGTATTGAGAATCTGGTTTGATTGAGGTTGGTGTTGTTTTACAGGCAGTCGCCGTACTCCATAATTAAAAGTCGGCAGTCAAAAAAGGAATTGGGGTATTGAGTACTAATAACAAAGCGTAAGATATATTCCAAAAATAAATAGAGGGTGATGGTGCGTGCAGCGCTGCTCAAAATTTTATGACGGGTATTCCCGGAACATCGCCAGACAGATGTCGTCCACCATATTAAAGGCAAAAAAAGCATTCCATGTACAGTTCTCCAACTGGCTATGGTATAGGTTACGTTCATAACCCGGTAATCAATATAATAAAGTATGACGTTGACTAACAGAAAAAACGGCCAAAAGACACGCCATAATGCCAAATGTCCCAGCCACGCAGAATGTAAAAATTGGTACAAACTATTGCCATCCTTGTTGATCCAGTTTTTATTAACTTCAGGCGTATAAAAATAAACCAGAAAAAAAACAGCAGTTAAAAATATAACGGCCTCAATAAGCGAAAACAGGCTGGTATAAGTAAAAATAATAGGTAAGGTATTGATAAACATGTTCAGTGATTTGTTTAATGCACACAAGATTTTTATCTATACGGCATTGCCCTGTGAGGCTAAGCCCTTGGTAGAGCATTTCAGATTGAAAAAGGATGTCACTGTTCGGCCGTTTGCCGTTTATTTAAGTAATGACATTTGCCTGACGGTGACCGGGCTCGGCAAAAGCGCCATGGCAGCGGGCGTAGCATATACGCAGGCGCTATTTGCTTCAGTTGAACATCCGGTTATGCTCAATATTGGTGTCGCGGGTCATAAGGAACATCCCTTGGGCGACTTGTTTTTAATTGATAAAATCATCGATGTTGATAGCCAAAAAAGCTATTATCCATCTTTGATTTTTACGCCGCCTTGCCCTACTGGCAGTATCCAAACGTCATCAAGACCATTGCTCATCTATGGCCGGGAACATCTTTGCGACATGGAAGCATCTGCATTTTATGAAACGGCAATGCGTTTTTCATCGAGCGAGATGATCATCTGCTTGAAAGTAATTTCAGATAATCAATCATCTCCTGTCGAAAATATTCAAGCCAAACAGGTTGCCATGTTTATAGCTGCACACCTTGCCAAGGTTGAATCGATATTGTCGCACGTAGTCGTGCTGGCAGACTTGATAGCCAGTCCTGAGTGCAGGTATTTTGAGCAGTTGACAGCGCGTTATCATTTTACTGTTAATGAACGGATTCAATTAAAAAACCTGTTATCCCGCTGGCATGTAATCACCAATCAGCGGTCTCTTGAGTTTGATGAAACCGGTTTGCATAGTGGTAATGATGTGCTGCGCTGGCTGGATCTACGGATCAATAATACCGACTTTTATTTATAAACAGATCAGCGTTTAAAAAAAGAAAAATGCGTTCTTGGTGACTGCGACAATACCGATATAAACAAAACAAGTCATTGCACCAACAAAAGCCAACCAGCGGACAGTTCCTCGGTTACGCATAACAACTACTCCTAAGCCAATATAGCCAAGTAATGCCACTATTTTGGCAACAATCCAGCCATATTCCCTGGATAACCATCCGCCTTGGAAAACCAGAGTAATGCCACTGATCAGCAATAGAGTATCAATGACATGGGGTGCAATTTTGAATGCTTTTTGTTTAAGTATTGCGGGATGAGTTTCTGACAAAATGACTCTTCCGACAAAACTGAAAATGGATAACAAGACAAAAGTTAGGTGAAAAATTTTAATCATTTTAATAGTTAATAATTGAGTATCTAGCTTGGCATTATACGCTGTCGCCAAAAAAGCAGAGATTTTAAATTGTATGGTAATAATCGCATTCATACTGAGTATGACTAAGTACTCAGTGCAGTTGGTCAAGTTGTAGGTCTGATTAAAAATGATCAAAAAGAACAGAGCTTGCTTGCTGGGTTTGACAGCGTTGTAAAGAAAGTCCGATAAAAATTGCTGTTTAAAGACGAAGATGTATTCTCCGGATATCGCCTTAATACTCGATGTGCTGGTTAGGCTAGTCGATTTTTAAGGGATAGCCAATTTATTTGATCCCGACGCTGTTATCTGCAATGTATAAATTTCAACTTATTGTTTATTATGGGTAATTATTTCTTGAAGGAAAAATGATGGCTCGAATTGTTTGATTGAGCTACTTATCAAATTGCCTGCTTAAGAAAAAACATAGATAGTTGATGACATCACAAAAAATTGTGTGGCATAATGTACAAAAGTTGTAGCTTTTACGCTACCCTATGTCAAGGATCGCTAAACTCAAGGAGAGAGGGTAGTAAAATGTAGTTTTTTACGATTTACTGTTTGTCATTGAAGTTAATTTAAGGAGAATGTTATGTTTAAGAAACAATTGCTGGTTGTTGCGGCATTGACAAGTTTAAGCTTTTTGTCAATAGCTCAAGCAGATGAAGAAGTCGTAGATGACAGGTTCTATATCGCACCTTTTGGCACGTTTATACAGCCTGGCGGTGATCGGGAATCCAATAGCGGCTGGGGTGGTGGTATGGGCTTCGGCAAGATGATTGATGAGCATTTCAACGTCGAGTTGAAAGGTTTTTATCAATATTTGGGCGGCCAGGACAATCCTTCAAGCTGGGATTTAACCGGTGGTATGGCGGAAGCCCAATATTTCATCTATCGCGATGCATTTTCGCCCTATACCGTACTCGGTTTGGGTGGTATGAACTCTAGCCATAATGGTGATAGTGGTGCGGGCTTCATTGGCGAGGCCGGCGCTGGTTTTACCTATGAAGTTAGTGATAACTTTTTGGTTCGTAGTGACGTACGCTATCGTTACAATCAAAATTTCAATGCTGATCTGCAACCTGGCACAAACGAATTTCATGACATGGTTATAAACCTTGGTTTTGTTGTTCCGCTTGGCCCAAAACCAGTCGCAGTGGTTGCTGAAGCTCCGGCTCCAGAGCCTACTCCTGTTGCTGCTCCGGATTGTTCAACAATGGATGACGATCATGATGGCGTCAATAATTGCGACGATTGGTGTCCTAACACATTGTCCGGTGTTCAAGTTAGCATAAAAGGCTGCTGGATTGTTGATGTCAAATTTGCCAATGATTCTGCCGTCATTCCATCGGAATACTTTGGAAATCTTGATAATGTTGCTAAGGTTATCAAAGAGCATCCCGAGTTGAACATTGAAATACAAGGCCACACGAGTAAAACCGGCGGATTCAAGTATAACATGAAGTTATCCGAGCGCCGCGCAGAGGCAGTCAAACAATACCTGGTTGATGGAAACGATTTCCCTAATCTGACTACTCGTGGCTATGGCTGGACTCAACCTATTGACACCAATGAGACCGAAGCGGGACGCGCCAATAACCGTCGTGTACAATTTCAAGTTAATGGTGAGCCGCAACAACCGCTAAACCCTCAGCAAGACCCACTTATTAACCCTCAACAATAAGGTTGGTAGACTTTGCCGCACTGGAAGCTCTTTAATTATTGAAGAGTTTCCGGAAACAAAAAACCCGCTTTCATAGCGGGTTTTTTTTACCTGATTTTCGTCATAAAGAATGTTTCGATTCGATAAATAAGGTCCAATTTAATCTTGCTGTGAATTTAGCTCATCTTCGTGAACTTGTCAGGCAATTTCTATGTTTTCCAGTGAGTTTTGTTGTGACAGTATTGCGCATTGGTGGAAACTGCATGGTTGCCAGCATTATCCCTATGTCCGGCAGTTGTTGCTGCTTTGTGATGGTGGCGGCAGCAACGCCAGTAATCGACATGTCTTCAAGGAAGCTTTGCAGAAACTCGCCGACCTGTTTGATTTGGAAATCCGCGTTGCGCACTATCCGCCGTACTGCTCAAAGTATAATCCCATTGAACATCGGTTGTTTCCGAACATTACGCGCGCTTGCCAAGGTGTGGTATTCCATTCAGTCGCCCTAGCCAAACATTTCATGGAGAAAGCCAAAACCTGTGCCGGCTTAAAGGTGACCGTTGATATTTTGAGCGGGGTCTACACTACGGAGAAAAAATGCGCTAAAGATTTCGTCGACAACATGAGGATTCTCTTTGATGACTATCTGCCTCGTTGGAACTATCGCGCTATTCCACAAAAAATCTGATTTCGGGAAGTTAATTTCGACCAAGTCCTTATTCAGCGAGTTGATCGCGGCTTTTATTGGCACTTTTATGCCGTCCATGGCGTATCTAAATCCAGAATTTAAGCATGTCGTCAATGCGTAACTTCTAACAGGTATAAAAATTGTTAATGACCAAAGCAGCATAATTTTGTATAGTGATGCAGTTTGATTTTTAATAACGGGATGAGCCTTTTTGGGGTCCATCCCGTTTTGCATATTTGAGGTGATGTGTTTGACTAAGGCTGCATTATTGGTGTTAGAAGATGGGACGGTATTTAACGGCGTTTCTATAGGTGCAGACGGTTGCTCTGTAGGAGAAGTTGTTTTTAATACCGCAATGACCGGATATCAGGAAATTCTCAGTGATCCTTCTTATGCCCGGCAAATTGTGACCTTAACTTATCCCCATATCGGTAATGTCGGTACGAATAGCGAAGATGATGAGTCTGTTGGTGTTTTTGCCAGTGGTCTGGTAATTAGGGATTTGCCTTTGTTGGCGAGTAACTGGCGCTGTGATAAAACGTTGCAACAGTATTTGCTGGATAATAATGTTGTTGCTATTGCTGATATTGACACGCGAAAATTAACCCGCCTGCTGCGCGATAAAGGGGCACAACGGGGTTGTATTATCGTAGGCGAGTCTGCTGATCTGAATACTGCGAAAACAGCGATTGAAAGTTTCCCTGGATTAAAAGGCTTGGATTTGGCTAAAGAAGTCACTACTTCCA
>CAYVFT010000049.1:0-10297 GCA_964450225.1 uncultured Crenothrix sp. | reverse complement strand
TGCGCTTATGCAATAGCAGCCATCAGAATGATTCTGGAAAAGAAAATTCCGGTGCTAGGCATTTGTTTGGGACATCAATTGCTGGCTTTGGCCAGTGGTGCTAAAACTGAAAAAATGAAATTCGGTCATCATGGCGCCAATCATCCAGTTCAGGAAATATCTACGGGACGTGTGATGATTAGTAGCCAAAATCATGGTTTTGCGGTCAATGAAGCAAGTTTGCCCGATAATTTAATAGCAACTTATCGTTCTTTATTTGATGGCAGCTTGCAGGGTGTCATGCGTACCGACTGCCCGGCGATAAGTTTTCAAGGTCATCCTGAAGCCAGTCCCGGGCCCCATGATGTAGAATCCTTATTTGATGAGTTCATCAATATGATGAATCATGCAAGCAAACAATAATTAGACTAGCAAATCATAAAATGCCAAAAAGAACTGACATAAAATCGATTTTATTACTGGGCGCCGGCCCAATAGTTATAGGTCAGGCCTGTGAGTTTGATTATTCAGGGACACAAGCCTGTAAGGCACTGCGGGAAGAAGGTTTCCGCGTCATCCTGGTGAATTCTAATCCTGCCACGATTATGACCGATCCTGATATGGCGGATGCTATTTATATCGAGCCTATCGATTGGCAAACCGTAGAAAAAATCATAGCAAAAGAACGCCCCGATGCAATTTTACCGACAATGGGCGGGCAAACAGCGTTGAACTGCGCACTGGATCTGGATACTCATGGTGTGTTGGAGAAATATGATGTAGAGATGATCGGTGCGACCAAGGAGGCGATTAATAAAGCCGAAGACCGTGAGTTGTTTAACCAGGCGATGCGGAAAATCGGTTTCGAAGTGGCAAAATCAAAAACCGCGCATTCGATGGAAGAGGCGATGGTAGCACAACAGGAAGTCGGTTATCCGACCATTATACGTCCGTCTTTTACGATGGGCGGCAGCGGCGGCGGCATTGCTTATAACAAGGAAGAGTTTGTGGAAATTTGTGAACGCGGGTTGTATTTATCGCCCACCAATGAGTTATTGATTGAAGAATCGGTATTAGGCTGGA
The DNA here is from genome assembly GCA_964450225.1 of uncultured Crenothrix sp. Classification (GTDB taxonomy): domain Bacteria; phylum Pseudomonadota; class Gammaproteobacteria; order Methylococcales; family Methylomonadaceae; genus Methylobacter_C. Next base: position 9,235 of record CAYVFT010000049.1, on the reverse strand, counting down.
AAGAATACGAAATGGAAGTGGTGCGTGATTCCAAAGATAATTGCATTATTGTTTGTTCGATTGAAAATTTTGATCCAATGGGCGTGCATACGGGCGATTCAATTACCGTAGCTCCAGCGCAAACATTGACCGATAAGGAATATCAAATTCTGCGTAATGTATCTTTGGCGGTATTGCGTGAAATTGGCGTGGATACGGGGGGTTCTAATGTTCAGGTAGCGATTAATCCGGTTGATGGCCGCTTGATCGTCATTGAAATGAATCCACGGGTATCGCGCTCGTCTGCCCTGGCTTCTAAAGCTACAGGTTTTCCGATTGCCAAAGTGGCCGCTAAATTAGCAGTCGGTTACACATTGGATGAGTTGCAAAATGAAATCACCGGTGGCGCGACGCCGGCATCATTTGAACCAACTATCGATTATGTAGTGACTAAAGTGCCACGGTTTACTTTTGAAAAATTCCCGCAAGCAGATGACCGTTTGACTACACAAATGAAATCAGTGGGCGAGGTGATGGCGATTGGCCGTACTTTTCAGGAATCGCTGCAAAAAGCCCTGCGAGGTCTGGAAATTGGTATTATCGGTCTCGATGAAATAATCGACTTGAACGCCGATGATGCCAAGGAAAAAATGCAGAGGGAGATGCGTCATCCAGGGCCGGATCGTTTGTTGTATGTTGCCGATGCTTTCCGTAGCGGCATGACTTTAGACGAGATTCATGATACTTGTAAAATTGATCCGTGGTTTTTAGCACAAATTGAAGATTTAGTGCTGACTGAAAAGTCATTGGAGACTAAAACCTTATCAACGTTGAAAGAAGGTGAACTTTATAAACTGAAGCGCAAGGGTTTTTCTGATGCGCGAATTGCTAAACTGCTGGATGCCTCTGAAATAGAAGTACGTAATGTGCGCCATAAGCAGGGCATTCGCCCTGTATATAAACGTATTGATTCCTGTGCCGCTGAATTTTCATCGGATACGGCTTATTTGTATTCCACCTATGAAGAAGAATGCGAGGCAGCAGTTTCTGATAAAGAAAAAATCATAATTCTCGGCGGCGGACCTAACCGGATCGGGCAGGGGATTGAGTTCGATTACTGCTGTGTTCATGCTGCGTTGGCGTTGCGTGAAGATGGCTATGAAACGATTATGATTAATTGCAATCCTGAAACGGTTTCAACCGACTTCGATACTTCAGATCGTTTATATTTTGAGTCGCTGACCCTGGAAGATGTACTGGAAATTGTCCATCTTGAAAAACCTAAAGGGGTGATTGTTCAATATGGCGGCCAGACGCCATTAAAGCTTGCCCGGTCTTTGGAAGCTGCCGGTGTGCCGATCATCGGCACATCGCCTGATTCGATTGATTTAGCCGAAGATCGTGAGCGTTTTCAAAAATTGCTGGAACGGTTAGGATTGAAGCAACCGCCCAATGCCACGGCACGGTCGGTAGAGCAAGCGATTAATGCCGCGAAAGAGCTCGGTTATCCATTGGTAGTGCGTCCGTCTTACGTTTTAGGCGGAAGAGCCATGGAAATTGTTGTCAATGAAGAGGGTTTACAGCGTTATATGAAGGAGGCTGTCAATGTTTCTAACGATTCCCCGGTGTTGCTGGACCGCTTTTTAGATGATGCCGTAGAAATGGATGTTGATGCAATTTATGACGGCGAACGCGTATTAATCGGCGGTTTGATGGAGCACATAGAGCAAGCGGGTGTGCATTCAGGAGACTCTGCATGTTCATTGCCGCCTTATGATTTAGCGCCAGAAATACAAGATCAATTACGAGAGCAAGTCGCGAAAATGGCGGAAGCGCTGGGCGTAAGAGGTTTGATGAATACGCAGTTTGCAATTCAGGGTAAGGATATTTATGTGCTTGAAGTTAATCCTCGTGCGTCACGAACCGCGCCGTTTGTATCCAAAGCAACAGGTTATCCACTGGCAAAAATTGCCGCCCGCGTTATGGTTGGGCAAACTTTAGCTCAACAAGGCATTACTGAAGAGCGTATTCCCGATTATTACTCCGTTAAAGAAGCGGTGTTTCCGTTTGTCAAGTTTCCGGGTGTAGATTCTTTGTTAGGGCCGGAAATGAAATCAACAGGTGAAGTGATGGGAGTAGGTAAAACTTTTGGTGAAGCCTTTGCCAAGTCACAACGGGCAGCGGGAGTGAACTTGAATCATAGCGGAAAAGTGCTGGTTAGTATTCGTGATGCCGATAAAGCCAAGGCGCCTGATATTGCCAGAATGCTGGTGAATAAAAAATATGAAATTGTCGCAACCGGCGGTACGGCAAAATTTCTTAAAGAGGCGGGTATTCCTTGTGAAGTGGTTTATAAAGTCAACGAGGGACGGCCCAATACCGTTGATATGATTAAAAATGATCAGATTCAGCTGATAATTAATACCACAGAAGGCAAAAAAGCAATTTCAGATTCCTTCACGATGCGTAGAGAGGCGCTGCAACACAGGGTAACCTATTACACAACGATGGCAGGTGCCAGGGCAGCCTGTTATGCATTGGGTGAATTAGATGCGGGTGATGTGAATTGTCTGCAAGATTTGCATAAAAGTTTGACTTAAAGCGCAAGAAGTAAAAACACACTTTAGGTTTTTCATCTAGTGCCTTTAGTTTAACTAATTGATTAATGGAGTTTTTAAAAAAATGAAAAAAGTACCTCTCACCGTGAAGGGTGCAGAAAAATTAAGAGCTGAATTGGAAGAATTAAAATCCGTGGTGCGTCCACGCATTATTGCATCAATTGCCACCGCACGAGCGCATGGCGATTTAAAAGAAAATGCCGAATATCATGCTGCGAAGGAGCAACAAAGTTTTGCCGAAGGGCGCATTGCTGAAATTGAAGGAAAACTCTCAAACGCACAAATTATTGATATTACCAAGGTGGATGCCAATGGCAAGGTGGTATTTGGGGCAACAGTTGAAATTGAGGATATCGAATCCGAGAAAAGAGTGACTTATCAGCTTGTTGGCGAAGATGAAGCTAATATCAAGGAAGGTCGCATTTCAATTGGTTCACCCATTGCCCGAGCGTTAATTGGCAAAGAGGTAGAGGATGTTGTAACTGTCAAAGCGCCTGGCGGCAATGTTGATTATGAAATTATCTCGATTAAATATATTTAATTAATGTGGAAGGAACGAGGCGAAAGAAGCATTGTGTTTTTTCTTCCGCCTTGTGTCTGGCTCAATTGTCCGGATTCAACCGGTAAATAACTACGATTTGACCAATGGTCTGAATTAATTCTGCTCCTGTATCGGAGCAGATTTTTTCAATAATCATCTTGCGTTCATCGCGTTCTGCGCGTATCTTTACTTTAACCAATTCATGGGCGTCAAGTGCGAGTTCAATCTCTGCTAGCACCGCGGCTGTAAGCCCTGATTGCCCAATCATAACCACAGGCTTTAAAGTATGAGCCTCAGCTCGAAGTTTTTTCTTATCTGCAGAGTTCACTCATTATTCCTAAATCAAAATTATTAATTTTACACTAAATTTAAGGTGTCATGGGTCGAAGTAAAAGTAGTAACCGTTGGATGCAGGAACATTTTGATGATGAATATGTCTTAGCTGCTAAGAAACAGGGTTATCGTTCGCGAGCCGTTTTTAAGTTAAAGGAAATTCAAGAAAAAGATCAACTCATTAAGCCAGGGATGAATATTATTGATTTGGGCGCTGCTCCGGGCGGTTGGTCGCAGTTTGCGCGGCAGCTTATTGGTAAAAAAAATAAACTTGTTGCGCTTGATATTCTGCTGATGGATGCCCTTGATGGCGTTGATTTTATACAGGGTGATTTTCGCGAAGTAGCTGTATTGGATCAACTTCATGCTGTTCTGGATGGCGTGCCCGTACATCTGGTAATGTCGGATATGGCGCCTAACATGAGTGGTAATAAAGGTGTAGATCAACCTCGTGCAATATATTTGGGCGAGCTAGCTTTAGATACAGCAAAATCAGTTTTAACAAAAGATGGAAGCTTTTTGGTTAAATTATTTCACGGAGAGGGTTTTGAAATGTTTCTTAATGAAGTGAATCGCTCTTTTGCAAAAGTAGTCATTAGAAAACCAAAAGCATCAAGGTCTCGAAGTAATGAAGTTTATATTTTGGCCAAAGGATTTAAATAGCCTTTAGTAGCCCCTATATCAGCGCTATAAGGAGTTTACTTAGGTTTTGGTGGGTTCCAGATAAATAACGACGGTCAGGAAAGTCAACTCCTGATATAATTACCCTGTTTTTAAACCGAGAGCCGTTTGGGCCTAGGGTGTGTAAATTGAACGATATGATAAAAAATATAATCCTGTGGGTGGTCATAGCTGTTGTATTGATGTCCCTTTTTAATAATTTTGGCTCCCAGGGAGAACGAGTAGATTCATCGTTATCATATTCGCAATTCATCGAGTCGGTGAAGGCGGGTCAGGTACAGCAGGTGATGATTGATGAACATATTATCAAGGGCAAGATGCAAGGTGGTCAGCTCTTTAAGACTTATGCTCCTAATGACCCTCATCTAATTGATGACTTGTTGGCAAATGGCGTTGACATTAAAGCGGTTCCGCCTGAACAGCCTTCAATGCTTATGCAGTTATTGGTTTCTTTTGGGCCTATGTTGTTGCTGATTGCTGTCTGGGTGTTTTTTATGCGACAAATGCAGGGCGGTGGAGCGGGTGGTCGTGGTGCAATGAGCTTTGGCAAAAGTAAAGCACGGATGCTTGAAGAAGATCAGATCAAAGTAACTTTCGCGGATGTTGCAGGTTGCGATGAAGCCAAGGAAGAAGTCGTTGAGATGGTCGATTTTCTTAAAGATCCGGCAAAGTATCAAAGGCTAGGTGGCAAAATTCCAAGAGGAGCGCTGATGATTGGTCCTCCGGGGACTGGCAAGACTTTGTTGGCAAGAGCAATTGCCGGTGAAGCAAAAGTGCCGTTTTTCACAATTTCCGGTTCCGATTTTGTGGAGATGTTTGTAGGCGTCGGTGCATCACGTGTTCGTGATATGTTTGAGCAAGCTAAAAAACATGCACCATGCATAATTTTTATTGATGAAATTGATGCAGTGGGTCGCCAGCGTGGTGCAGGTTTAGGTGGCGGCAACGATGAACGCGAACAGACCTTAAACCAGTTATTGGTTGAAATGGACGGTTTTGAGGGTAATGAAGGCATTATTGTCATAGCAGCAACAAATCGCCCGGATGTATTGGATAAGGCTTTACTTCGTCCTGGTCGATTTGATCGTCAAGTCACTGTAGGTCTGCCTGATGTCAGAGGGCGTGAGCAAATTCTTAATGTCCACATGAAAAAAGTGCCTGTTGCTGATGATGTAGAAATCAAATACATAGCTCAAGGTACACCGGGGTTTTCCGGAGCTGATTTGGCTAACTTGATTAATGAAGCTGCTTTACTCGCCGCTAGAATGAATAAACGCATAGTCAACATGGTGGATTTGGAAAAAGCCAAAGATAAACTCATCATGGGAGCTGAAAGACATACTATGGTGATGGGTGAAAAAGAAAAGAAAATGACGGCTTATCACGAAGCGGGTCATGCTATTGTTGGTAGATTAGTTCCTGAGCATGATCCAGTTTATAAAGTCAGTATTATGCCAAGAGGTCGCGCCCTTGGGGTGACTATGTTTTTGCCCGAGACAGATCAGTACAGCGCCAGCAAACAGAAACTGGACAGTATGATTTCAAGCTTATATGGCGGGCGTATTGCCGAGGAAATGATCTTTGGTTGGGAGCAGGTCAGTACTGGTGCTTCTAACGATATCGAGCGGGCTACTGAACTGGCAAGAAATATGGTAACTAAATGGGGGTTGTCTCAACGTTTAGGTCCATTGTCATACAGTGAAGAAGAAGGCGAAGTGTTTTTGGGGCGATCGGTAACGCAGCATAAAACGGTAGCCGAAGAGACTTCTCATACAATTGATGAAGAGATTCGTTCGTTTATTGATAGAAATTATGAGCGTGCAGAACGTCTCCTGAAGGAAAATATTGATATCCTGCATGCAATGGCGGCAGCATTAATGAAGTATGAGACCATTGATAAATACCAAATTGAAGATTTGATGGCACGTAAGCCTGTAAGAGCTCCACAAGGTTGGGATGATATACCACCGCGTGGGGATGCAAAAACCGATGAGGTTAAAGGCAAGGATGATAAAAAAAACGAGAAGTCAATTGGTCAAACTGCTGAACAAAGCTAAAAAATGAGTTAGATTGAGACTATACTAAAGAGAGGCTGGAGGCCTCTCTTTTTTTATGCAATTTGTCCAAGTTCCAGTACAAAAGGATGGGTTAAGATATCAAGATTTTCCCGGTTATATATTTATTAGATATCAAAGTAATTTTTGTACGGCATAGGTTTTCAGATTGTCCAGGTAATGAGTTTTAGAATTATGACAAGAAAATATTTTGGAACGGATGGTATTCGAGGAAAAGTAGGCGAGCCGCCTATAACTGCTGATTTTTTATTGAAATTAGGTTGGGCTGCCGGGCAGGTATTTGCCAATGAGGGTCATGATTTTGTTCTTGTTGGGAAGGATACGCGCATTTCCGGCTACATGTTTGAATCAGCTTTGGAAGCAGGATTAACCGCGGCAGGTATAAATACCCGTTTGTTAGGGCCTATGCCAACACCTGGCGTAGCATATTTAACCCGTACTTTAAGGGCGCAGGCTGGTATTGTAATAAGTGCATCGCATAACCCTTATTATGATAATGGCGTTAAGTTCTTTTCAGTACAGGGTACTAAGTTACCTGATAATATAGAGCAAAAAATAGAACACTATATAGATTCGCCTATGACAACGGTAGAGTCATCGAAATTGGGAAAAGCGAAACGGTTAGCTGATGCGGCGGGTCGTTATATTGAATTTTGCAAGGCCAGTATCCCGACGCGTTTTGATTTTAGCGGCATGAAAATTGTTATCGATTGCGCTCATGGAGCCACTTATCATATCGCTCCTCATGTGTTTAGTGAGGTAGGTGCGGAAGTCATTTTAATAGGGGCAGAACCCAATGGGCTTAATATAAATGATGACTGTGGCGCAACTAAGCCAGATAAACTGGTTACTACCGTATTGGCTCATCAGGCGAATATTGGCATTGCGTTGGATGGCGATGGTGATCGCCTGGTCATGGTAGATCACAAAGGAGAAATAGTGGATGGAGATGAACTCATTTATATTATTGCAAAATCCAGATTAGAAGCTGGGCAGATGTCAGGCTCCGTTGTGGGAAATAATCGTGGTACTTTGAGGCGACGCGCAGTTGACAGAATGTCGGGGCCAGTTGTGGGTACGTTAATGACTAATCTGGGTATGGAACATGGGCTTAAGAAATTGGGAATCAATCTGCTAAGAGCGAATGTAGGTGACCGTTATGTGCTTGAAATGATGACGGAACATAAAAGTCTTTTGGGTGGGGAAAATTCCGGCCATATTATTTGCCTGGATAAAACCACAACGGGTGATGGTATTATTGCCGCCTTACAAGTTATGGCTGAAATGCATGATAGTGGCAAAAGTTTACATGAATTAAAATCTGGAATGCAAAAATACCCGCAGGTTTTGATAAATGTCAAAACTACTAACAAAGTTGATCCAGATAGCAACAAAACAATACAAGATGCTGTACGAGCCGTTGAAGAAAAGCTGAGAGATAAAGGCAGGGTATTGCTAAGAGCTTCCGGCACAGAGCCACTAATTCGGGTTATGGTAGAAGGTGAGCAAGAAAATTTGGTCAAAAATTACGCCCAGCAGCTAGCTGAAGATGTAAAGAATGCAATAGGTGCTTGAATTAGATTCTGTTAGCCTATATCATAGGCGGTTTGATTCTATGTGGGAGTAATGATGATGCGTCGATCTCTAGTTGTCGGAAATTGGAAAATGAATGGAACTCGTGCGAGTGCTGAGTTACTTGCAAAAGGCATTATTGCCGGGTTAGGCTCAAATAATGCAGATATCGCAGTCTGTGTGCCCTATGTTTATCTGCCATGCGTTAGTGAGTTGGTTAAAGGTACACCGTTAGCTTTAGGTTCGCAAAATGTTGCAGATAAGCTTTCGGGCGCTTTTACCGGGGAAATTTCAGCAACCATGTTGAGAGAATTTAATTGCAAATATGCTCTCGTAGGACACTCAGAAAGACGTAGTTATTATGGCGATACTAACGAATCAGTGACGGCACGCTTTTGTCAGGCGCAAGAGCAAAACATTATTCCCATTTTGTGCGTAGGCGAAACTCTGGAACAGCGCGAACAAAACAAGACCTTTGCGGTGATTAATGAGCAGCTGGATGCCGTTATTAATTTGGCAGGGATAGCCGCTTTTAATGCAGCAGTAATTGCTTATGAGCCAGTTTGGGCAATAGGCACGGGAAAAACAGCAACCGATGAGCAAGCACAGGAAGTTCATCACTATATTCGCCAGTACATTGCTGCTAAAGATGAGGCTATTGCCGATAAAATACAAATTTTATATGGCGGTAGCGCCAAGCCGGATAATGCAAAAGGCTTGTTTGCCATGCCGGATATAGATGGCGGCTTAATAGGTGGGGCTTCGTTGGATGCGGAATCCTTTTTAAAGATTTATCATTCGATTTAGAACAGTTTAGACTTTCATGTATCAGGTAATTATTGTTATTCATGTGTTGTTGGGATTAGGCATCATTGGCTTAATATTGATGCAGCAAGGTAAAGGGGCTGATGCCGGCGCTGCTTTTGGTACAGGTTCGGCGGGTTCTGTTTTTGGTGCTCAGGGGGCTGCCTCATTTTTGTCTCGATCCACAGCAATTCTGGCAACATTGTTTTTTATAACCAGCTTAGGGCTGGCTGTGATAAACGGAAACAAAGGTGTAGCTCCAGATCTAATGAGTACAACTGAGACTCAACAGGATACCTCCGGACTTCCTGAAGTAAGCGGCCCAAAAAACGTGGATACTACTCCCTCAATGCCTGAGATTAAGTCTGAAGAAATGCCGGCAGTACCTGAAGTCAAGTCCACCGAACCAATTAGTGGTGCAGAAATAGAAAATACAGAAGTGCCCAAAGCAGAAGAAATCAAGACCATTAATGAACAAGATAATGCTGCACCTAAAGCCAGTAAAGAAGCAGTAAAAAAATAATTTAAATTACTTTAAATGTTAATGCCGATGTGGTGAAATTGGTAGACACGCCATCTTGAGGGGGTGGTGACGCAAGTCGTGCCGGTTCAAATCCGGCCATCGGTACCAA
>CAYVFT010000048.1:0-27177 GCA_964450225.1 uncultured Crenothrix sp. | reverse complement strand
CGTTTCATTTCCTTGGCAGCCAAGGTGTATCCCCCATTCGAACCATCTAAAAAATGAACATGATCGGCACCGTAATTGAAAATCATACAGGTGATAATAGCTGCAGGTGAAGCGTGAATCCCATAAACAATTTTTCTCTCATTATGCAGTTTTTCTAAATACGCAACCAATTGTTTTCGTTGTTTCAATGTCCCGGAAATAATCATTCTTAAAGTTTCGTCGAATTTTCGATAATCGGTATTAACAATAAGGTTCTGTTTATACTGTCCCCAGTCAACATGTTTTGTTTTCACATTCTTGAGCATCAAGAATTTCCCTACATAAACTAAAAAAACCAATCTTAATGTATACTTCAATCGTTTCCAGTGGGTCTCAAAACAAGTCCGGATTCGAGCTTCTACGGAAAGTTTGCTTAGAGAAGATGCTAACGTAAGTTGTGCTAACTGGACGGGATGATGATCTTTTTCGGGGCCATAAATATCGAGAATTTTTTGGGAAACTTCTTTATAGATAGTTTTTTCTGAAGTAATTCCCGGTTCCAGCGCTTGAACCATAATCGCAACGGTTTCCTCATGAGCACTGGGAACTTCATTCCAGCGGCATTCAAAACCTTCAAAATTTCCATTTGCTTCAATCTGACTCTCAGAGAGTATATAAGGATTGTTAAGACTTGGATCTTTGACCAGTGATTCAGCATATCTCAAGCCATTCCCCTGGAACATAGCTTGTTGAAAATGAGATGAAGGTTGATATTTCCCAACAAGTACCTGATGTCCATCTTGCTGGATTAAACTCATGGGAACCATACCAACTCTTAAGTGCAGACTAAATGATTTATTAGCCATCTGTTGAGTTGCTATCAGTGCCGATTCAATAGAATTCTTCCTGGATGGAGGAATACATAGGGTTGTTCCGTCACCTCCAAAAACATAGGGAACTTTTAAAGGCGCTATTGCGTTTAATAATGCAGCAATCGAAGCCGTACTAACCGCATTGACTTCTTTATACATTCCCTCCTGAATTGCCTTGGTCGAATTTTGAATGTCTGTAATCACCACCAACCATTCAGAAGGAAGGATGCTATACCATTCCAATTGAGTAAATTGAGAAAAGTCAGAAAAGCTTACAAGCTGTTCATAGAAGTTATCGGAAGAAGACATAACTACCTAACGGCTCTCCTTTTGAATTTATTAAGTAGAAACCGAGTGTAATGTATTATTGACTCATGAGGCCAATTGTATATGAAATGGTTAAATTAAATAGGGCACTTCTAAAGACATATTTATAAAGAAGGACCCAATGGGGGTGGGGGTTCTGATATGCTGCCAATTTTCGGCAGGTTAATCATAGAAGACCAACATTGATGATTTGTCCTTGGTCAGGCAATCCATCGCTTTGGGATATTTCGGCTCGAATCGTTCAATACAGTGATCAAAAGCTTTGTAGGCATCTTCCCGCGTTTCGGCTTGTGAAATATTGTATAGAGCTTTTTTGACCTTAGGTTTTGCACCGCTTTAGGCAGCTTTTCCAAAACATTGGCGCTCTTATCAAGAGAAAAAACCTGCTTTTAATTGATGACAGGCCGATTTATTGCCCTTTGTCCGAACTCTTAAACCGAAATGAGGTTGCAATAATATCAGTTCAGATACAACAGAGGTTGATATGAACCAGTGGTAATGGTTTATTTCAACCTCTAACATTTTCACGTTCTGTAAAATTACCCTTACAGTGCCATCAGGCTTGAATTTGCTCATGTTATTTAAGTTAGCTACTTTGGCATGGAAATAGCTTTATATTTTTATGAGTCCTTTCTAAGGACGGACTATATTCATTATTGATCATTCTTAATGAATCCATGAAAAATTTTAAACCTAATTTACTAAGGGCGTCATTATTATGATACTAGATATTATCCTTACAGGTGTTTTTGGTGTAGCGGTTGCTTATGCTTATGTTTTTATTAAAAATATAACAACTCATGAGTAAATCAAGTTCTAAAAGAAAAACATTAAAACACCATTTGCTTGTAATTTTTGCAATAGAAAGTAGTTCGGGGAGGTAATCTCTCCTTCCCACTCTTTCGAATTATCGTCATTAGTTCGGAACTACATTTAACGAGAATTACTGTTGTCCTGACTGCGCTTTCCTTGCTTTCGCCATCACGCTAAACTTGTTTATCAAATCATTAGTCTGATAAATAATATTCCACAGTGGATACTACTCGAATCTTTTTTATATGTGGGTTGTTTTTATCTCTTGGATTTATTTCAAATTGTCCTTGGGACGCTTGTTTGATTTTGCCTAATTTACTATTTGAATCCTGTGCAAATTTAAACGCCACCTCCCGTGCCTTGGTGGTGGCCTCTTGAATCATTTCCGGTTTTATATTATTTAAACCAGTAAAAATATAATCGGGCTGATTTTGGTAATCTCCGCCAGTAAAGGCTATTCCCTGTTTGCCTAATTCCATAAGCTCGGCCATTAGTTTGCGAACCAGGTCTACTTTGGATGAGTATACGGTGACTATTTGAAGCGCAGTATAACGAAACTCAGCCTTGGTTATGTTGTTGTTATATTGCTGAGCTAATTTGTCGGTAATGGCGGGCGTGGAGGCTGTAATTTCAGTAACATCAATTCCTTTAGCGACAAGAAAATCCCTGATTTTTGTAGTGCTGGCATCAATTGACGCGTATAGGCCACCAAGCTCATTGCTTGCCTCAGTGAAAACAATCGGCCATATTACTATATCAGCCGGCAGTTCCCGCTCAGATAATCCTTTAACTGTAACGCTACGTTCATGCTCTTTCCACTCGATAGCTGCATTAGCAAGTAAGTATCCAAGGACACTAAGCCCCAGAAAGATGGATGCAGCCAATAAAAAAGCGCTTAATGTATTTTCCTGTCTCATGTTTTTCTCTACTAACCTAAAGTAAAATATACATCAAACAAAAAAGCCCATCATAAAGACGGGCTTTTTTAAAATTGCTAAAGCAAACTTTAGTTTTTAGTTTTATCAACAATCTGATTGGCTTTAATCCAAGGCATCATGCTACGCAGCTTTGCACCTACAACTTCAATAGGATGCTCAGCGTTCAATCGTCGTCTGGCAGTCATTTCAGGATAATTGGTCATTCCTTCCAGAATAAATTTTTTCGCGTATTCACCGTTTTGGATATTTTTCAACGCTTCACGCATCGCCCAGCGGCTTTCTTCGTTGATTACTTTAGGGCCGGTGACATATTCGCCATACTCGGCATTGTTGGAGATAGAGTAATTCATGTTGGCAATGCCACCTTCGTACATCAAGTCAACAATCAATTTTAACTCGTGCAAGCATTCAAAGTAGGCCATTTCTGGTTCATAACCGGCTTCAACCAAAGTTTCAAAGCCTGCTTTAACCAATTCAACTGCGCCCCCGCACAATACTGCTTGTTCGCCGAATAAGTCTGTTTCCGCTTCATCACGGAAGGTGGTTTCAATAATTCCTGAACGACCACCGCCAATAGCCGATGCGTAAGACAAACAAATTGCCTTGGCAGTGCCTGAAGAATCCTGATGAATTGCGATTAAATCTGGAATGCCACCGCCACGGACGAATTCAGATCGCACGGTATGACCGGGCGCTTTAGGCGCAATCATAATTACGTCCAAATCAGCTCTGGGTACAACCTGGTTGTACAAAATAGAAAAGCCATGAGCGAATGCCAAGGTGGCACCTTGTTTGATGTTGGGTTCAATCTCGTCTTTGTATAGTTTTGACTGAAATTCGTCAGGCGTCAGAATCATGACTATATCTGCACCGGCTACGGCTTCAGGAACGTCTTTAACGGTTAATCCCGATGCTTGTGCTTTGGCTACCGAAGCCGAGCCCGCACGCAAACCAACCACAACGTCGACGCCTGAATCCTTCAAGTTGTTAGCATGGGCATGACCTTGTGAACCGTAACCGATGATAGCTACTTTTTTTGCTTTGATAATAGATAAATCGGCATCTTTGTCGTAATAAACTTGCATGAGTTTTCCTGTTTTCTGGGGGTAAAGTAAATAGAATAGATAAAAGGTACAATGATGTGGTTCTTTTGATCTTGTACCTTATGATTATAAATGCAATCCTTTCTCGCCTCTGGAAATACCTGTTGGCCCGGAACGGACTACTTCAATAATAGTGTCCGGGTCAATAGCGGCGATAAAGGCATCAAGTTTCTCTGAAGGGCCCGTCATTTCGACAATGTAGGTGGTCGGAGTAACATCAATGATTTTGCCACGAAATATATCCGCCATGCTTCTTATCTCATCACGCATTTCCCCCGTGGTTTTAATTTTAACCATCATCAGTTCACGTTCAATATGAAAGGATTCTGCTAAATCAATCAGTTTAACAACATCAATTAACTTATTCAGCTGTTTGGTAATTTGCTCAATGATTTCTTCACTGCCACGGGTAACCAATGTCATTCTTGACAGGCTGGGATCTTCGGTTGGTGCTACTGTCAGTGACTCAATATTGTAGCCACGCGCGGAAAACAATCCCGCTACTCGTGACAATGCACCGGATTCATTTTCCATTAGAATAGAAATAATGTGTCTCATTATGCCAATTCCCTGTCTGTCGAGGAGCCTAAAGCGACTCTTAATTTCATATCGTGATGACCTTTGCCGGCCTCAATCATCGGATAAACATTTTCAGTTCTATCGGTCATGATGTCCAAAAATACGGTACGATCTTTCATGGCAAAAGCTGCTTCAAGTGCCGGTCTGACTTCTTCGGGTTTATCGATACGCATACCGACATGACCATAAGCTTCAGCCAATTTGACAAATTCCGGAATCGTATCCATATACGAATGCGAATAGCGGCTTTCGTAAGAAAATTCCTGCCATTGCCGGACCATGCCCATATAACGGTTGTTCAGGTTAATGATTTTAACCGGTGTTTTATATTGCAAGGCGGTCGATAATTCCTGTATGCACATTTGAATGCTGGCTTCGCCTGTAACACAAGCAACATCCGCATCGGGAAATGCCAATTTAACACCGATAGCAGCAGGCAAACCAAAGCCCATCGTGCCTAGTCCACCTGAGTTTATCCAGCGACGGGGCTTATCGAAAGGATAGTATTGTGCCGCCCACATCTGATGCTGGCCGACATCTGAAGTGACATAAGCATTGCCTTTGGTCACTTCATATAATTGTTCAATAACATATTGCGGCTTGATCAAAGGGCTTTCACGGTCGAATTCCAGGCAATTGACTGCTTGCCATTGTCCAATTTGATGCCACCAGAGTTCCAGTGCTTTTTTGTTGGGCTTTTTTTGGCTTTCTTTAATTAACTCAAGCATTAGCTCCAATACCGGTTTAACATCGCCAACAATAGGAATATCGACTTTGACGGTTTTGGAAATTGATGCAGGATCAACGTCAATATGAATAATTTTTGCGTAAGGACAAAATAAATCCAGCTTACCCGTAACACGATCATCAAAACGGGCTCCGATTGCAATAATCACATCGCTTTCGTGCATCGCCATGTTGGCCTCATAAGTGCCGTGCATGCCCAACATGCCGATAAATTGCTTGTCGGTTCCAGGATAGGCGCCTAAACCCATCAGGGTACTGGTAATTGGATAACCCAAGGTGCGAGTAAACTCGGTCAATTCCTTACTGGCTTCGCCTAAAACTACACCGCCACCTGAGTAAATGATGGGTTTATGGGCGCTGAGCAATAAATCAACGGCCTTTTTAATCTGACCCTTATGCCCGGTAACTACCGGATTATATGATCTGATAGAGACTTTTTTAGGGTATTTATAGTGTACTTTGATGTTTGGCGCGGTTATGTCTTTAGGTACATCAATTACGACTGGCCCAGGGCGTCCCGTTGTGGCGACATAAAATGCCTTTTTAATGGTTTCGGCCAACTTGGTTACATCTTTGACCAAATAGTTATGCTTAACACAAGGCCGAGTAATACCAATCATATCAACTTCCTGGAAAGCATCGCTCCCGATCACAGGTAAAGATACCTGACCCGAAATGATAACCATCGGAATTGAATCCATGTAAGCAGTAGCGATGCCGGTTACTGCATTGGTAGCGCCTGGACCCGAAGTAACCAGGACCACGCCGGGCTTTCCAGTGGCTCGAGCATAACCATCGGCAGCATGGGTTGCGCCTTGTTCATGCCGAACCAGAATGTGTTTGATTTCATCTTGCTGGAAAAGAGCATCATATAAATGCAGCACTGCCCCGCCAGGATAGCCAAAAATATATTCTACGCCCTCGTCTATAAGACTTTGAACCAGGATTTGTGCTCCGCTTAGCTCCACGCTAACACCTCAATAAACATGATGATTTTTTGATTTAAGTCAATTACGTTTGTATTTTAAATTCAAGAATATAGTACTTGGTTTAAAAAAAACAGCTGGATGACATGTTTGGGACGATTGTTTTTTAGACAATATAAAGGGCAGCATTTTACTAGGTTCTTCGTGAAATTGTCATTATCTCTCTAACCTAATCTAATTCTTGCTCGGTTAATTGAAATATTTAAGGATTAATCATCATTCATTATGAGTGGTATCTCCAGTGCAGTTTTCTGGTGCATTTTAAAGCCACGCATTTCCAGAATGCCTTTGGTATTGAGTGAAATAATCAGGTACAACGCCTCAGGATAAGTTGTCAGCTCCAGGTCATAGGTTGACGGTTGCGCTGGTGCGGTCGGGTGGGAATGATAGATGGCGAAAAGTTCCTCCCCCAGTTCTCGCATTTTAGTCATGGCCGAGATGTGTTGCCCTGCGTCAAGCAGAAAACGTTGCTGAGGATGTTTCGAGATATTTTTTATTGGATAACAGTGGGTCGGCAAACCATTTTTACTGCCGATTAGTCCGCATACCTCATAGTCGGGTGAGATTTGTGCGAGATGCAGTAATTGGTTGGTTATTTTGCGGGGGATTTGGATTTCTTCTTGGGACATAAATTTGGTTCAAGGTTCAAGGTTCAAGACTGTAGGGTCGACACACTCCTCCCTACGCTGTGTTAAATTGTCCATAGGTTACCCGGGGTTGCCCAGATAGGTCGGTGACTGTTTGAACATTCTCGTAGTGGAAATTTTCAAAAATAGTTTGAACCTGGTGCTGTTGATCGTAGCCGTGTTCAATTAACAAATGCCCAGCGGGTTCCAGCCAATTTCGTGCAGTGTCAGCAATGATTTTAATATCACTGAGCCCTTGTTCAGCAGCGCACAAGGCCGTTCGCGGTTCAAATCGAATGTCGCCTTGCAGTAAATGGCAATCATTTTCTGCTATGTAAGGGGGGTTGCTGACGATTAGATTGAATTTGGTATAGGGCACATTAGCAAACCAGTCGCTTTGATAAAACTGAATGCTGTTCGTGTAGTGTTTATTGGCATTAAGTTTAGCGATGCTTAGCGCGGCAAAGCTAAAATCGGTTGCGCTGACGTGTGCATGTGGACGTTCTGCGGCCAGTGTGATGGCTAAAATGCCTGAGCCGGTGCCCAGATCAATAATCTTGACCGGTTTATCAGGGGGTATCAATTTTAGACTGAGTTCTATTAGCAATTCAGTGTCTGGACGGGGAATCAATACATCCGATGTGACATGGAAATCACGCGACCAGAATTCACGGTTGCCAGTGATATAAGCAATTGGGGTGCCTTTTTGGCGTTCTTTTAGCAGTGTCCAAAACCTGGCAGTCTGCTCCGGTTGCAATTGTCTGTCTGGCCAGGCGCGTAGATACGAACGATCTTTGTCAATAGTCAGGCACAGTAAAATTTCCGCATCCAGTGCGGCTGAATCAGAGCTGGATTCAAGTGTGCGGGTAGCTTCGATGAGTGCGGATTTAATGCTGTGCATTAATCTTAATCTTCGCCAAGTTGAGTCAGAAGTTCTGCCTGATGTTCGCTAATCAGTGGCTGAATAACCTGTTCCAATCCGCCCTGCATGATGTCTTCCAGTTTGTACAGGGTTAAGTTGATGCGGTGATCAGTTAATCGTCCTTGCGGGTAATTGTAGGTACGAATACGCTCTGAGCGGTCTCCGCTTCCGACTTGCAGTTTTCGAGTTGCTGATTGTTCCGCGTGGTGTTTTTCCTGTTCTGCGGATAATAAACGTGATGCCAGCAAGGACATGGCTCGGGCACGGTTTTTGTGCTGTGAGCGTTCGTCCTGGCATTCCACTACCACTCCCGTTGGGATATGGGTAATACGTATCGCGGATTCGGTTTTATTGATGTGCTGTCCACCGGCTCCTGACGCGCGAAAGGTATCAACTTTAAGGTCGGCCGGGTTGATGTCGATGGCATCCACTTCTTCGACTTCAGGCATGATGGCAACTGTACACGCTGATGTGTGTATGCGACCTTGCGATTCGGTTTCAGGCACGCGTTGGACACGGTGCGTGCCGGATTCAAATTTTAATTGGGAAAACACATCGCGCCCGGCAACGCGTAAAATAACTTCTTTGTAGCCGCCGTGGTCGCCCTGGCTTTCGCTGATAATTTCGGTTTGCCAGCCTTTTCTTTCAGCATAACGCTGATACATGCGGCTTAGGTCGCCCGAAAAAATCGCTGCTTCATCACCGCCTGTGCCTGCGCGTATTTCCAGGAAAATATTGCGATTGTCGTTAGGATCTTTAGGGAGTAACAGTACCTGTAATTCAAGATCCAGCGTTTCTATCAGTTCTTCTGCCGCATTGACTTCTTCTTTGGCTAATTCCCTTAATTCCGGGTCCGCGTCATTCGCCATTTCTTTGGCTAATGACAGCATTTCCAAAGCCTGCTGATATCTTTTGTAACAATCGACCAGCGGGCCGATTTGGGCATATTCCTGGCTCAGGGCACGAAATTTGTTTTGATTGCTTTGTACTTCAGGTTCTGAAAGTAATGCTGCGATTTCGTCATAACGTTCACACAGGTTTTCCAGTTTAAGTTGTATGGAGTGTTTCATTTAGATTGAGTTAATTTAAAAATTTCGCGAGCAGCGGCAATCAAGTCGTGGCGTTCGTTTTCGGCGGCGGCTCTGATTTGGGTGCTAGGCGTATGAATGAGTTTATTAGTCAGGTTATAAGCAAGACGATGAAGAGCTTCTTCAGCGGGAAGTCCGCTTTTCAGTAATGCCATGGCTTTTTGTAAAGCTTCATCGCGTGATTGTTCAGCTTTATTGCGGTAATCCCGAATCGTTGATTGTGCGCCTTGAGCACGTAACCAGGCTAAAAAGTAATCAACCTGAGTATCGATTATTTCTTCAGCCTGTTCTGCCGCCAGTCGGCGCGAGTTCATGTTCTGGTTTATGGTGTGCTGCAAGTCGTCAACCGTGTAAAGATAGACATCTCCAAGTTGTTCAACTTCAGCTTCAATATCGCGTGGTACAGCCAGGTCTACCATAAACATGGGTTTATGTTTGCGTTTTTTAAGCGCGCTTTCCACGCGGCCTTTTCCCAGAATCGGCAATTGACTGGCTGTTGAAGATATAACGATATCTGCCTCAGCCAGATGCATGGGTAATTCGGATAAAGCAATCGCATAACCGTTAAACTGTGTAGCCAAAGTGTGTGCTTTGTCATAGGTGCGATTAGCGATAATGATGCGGCCAATGCCTTGCTGGGATAAATGCCGTGCTGTCAGTTCTATGGTTTCGCCTGCGCCGATGAGTAAAGCTGTTTGTTCGCTCAGTTTATCAAAAATTTGTTGCGCCAGTTGCACAGCAGCAAAGGCAACCGATACGGGGCTGGATCCAATAGCGGTATCAGTGCGTACTTTTTTGGCAGCGGTAAAGGTGTGCTGAAAAAGTTTACCTAGCCGTTTGCCTAATGTGCCCGCATCGTAAGCGGCCTGATAGGCGGTTTTCATTTGTCCGAGAATTTGCGGTTCACCTAGGATCATGGAGTCAAGTCCGCAAGCTACCCGAAATATATGGCGACATACAGACCTGTCTGTATGGCAATACAGGTAGGGTGCGAAGTCTGCAGGATTGATGTGTTTGCTTTGCGCAACCCAATCAACCAGAACTTGCTGGTTGTCGGTGGTTGATGTGCAGTAGAACTCGGTTCGATTACAGGTCGAAAGGATGGCGGCTTCGCTGATTTCCTTAAGTCGCCATAGCTCTTTCAACGATGTCTCCAGTACCTCGGCAGGGAAAGACAGACGTTCACGAATTGAAACCGGCGCGGTATTGTAATTGATCCCTACGGCAAGAAAAGTCATGGTGGATTTATTCAGGTAAATTTAATGTTGCTTAACAAGTTCACGACCTTAAGTATCAAGATAATACTTTTTTCGTCTTTTGTCTGGTCTCTTGCATCTTAACGTCATAGCTTTTAGTAGCAGCCACGGTATATTATGTGATCGTATTTTAAAGAAATATTATAACTTTATCCAAAAGGAATGAATCATCTGTCTAAATTGACTGGTTTTTCTGATAATCTATTGTGAAATATGTATTGCGTAATAAATAGGATCGTGTGTGTTAATTTTTAGATTGTTTTCAGTAATAACCCTTATTTTGCTTAGTAGTTGTGCTGATTCACCCGCAAAGCCGAGTCAGCCTGAAGGAGTTGTTGCGCCAATTAAGAAAGCTGAGATTAAAAGTAAATCTCAGCAAAAGGAAGAAAAAACCTCAATCGATCCTGATGTTCTTTTTATGCTATTGACGGCGGAGCTTGCCGGACAAAGGGGGCAATATAGTATTGCTTTGGAGGGTTACATGGAGGCTGCCAAGCGTGTGCATGACCCAAGATTTGCTGAAAGGGCGACAATGATTGCTATCTACATGAAAGATAGCCATAAAACTAATGAGGCGCTGGCTTTATGGCTACGTCAAGATCCTAATAACCAGGCAGCAAGAAAAATTGCTGCACTAACGGCATTGAGGGATGGAAAAAAGAAAGTCGCTGTCGAACATTTAAGTGTTTTACTAAAAGTTGATCCGGCAGGTTTCGATAATACTTTGCTTGAGTTGTCCAGTGTGTTGCAATCGGACGGCAAGATATCTGCTCTTAATGATGCACTGGATACTTTATCAACCCAGCAGCCAGGCCAGGCTGAGATTTATTACATGCAGTCATTACTGGCTATACAGAAGAAGGATAAAAATCTGGCTGAAACAAAAGTACAGCAAGCTTTGAAGGTGCGTCCTGAGTGGGATAAGGCGCTGATTCTTCAAGCTCAGATAGCGGTATTTTCAGGGGATTTGAATAAAGCAAAAGCCTTATTAAAAGAGGCGTCTCTCAAGTATCCAGACAATAGTAAAATTAACAAAATGTATGCGCAGGTGTTAATAAAATCAGAGAATTATGAAGAGGCCATTGAAGTTTATCAGAATATTAGCTCGGCAGATCCCAAGGATATAGAAAGTCAATTTGCTCTGGGTTTAATTTATATGCAACTGGAGCAGGATGAGCGGGCTGAAGGCATTTTTAAAAAGCTGTTAGAGCAACCTGAGTGGCAATACCAGGCCAGCTTTTATTTGGGAAAAATAGAAGAAAAACGGGATCATACGAAAAACGCGCTGGTTTGGTTTGATAAGGTAATGGAGGGGCCGTTTGTTTTTGATGCATCAATTTCAGCGATTTCTTTGCTTGCGAAAGATAAACAATTTAATGAAGCCAACTCAAGATTAAGCATCTTGCAGAACAAGTTTCCTAAACAAAAATTGCGATTGCTGTTAGTGCAGGCAGAGTTATATAGCCAGCAAAAGCAATATGAAAAGGCATTTAATCTGCTGACTGATGCGCTGGTTGATTTTCCCGAGCAAAAAGAGCTGTTATATACACGTGCTTTGATGGCGGAGCGTGTCAATAAGCCAGAAATTGCCAAAGCGGACCTGAAAAAAATATTGGCAATGGAACCTGATAATGTCGAGGCATTAAATGCCTTGGGATATACCCTGTTGAACAATCCTGACGGGTATGCTGAGGCAGAAAAATACCTCCAGAGAGCGCTGAGGCTTGAGCCGGAGGCAGCGGTCATAATTGATAGTTATGGCTGGTTGCAGTTTAAATTGGGGAATAAAGTAAAAGCCCTGGAATATTTGCAAAAGGCCTATGAAAAACAGCCGGAAAATGAAATAGCAGCTCACCTCGCAGAGGTATTATGGGCTTTGGATAAAAAAGATGAAGCCAAAAAAATATTTAACAAAGCCATAAAAGATGCACCAGACGATGAATATCTACTGGATTTTCAACGAAGAATATTGAATGGCGCACAAAAATGATTAAAAGATGTGAAGTAAAGTGGCTGGGTTGGTGGTGCCTTGTCCTGATACTGTCTGGCTGTTCTGTCGTACCTGTAGAGCCGGAAGTACATTATTCAAAGATTGCAAGAGAGCATCTTTACCAACTGGAGCGGTGGTCGTTTGACGGAAGGTTGGCCTTGACCGGAAAAAATGATTCCTGGTCGGCAAGTATAAACTGGGGGCATCAGCCTGATGATGAAAAAATAAAGTTATCTGGACCCTGGGGGCAGGGTGCAACTGTCATTCAATTATCAGGCGATTTAGTTACCATAGATCGTGGGGACGGACGGGCGCAATCATCAGAACAGCCTGAAGAATTTATTAATCAACAGCTGGGCATGTTCGTTCCGGTGCATTCATTACGATATTGGGTGGTAGGTTTGCCTGAGCCAACTAGCGCATTTGTAGAGACTGCCAATGGTTTCAGGCAGGCTGGATGGTTTATTGAATACAAACAAATGCAGCCCGTCGATGATCAGTCTATGCCGCGTAAAATCACTGTCACGAATGAGCAAGTCAAATTAAAATTAGTCATAGATCAATGGATTTTAAATGACACAAAAGCAATATGATCAGTCCATATGGGTGGAAAAATGGCCTGCACCGGCAAAATTAAATTTAATGTTGCGGATTGTTGGGCAACGGCCTGATGGTTATCATTTGTTGCAAACAGTGTTTCAATTCATAGACTTGTGCGACTGGATAACATTTCACCCAGTTGATGATGGACGAGTATGCTTGCAAAAGACCATTCCGGGTGTGGCAGAAGCGGATGACTTAACAGTAAGGGCGGCGAAGCTGTTAAAAGCGGAAACAGGATGCGAGTCAGGCGTGTGCATCGAGGTAGAAAAAAACCTGCCCATGGGAGGCGGTCTAGGTGGTGGCAGTTCAGATGCCGCAACGACTTTGGTGGTGTTGAATGAATTGTGGGGGCTGCAGTTATCAATAGAAAAATTGATAGAGCTTGGGCTGACTTTGGGTGCGGATGTGCCTGTTTTTGTCTATGGCTATTCATCATGGGCAGAAGGCGTTGGCGAAAAACTTGAAAAGATAAGTCTTCAGGAGCAGTGGGTTATAGTTATTAAGCCTGAATGTCATGTAAATACCAAAGAAATATTTTCAGCTAAAAATTTGACACGGAACAGTAAATCAATCACAATGAGCGACTTTACAGCAGGCCAACATCAAAACGATTGTGTCGAGGTGGTTTGTGAGCATTACCAGTCTGTTAAGGATGCGCTGGTTGCCTTGTCTGAGTTTTCAGAGGCGAGACTAACCGGGACAGGGGCTTGCGTTTTTGCACAGTTTGATTCAGAAGATGCAGCAGTCAATGCCTATGAGTCACTTAAGAATAAGTGGCAGGTTTATTTGACAAAGGGTGTAAATGAATCGCCTTTGCTTTCAAAGCTAAAGATTGGTAAGTATATATCTTAATTATTGGGTCGTCGCCAAGCGGTAAGGCACGGGGTTTTGATCTCCGCATACCAAGGTTCGAATCCTTGCGACCCAGCCATTTACCTCCACTCAGTTAAATTCAATTTGGGAGTGCTTGAATGAATGACACCTCTATGATGGTGTTTTCTGGAAATGCTAACCTGGCTTTGTCTGACGGAATAGTTAAAAAACTGAATATGCGCCTGGGAATGGCGGCTGTCGGTAGATTTAGTGATGGTGAGATTGCGGTAGAAATTCAAGAAAACGTCCGGGGCAAGGATGTTTTTATTATTCAACCGACCTGTTCACCTACTAATGAGAATTTAATGGAATTACTGGTGATGATTGATGCTCTTAAACGGGCTTCAGCATCGCGAATTACTGCGGTAATGCCTTATTATGGCTATGCGCGCCAGGATAGACGTTCGCGCTCAGCCAGGGTGCCCATTAGCGCCAAACTGGTTGCTAAAATGATTGAACAAGCGGGTGCTCATCGCGTTTTGACGGTTGATTTGCACGCCGACCAGATTCAGGGTTTTTTTGACATACCTGTAGACAATGTTTATTCATCACCCATTC
The DNA here is from genome assembly GCA_964450225.1 of uncultured Crenothrix sp. GTDB lineage: Bacteria > Pseudomonadota > Gammaproteobacteria > Methylococcales > Methylomonadaceae > Methylobacter_C. The sequence goes on along the minus strand of CAYVFT010000048.1, from coordinate 12,917 downwards.
TGTTGGGCGATGTGTGGCGGCAACAATATAAGGAACTGATTGTTGTTTCACCTGATGTTGGTGGTGTGGTTAGAGCGCGTGCCCTTGCCAAACGACTGGATGATGCTGATCTTGCCATTATAGATAAACGCAGACCTAAGGCTAATGTTTCAGAGATTATGCACATCATTGGTGATGTTGACGGCCGTACCTGTGTGTTGATTGATGATCTAGTTGATACGGCAGGGACTTTGTGTCATGCGGCGGCTGCGTTAAAGAAACACGGTGCAATAAAAGTAGTTGCTTATTGTACTCACGCTGTATTGTCAGGCTCTGCTATGAAAAACCTGAATGGCTCGGAACTTGATGAGTTGGTTGTTACGGATACCATACCACTGAGTCAGGAAGCAGTTAAGTCAGGAAAAATAAGACAACTTAGTGTTGCAGAGATGTTGGCTGAGACTATCAGACGTATTGCAGTAGGCGAGTCGGTAAGTTCGCTTTACGTAGATTAACAATAAGTAGATCAATAGTTTTTGATTGAGAGAATTAAATGTGCGTGCTCCTAATGCACGGACTCCTGAAAAAATGGTGAGAAAAAATGTCGAATGTATTTGAATTTGTGGCCGCAAGTCGTGGGCGATCAGGTAAGAGCTCAGCAAGAGGCGCGCGTCGTCAAGGAAAGGTGCCTGCGGTGATATACGGTGGCCATAAAGAGCCTCAAATGCTGGTCTTAAATCATAACGAAGTCATTAAGCATCTTGAGCATGAGGCGGTTTATTCGCATGTACTAGATATCACAGTCGATGGGAAAACAGAACAAGCGATTTTGAAGGGTGTTCAACGTAACCCTGCTAAATTTCAGATTTTGCATCTGGATTTTCTCCGGGTTAACATGTCCGAAGCGGTAAAAGTACATGTACCGTTGCATTTTATCAATGAGCATACCTCCATTGGTGGAAAAAAAGGCGGTATTGCAACCCATTCCATGGTTGATGTAGAGGTTTCATGTTTGCCTTCAAAGTTGCCTGAATATCTTGAAGTAAATCTGGCTAATCTGGATATTGGCGAAACAATTCATCTTTCTGAAATTGTATTGCCAGCAGGTGTCGAGATTGCGGTTTTAGCTCAAGGGGCAGAGCATGATTTGCCCGTTGTCTCCATGATGGCTTCAAAAGCCAGTAAAGACGAGACTGCTGTCTAAAGCGGCAGCTTATGGTTTAAAAATGATTAAACTTATCGTTGGCTTGGGTAATCCAGGCCGGCAGTACGAAAAAACCCGGCACAATGCCGGGTTTTTGTTTTTAGACGCCTTGGCACAGGAGTTGGGCTGTACCTGGTTCAATGAATCCAGGTTTCAAGGCTTGTTTGCAGAAGGTAGTATTGCAAACGGCAGGGTCATGCTGTTAAAACCGGACACTTATATGAATAGAAGTGGACAATCCGTGGGCAAAATTTCCCGTTATTACAAATTACTTCCTGAAGAAATTCTCGTTGTTCATGATGAACTGGATTTCAATCCTGGCGTAGTAAAACTTAAAAAAGACGGTGGTCATGCAGGGCATAATGGCTTAAGAGACATAATTGCGCATTTGGGATCAAAAGAATTTTACCGGCTACGAATAGGTATCGGTCGCCCTGCGGCCGGAAAGGTTGTTGCGGATTTTGTGTTGTCTTCACCATCAAAGCAAGAATGGGAATTGTTGGTTAACGCTTTCGATATGAGTAGAAGCTTTATTGGCCAAATGGTTACCGGTGATATGGCGGCGGTGATGAATAAATTAAATTCTTGATTGCAGTTAGACCAGAAAGTTAGGCGTACAAAAAAGCCTCCCCATCAAGGCTTTGGTTTTATCTAACCTGAAAAAGCTGCTGTGTCATTTCCCAAGCATAAATATGAGGAGCGACTCTTATCCAGAGAACTGAATATGGAACAGAGATCATCAAGTCAGGAGCTACACCATGAAATTTTCGGTTCAATTCTGGATAGAACCGAGATGAGTCCCTATTTATTATTATCTGCGGACAATTATCAACCGGCGCTCAAGCAGGCAGCTAAAATGATGAGCAACCGCGGGTTCGATATGATAGGTAATGGGGAGCTTCAGGAAAGTGAGCGGGAAAGGGCAAAAAATTATGTTAATCGGACATATAACTATTTTTTCAACTGGATGTTCCCGTTTGTTAAGACGCAACTTAATGGACTCCTTGCTTTAAATTCCATCAACGCTGATCTCTACCGGATTAACCTGCTAGCAATTGGACAGGTAGAATCGATCTTGAATAATGCCGGGTTTCAAAAGCTAGTCAATGAAGATCCACGACATCTTTTTCTTTTGGCTTCTTCAGGAAAATATCCGGCTGTGTTTCATGGTTATCAGGGTAAATACTTGAAAATCCCGCATGAATGGCAGCAAGCAGCTTGTTCCATGTTAAAGATGGGGTATCTGATCAAGTCCATTGAAGAAGAGAGCCAGGATATTAATGATTACGCTCAGTTGGGCTTTTTTCTGGAAACTGAAAGTCAAAACCTTGATGATCTTTATAATTATGACTGGGAAAATCCTAAACTCATTCCGGCAAGCGAATCGGCGCAAAACGCTTTCGTCAAAATTTCCACTTTTTTTCATAAACTTAAAGAGTCCATAACATTTGCTGAGCAAAAAAACTGGCATGTTTTCGATAGCGGGGACGGCGTTCGGGTCGATATCACGGAAATCAAAGCCCGGTTAAAAAGTCCGGAAAGTATGGTCACCAAATTAGGGAAGGATTTGGAAGGAGAAGCGTATGACATCAGGGATATTCTTGCCATCACCTTTATATTGAAGGACAAGGATGACACATTGAAACTTTTCCATGCATTACAAAAAAAGGGTGTCATTCTCCAGGAAAATACGGCATCACTTTCCATAACCCAAACCCTGTTTGATGATCCGGAAAGCATGAAAGAAGCAGTGCGAAGGCTGATGATCAGCCTTTCACAAAGTGCTGGTCATGAAGAAGCATCCACTGAACAGGAATTGCTTGCCAATGCGAAGACGTTCTATGAAGCGCTGAGCATGAATGCGGCAAAAAACCAGCATTCCTCTTTAGGCCACAGAAAATTCCAATGCAAGATCAGTTTTTCACTGCCGATCCACAGGGATGCCAAAACGCATAAGATCATGATCCCGGGCACGCCGATATACGCCAGAAGAAACCTGGTTGACAAAAAAACCCAGCAGCATACCCTGGGCGTGGAACTGCGTATATCCGACGAAGAGAGTTGGCGTTCCTCTGAGCAAAAGGGGGACTCCCATCATAACGCTTATAAATTCCGCCAGTTGATCTCGGTGATGAACAGGGTATTCAAGAATGTTTTTCACGTACCCAAAGAGAGCATTGTCCAATTGAAAAAAGATCAGTCGAGCCTGTTTTCTTAAACAAATAGGTTATAACAAAGCCTTGATCTCAGGCACGCACGATCCGCAGTTAGTCCCTGCTTTAAGGCATTGACCCACTTCCTGATGAGTTGTAAGTCCTTTTTCCTTGATCGCCGTTCGTATAGTCTTTTCACCGACATTAAAGCAAGCGCAGACAATAATACCGACATCGGGAACTCCCAAAGGCGGGATGCCAGTGAGTAATGCCATTCGTTCTGTTTTCGCTAATGGTGTCTTTACAAATAAACTGGTTAACCAGCTACGATCAGGAAGATTGCTATCAGCGGCAATAAAAATCACGGTTTCCAGCTGATTATCGACAATCTTTGCAGCCCTGTAATTACCCTTGCCGGAGTCCTGATATTCCAGCCACTGCGGATTTTCGGCGGAAGTGATACACAGATTTTTTCTCACACAACTGCGCCAGTCTTCAGGCAAGGTTTCACCCGCCAGTTCGTAACGGTAAAACTGTTCTCCTCTAATTTTGACCCGATATTCAGACTCGGTAACTGTCAGTTCCCGCCGTGACAGGATGAAACCTTGCCAGATAGGCTGATAAGCCTTGATTCGAACGGGTGTATGCTTGCTTTCCGGTTGTTTGGAAACTGGGTCAACAACAGGATTGACCAATGCACCCATACGTCCCTGGCTGGCATATTGTTCAGTCCAATGCATGGGTACAAACAGGCAACCTTGTTGCTGGCTGTCGGTAATTTGCACACGCGCAATCATTGATCCCCATTGGCTTTCGATAATAGCCAGGGTATTGGGCAATAATGCGTAGCTCTGTGCATCGACTGGATGCACTTCGACAAAAGGTTCAGGTTTGTTCTGATTTAACTTCGCAGCGATGGCAGTACGGGTCATGGTATGCCATTGATCACGCAATCGACCCGTGTTTAATATCAGCGGATAATTTATATCCGGCAAATTAGCGGGTGGCCGGGGTTCTATCGCAATAAACTGAGCCTTGCCTGAGGCGGTAAAAAACTGTCCATCATCAAATAAGCGCGTCTTGCCGTGTGGATATGCCTGATTGATAGGCCATTGAACCGGTTGCAGGCGGTCATAATCGTGCTGACTGATTTCAGCAAATGCGGATATATCAAAATCGCGTAGCCCTTGCTCGGGGTTATTTTCAAAACCTGAAAGCGCGGCGTGTTCACGAAAAATTTCGCTGGCGTTCTGATAATGAAAAGCCTGTTCGAAACCCATGCGCCTCGCGACTTGAGTGATAATCCACCAATCCGGTTTGGCGCTGCCTGCCGGGCTGAACAAGGCGCGCTGGCGAGAAATACAACGTTCGGAATTGGTCACTGTGCCGTCTTTTTCACTCCAGCCTAATGCGGGCAATAAAACGTGCGCCAACGCAGTGGTATCGGTGTTGGCAATGCAATCGGAAACGGCAACAAAATCACAGCGTTGTAAAGCCTGGATCACCTTGTTGGCGTTAGGCAAACTGACAACCGGGTTTGTCCCCATGATCCACACGGCTTTTACTGTCCCATCGTAAATAGCGTCGAAGAGTTCGACCGCGGAAAGCCCTGATTTCCTTGCAATATTATGAGTGCCCCAGAATCGCGCGACTCGTTCTATATCGGCAGTGCTGGAAAAATCCATGTGCGCCGCCAGTTGATGGGATAAGCCGCCAACTTCACGGCCGCCCATGGCATTCGGTTGTCCCGTCAGCGAGAAAGGCCCCATGCCGGGTTTGCCAATTCGTCCAGTTGCCAGATGACAATTGATAATGGCATTGACTTTGTCAGTGCCCGATGAAGATTGATTGATGCCCTGACTGTATAGGCTCATGACTTTTTCGTGACTTGCAAACCACTGATAAAAACATTGCAAGTCTTCTACATTCACCTTGCATTGTATGGCAACTTTTTCGATCGTATCGCTGCTGGTAGTAGCTGCATTCAGGGCTTGAGAAAAGCCTTCAGTATGTGCGTCGATATACTCTTGATTAAGAGCGTTTTGCTGGCTTAGAAAATGCAGTAGTCCGTTAAACAGAATAGTGTCACTACCGATAGCGACAGGTAAATGCAGATCAGCAATGTCACAGCTGGAAGTACGGCGAGGATCAATGATAACAATTTTTAATGCAGGATTAGCTTCTTTTGCTGCCCGGATACGCTGAAAACTGACCGGGTGACACCAGGCCGTATTGGAGCCAATCAGAATAATCATCTCGGCTTGTTCATAATCATCATAGCAACCCGGCACGGTATCAGAACCGAAAGCCCGCTTATGTCCAGCTACGGAAGAAGACATGCATAAACGGCTATTGGTATCCATATTGCCGCTACCGATAAAGCCTTTCATCAGTTTGTTGGCGACATAATAGTCTTCGGTCAACAGTTGTCCTGAACCATAAATAGCCACGGCATCAGGGCCGTATTTTTTTATCGTGTTAATAAAGGAGTCGGCGACGAGATCCAGTGCTTCAGCCCAACCGGCATCACGGCCATACACTTTGGGTTCTACTAATCTCCCTTTAAGTTCAACGGTTTCGCCTAGTGCCAAGCCTTTTGAGCAAAGACGGCCAAAATTAGCGGGATGTGACTTATCACCCCTGATGATGACCTGGTGATCTTGTTCATTGACTTGCGCGCTAATTCCGCAACCTACGCCGCAGTAGGGGCAAGTGGTTTGTATGATGGTATTGTTATTCATAAAGCAATCCCTTCTCAGGCACAATGCAAAATAAGCAACAGTATGGGGTTTTATTGGCCTTGCGCCTTTGACCTTGTACCTCAAACATAAGCTTTGCCAAAAATCAGCATATCTCGCATCCTGGAAACAGGCTCTTCTTTCTCCAGCAATTCCTGATACCAGTTGCCATCAGCCGTATCACCATAAAGCACGGCGCCTATCAGCTTGTTAGCCTTTATAACCAGTTTTTTATAAATACCTAAAGCGGGATCGCTAAAATGAATGTTTTCACAGCTTTCATCACCCATGAAATCGCCTACAGAAAATAAATGGATTCCAGTCACCTTGAGCTTGGTTGCTGTCGGCAAAGTGACATATTCGGCGGCGCCATGATCGCTCAAATGATTGGCGCATACTTTCGCCTGCTCAAATAGCGGGGCGACCAAGCCAAAGGTGTCACCCCGATGCTGAATACATTCGCCTACCGCGTAAATGCTGGGGTCGTAGCTTTGCAGCGTATCATTAACCACAATACCTCGTTCACAATAAACTCCTGCCTCCTTAGCCAGTACTATATTGGGACGCACACCTATCGCCATTATGAACAGATCACATTGGAGTTCGCTGCCGTCATCAAAACGCACAGCGGTGATATGATCATTGCCATCACTTATCAGGCGTTGCGTTTTGGCGGCCATCTTAAATTTCAATCCCCTTAGCTCCAGTTCTTTCTGGAGCATTTCACCCGCTTGTCTGTCCATTTGTCTGTTAAGCAATACTTCATTGTTATGAATAACGGTGACATCCATGCCTCTAAGAACAAGACCATTGGCAGCTTCCAAACCCAGTAAGCCGCCGCCAAGTACTACAGCTTTTTTATGGGTTCTACAGTAGGATAGCATTCTGTTGACATCGAAAATATCACGAAAACTGATGACACCTTCCAGATCATTGCCTGGAATTGGGGGTATAACAGCTTTGGAACCCGTGGCGATCAGGAGACGGTCATATTCGGCGCAGGTTCCATCCTGGGCATAAACTTTGCGGGCAGTCCTGTCTATTCGGACTACCGCCTTATTTTTACCGGCATGCAGACGAATACCATTATCGATATACCACTGGCGGTCATTGATAACAATATCCTCAATAGTTTTCTCGCCGCACAGTACCGAAGACAACATGATACGATTATAGTTACCGTAAGGTTCTGCACCAAACACAGTAATATCGTATTTTTCGGGTGCTGCCGATAACAGCTCTTCAACCGTTCTCATGCCGGCCATGCCGTTACCAATAACGACCAATCGCTGTTTCATTTAATTGTTCAATATCCATGCTAAATTTATTTCGACAACCGTTGCTTGAATAAGGAGCAATAATTATTCCAAGTTAAATCAGCCAGATCAGAAATTCGATTTTTATCGAAATCGAAACTGCGCTACAAGCCAAAAGCCAGTGTTAATTTTTTCTCTCCAAATATTTAAGACATTGTAAAGCGCTTTTATCAGGAGGGTAATGACCGTTTAAGTGCAAACATCAGACCGATTTGCACCAATTTGAAGCGGTCAAATCCATCTGCGGGAAGAAAATTATAACGTCATGAGCATGGGCATAACATGGCCGTCACGGCCCACGATATAACCAAACGCAAGCAAACGGAAATAGCACGTCAAGAGACAGATCGACGGAAAAATGAATTTTTGGCCCTGTTGGAACACGAACTCGGAAAGCCTATGGCGCCGATCAGTAATGCCGTATAAATGTTAAAACCAAGAGCGCTACCGATACAACGCTGGAATGGTGCAGCAAGATTATCGATTGACAGGTAACTCACATGGCACAACTGATCAGACTGTGGATTAAAGGCGATAGAGAAATCGAGGTTTTTCCTGCCTCAGGTTGTTCTACTGGACATCGGCCTGCCCGATATCAGCGGTTATGGGGGGGGGCAGAATACGTTGAATAATCAGAGTCCTCCGGCTTCGACGAGAACTTGCTTAACCCCTTAGATTCCTTGAAGCTGTCTGCCTTGCTGGAGACTGCATTACAATTGAAAAGACGGTTAAATAAAACCATTTTAGCTACACATTTACAGTTTCTATTGCTTCGGAATGGTGATAGTCAGCACGCCGTTTCGGTAATCAGTTTTCATTTTAGCCACGTCTGCAGGTCCCGGTAAAGTCAATGCCCGATGAAATTCACCCATGAAACGTTCACGAAAATTATACTGGCCATTTTTTTCATCAGTTTGATCCTCGGCATGTTCCGTTTTAATCGAGATATGCAAAATCCGGTCTTCCAGTTTCACATCGAGTGAGGACTCATCTGCACCCGGTACATTTACTGTTACCACATATTGATCTGCTTTTTCTTGTAAATCGACGTCAGGCACTTTACTTAAACTGCCTAAGGGCGTGTTCATATGAAAACGCGAAAATGAATCATCGAAAAGCTGTTCCATTTCTTTTTGCATACGCTGCATTTCCTCATAAGGATTCCATGGCTGATCCTTAAAGGGCTCGTCATCCGGCACCTGCTTGGGGAAATTTAAATTGGGTAGTTTTGGTATTTTAATTTGAGGGCTGCCAGCTTGATTTTCCTCCCCACTCAACTGATTGAGCCTGTCATTCAACTGAAAAATCATATATGCCTGTATTCCCAGGATAATAACCAATATAGCAGCTAGTGCAACTAGGATTCGATTATTATACATTTTGACTCTCCGTGGTTTTGTGTCGCTTGAGTAAAAAAAGAATGTGGTTCAACTTCCTGATTTTTAAGGGTATCAATCATCCATGATTGATACCGGATGAAAACCAGTCGCCAGAAAAATTCAGGCTATTTAATCTCGATGGTTTTACGCTTGCTCTTTTCTGTTTTGGGAATGGTTACTGTTAAGATACCATCCTTGAATGATGCTTTTGCATTGGCATCATCGACATTATCGGGCAAGGACACTGTACGCTGAAATTCACCCCGTGTGATCTCGCGGCGAAAATATTTGCCTTTTTCCTCCTCTTTTTTTTCTTCCTTGGTGGAAGTTCGGATGGTAATCGTCTGGTTATTGATGGTTACATCCAGATCTTCTTTTTTAATGCCCGGTAATGCAGCCTGAACCTCTATTTCATTGTCGTGATCGAGGATATCAATTTTTGGAAATCCTCTGTCAAACCCGGCAGGAAAATTCCAGTCTAACAAGCGAGACCATCTGCGGGAAAGAAAATCATCAAAAAAATTATCAAATTCGTCAAATGAAAGCAAACTGCCAGCGGGTCTGCTGGGGATGACTTCCGTGCTTTCTTTCGTATCTTTTTCATTAGTGCTCATAACGTTCTCCAGTATTTATTCAAGTTGATAATGAATTTTTTACCTTACAGGGTGTTGGTGTATTTTATGTTTCGCCGCTCCCTTTCTTCACTACAGCAAAAATTCCCGTTCTGCCTCAAGCCAGTCATCAAGTTCGTGACCCGGTTCAAAACCTCTGCTTTCAGCCTTGTAATAAGCAAGCTCGGCAGTCCTGGCGTCACGATCCGGAAGACATATCGTTTCGCCGGGCGCTTCGGGAACAGAATTTATAATATTTTCACTTTGTTCAACAGTTTCAGCCATTTTGCATCTCCACTATGGTTAATGTATGCGGCCGGCTTTAAACTTTTGGATTGCGCATGGCAAAAAGCCAACCTGACTTATTAGACTCCCCCCACAAAAAAAACAATACGTATAAATACCTAGTTTCAATTGTCTTCGGACCTTATCAAGCGGTCATCCCGCTCACGCATCAACCAATAGACGATGCCCAGTGCCAGGGTAATTGCCGCTAAAGCCTCAATTTGACCGGTAGAGACTCGATGCATGTCCAAAATGATAACCTTTCGCGCCAAAGCAAGGATGGCAATCAAGAGTACGGTCTTAACCTGAATGATGTTCTGTTTACGCATCGCAACCAGATGAATCGTATGATTAAACTCCATGGCAATCAACAAGGTCATGATTTCTCCAAATAGCGATTGGAAAACCGTGTGTTCAAGCGGGTTCAGAAATCCTAATACCAAATCGTGGATAATCCCTACGCTTAGGCGAAACATAGCCACAAGCATGATAAGGCTTACCAGAATAGTGAGCATCAAGGCAATAAGGTGCTCAAAACGCTCATACCACGTCAGGGCAAGCATCTCTTTAAACAAGTTAGCCCATAGGTCACGCACAATATTTTTTACTTTCATCGCATTAACCTTTTGTAAAAGCCAAAACGCCTGGAAGTGCTGCCAGATAAATAAACTGGTTATATTCCCCCTCATCCCAACCTTCTCCCTCAAGGGAGAAGGAGCGGGCACTTTTGTGCAAATACCATGAGTCTGTGGGAGAGAGGCATCTTTGATGCCAAACCTCCCTCCGCGTTAAATTACATCATTTCATCCATACCGCCGCCTGGATAGCTGGCTTTCTCCTCTTTAGGCAGTTCAGCAATCATCGCTTCCGTGGTCAATAACAAACCGGCAATCGATGAGGCATTTTGCAAGGCGAAGCGGGTGACCTTGGTGGGATCCAGAATACCCATGTCGAACATGTCGCCGAACTCTCCCGTAGCCGCGTTGTAGCCGAAATTGCCTGTGCCGCTGGCACATTGATTGACGATGACGGAGGGTTCCATACCGGCATTTTGCACAATCTGGCGCAGAGGTTCTTCAATCACGCGGGCAAGGATTTTAATTCCGACGTTCTGATCGGCATTATCGCCGGTCATGTTTTTAACGACGTTCTGGCAACGCAACAAGGCAATGCCGCCACCGGGAACAACACCTTCTTCGACGGCTGCCCGGGTTGCGTGCAAGGCATCTTCTACGCGTGCTTTTTTCTCCTTCATTTCAATTTCGGTTGCGGCTCCTATTTTAATCACGGCAACGCCGCCCGCTAGCTTCGCCAGGCGCTCCTGGAGTTTTTCCTTGTCATAGCTGGACGTTGTCTCATCAATTTGCTGGCGAATTTGTTTGACTCTCGCCTTGATCTCGTGATTCTGACCGGCGCCATTGATGATAGTCGTGTTGTCTTTGGTAATCTGGATTTTTTTGGCGCGGCCCAAATCATCGAGCTGTACTTTTTCAAGGCTAAGACCCACTTCCTCGGAAATCACTTTGCCGCCAGTAAGAATAGCAATATCTTCCAGCATGGCTTTGCGCCGGTCACCAAAGCCGGGTGCTTTAACGGCCGCCATCTTAAGAATGCTTCGCAAGTTGTTGACAACCATCGTCGCCAGTGCTTCGCCTTCAACATCTTCGGCAACAATTACCAGCGGCTTGCCGGCTTTGGCAACATTTTCCAGCAGGGGCAACAGTTCCCGGAGATTAGAAATTTTCTTGTCGTGCAACAGGATGTAAGGATCGTCCAGCTCCACACTCATGGTTTCCTTATTACTGACGAAATAGGGTGACAAATAACCGCGATCAAACTGCATGCCTTCAACGACATCCAGTTCGTTTTGCATACTTGAACCGTCCTCGACAGTAATGACGCCTTCCTTACCGATCTTGTCCATTGCGTCGGCAATAATTTGGCCAATATCGGCATCCGCATTAGCGGAAATGGTGCCGACCTGGGCAATAGACTTGCTGTCCGCGCAAGGGACCGAGATGGATTTGAGTTCCTCGACGACAGCAAGCACCGCCTTGTCGATACCCCGCTTGATATCCATCGGATTGGCTCCGGCAGCCACTGATTTCATGCCTTCGCGAAAAATGGCTTCGGCCAGCACGGTGGCGGTAGTGGTACCGTCTCCGGCCACTTCAGAAGTCTTTGAAGCAACCTCTTTTACTATCTGTGCGCCCATATTTTCAAACTTTTTTTTAAGGATGATTTCTTTGGCAACGGATACCCCGTCCTTGGTGACGATTGGTGCACCATAACTCTTTTCCAGCACTACGTTGCGTCCTTTGGGCCCCAGAGTCTGCTTAACGGCTTTAGCCAGAATTGATACACCTGTCGCCATTTGGTGACGGGCATCATCTGAAAAAATCACTTCTTTAGCTGACATTAGTAATTACCTCCAAATAATATTAGGTGTGGATAAAAAACATGAACAAATAATTAAGCTTCGAAAACAGCCATGATGTCGCTTTCACGCATGACCAGATGTTTTTCATCACTGATTTTGATTTCATTACCGGCATATTTACCGAACAACACCTTGTCGCCGACCTTAACTTCTAACGGGCAAAGTACTCCGTTATCCAGAATTTTGCCTTTTCCGACTACGACCACTGTATCTTTTACCGGCTTTTCCGCTGCCGAATCAGGAAGCACAACACCGCCAAAAGTAACTTTATCTTCCTCACTCCGTTTGATAACGACGCGATCAGATAGTGGATTAATGTTCATTTTAAACTTCACCAAGTTACTGTAATTAAATAATAAAAGTTAATAAATAGATAAAATCATGAGCCTATTTAAGCGAACACTCTGCAACAATAAGGTTGATTTTTATAATTTCAAGCGCCCCCTAAATCTTGTAACTCTGATGTTTTGATTAATCGTAAGCGAAGCTGAATTTTTGTGATTTGGCTAATTTGTATTGATAATCTACTCTACTCTGAGAGTATGTGAATGCCCTTCACTGGCAGCCTCTGAATGACGGCTTTTCAAGGATAAAATACTATCCTGCCAGGCAATGATCAGTGTTGCTCAGGGTTATCAAGTCAGGGAAAAATGCAAGGCCTTAAACAGAGCGATGAGTTCGGAAACCGATGCGCGGTGACTGAAAGAGAAGGTACAAGGGTTCCCTACGTGTCAGATTGAATTTATCCCGATTCAGCCATGGAGAGGATCCAATTATTAATTGCCGCGGTCTGCTTTCGTATCTTTTGCTTA
>CAYVFT010000047.1:25941-27443 GCA_964450225.1 uncultured Crenothrix sp. | reverse complement strand
TCGACTTGCCGCCGATGGTGATGCCTTCCAGCACCACCTTGGTTTCTTTCAGCGTCAGCGTATTGCCTTCGATGGCATTGGAGTTGTACGTCCATTCCAGCACCCAGTAGTCATGCAGGGATTTTAAGGTCTGTGGCGGTAACGGACGGCGGGCGTCCAGTTCGGTTTTCAGTTGGTCGCAGCGATCAAACATGGTCATCCACCTTGACCCGCTTCTTACCGGTCAGCAGTTGTTGCATCAGGCCTTTCTTTTGCTCTTTCAGCGCAGACAATTGTTTTTGATGGGTTTCGATTTCGGCATCGGCGGCGGAGAGGACTGAGGCGATTTTTTGTTGTTCTATCTCTAACTTAGGAATTCTTATCTTGATTTTCATCAGTTCCTTGACGCTTATTTCTTTTTGTCCTGTACCTCCAACTAAATTATCAACAGTCGAGAAAAATTTAGGCAACGACATTCTGTATAAAATAAACAGCTTTGAATTTTGCCGTTTAATATCAAAACTTGATATTGCATTAGATGCAACGCAACCAGATGCTTCTTTCGGAACAATTGCAATGCCGCCATTATGGAGATTCTGACGTCCAATAATCAATTCCCCTTGCTCACGCAAAAAATATGGACGTCCTCCTTCTGTCGGGGTTGGATACTTTCCCGATCTCACTGCACCTTTGCAATGAAGTTTTACAGTGAGAAGTTCATATTTATTTGCCTCAGGAATTGTCTCTTTTTTAATCTCGCAAAGAACTTGGCTCAACTTTATTTTTTCCCACTTCCCCTCAAACTCAGCAAACCGCTTCTTGCCGGTCAAAAGCTGCTGCATCAGGGCTTTTTTGCGCTTTTGCTTGGCGGCAATCAGGGCTTCCAGTTTTTCAATGGCTTTGTCCCAAGTGGAGAGGATTTGGGCGATTTTTTGTTGTTCGGGGAGTGTGGGTAGAAGAACCGGAAAATCTTTTAATTGAGTAGAATTTATACTTGCTAGATTCGTACTCTGCTTGGAACAACTCAGAAAATAAGTTTTTCCATAATGGCTTGCTGAAAGCGCAGCTAGAAAATATGAATTCAGTTTTTGCTGGTCAGGGCGAACAGCGAAAACATGATTTTGATGGAGGCATGGATTTATTTGTCCATTCCAGACATCGCCACGACCTAACTTGTCAAAATCACCGCCTTCGGTCATTAGAACATCGCCAATCTTTAAGCTGAATCGTTCAATTTGGTTTCTTTCAATTTGAATGTTTTTTACATCGGATAAATCAATATAACCATCTTGAACATTAGCGACTCTCAAATAAGGCAATTCGATTGGGTCTTTAATGTTTTGCTTTCCCTTAGCGACTCCGGTTCTTATCTCTGCAACATTTGAAAGAGACACCTTTCTCCATCCCTCAGGTACGTGCATTGCCTACCTCCTTGTTGCTTTGAGCGACCCCCTCCCAGCCTCCCCCTTCGCAGGGGGAGGAGTTGCTTCCCTCCAGCCGTTGCCCCTTGCAGGACGAGGAGC
>CAYVFT010000047.1:24760-25841 GCA_964450225.1 uncultured Crenothrix sp. | reverse complement strand
GGGTGCCTTCGCGCTTTTCCATTTCTTGTGCGGGTGCTTTAACTCCCTCCCCTGGCAAGGGGAGGGTCGGGGTGGGGTTGGCGCATGCATCGCCTATTTCCTCGTTGCCTTGAGCTACCCCCTCCCGACCTCCCCCTTGGCAGGGGGAGGAGTTGCTTCCCTCCAGCCGTTGCCCCTTGCAGGACGAGGAGCGGGTGCCTTCGCGCTTTTCCATTTCTTGTGCGGGTGCTTTAACTCCCTCCCCTGGTAAGGGGAGGGTCGGGGTGGGGTTGGTACGTGCATTGCCTACCTCCTCGTTGCCTTGAGCTACACTCTCCCGGCCTCCCCCTTCGCAGGGGGAGGAGTTGGCGTCTTCCAGTCGTTGCCTTTTACCGGAGGAGTTGGCGCCTTCACAGCCTTGTTCTTCGCAATGGGAACAATTGCCTTCTGGCAAGGCGGCAGGACGTGTGGGGGCAGCACTCTCCCCTGGCAAGGGGAGGGCTGGGGTGGGGTTGCTCTGCATAACTCTCAGCAACACCCCGTCCAGATTCTGCATGATTTCCAGATTGGTAAAGCGCAAAATCCGCAATCCTAAACCGCGTAAAAAAGCATCCCGCTTGGCATCGCTAGCCTGCGCATTCGCGTTGAAATGACTGTCGCCGTCCAGTTCCACCACCAATGCCCATTCGGGACAGTAAAAATCAACAATGTAATGCCCAATACCATGCTGGCGGCGAAATTTGGCACCCAGCTGTTTGCCCCGCACCGCCTGCCAAAAGCGTTTCTCCGGCTCAGTCGGATTTCTCCGCAGCTCTACCCGGCGGCCACGATATTGCGGTCGATTGAAAATAGTCTCTTCAAGCTTGACCATAACCCAGCTCCAGCAAATTACCTGTCATTCTCTGTTTCACTCGGCTGAGATTGAATTCCATCATTCCAACACCCATTCGCCATTTTGCTTGATGGCTTGATACATGGCATCGGGCGCCAGATCAATTTCATCCGGCCAAGCAACAAAACCTTCGGTAACGGAGATTTGGCTGAAAAAATCAGGGTCTTTTAATTTTTCGAAAACACCGTATAAATGACTGGGCAGGATTTT
>CAYVFT010000047.1:0-24660 GCA_964450225.1 uncultured Crenothrix sp. | reverse complement strand
AATCAGGGTCTTTTAATTTTTCGAAAACACCGTATAAATGACTGGGCAGGATTTTCACAGCACCGGTCATGCCATCGGCAAAAGTCACCGCAAATTCCAAATGGCGGATAATTTTGGCTTCTATGACATCGAAATACATAGCGTTGCTCCTCAGCTTAAGGGTTCAATTTTCATGGGTTGCTGATGTTGTTGGCATAAATCCCAATCCTGCAATAATTCGGCTTGATGCAATTCCGCCCAATCCAGCACCAGTTCCAAAGCACGACGAGGTAATTGACCTTCCATCAGCGTTAACGAGTGAATATTGATACTGGCCTTATATTCGCCATATTGGGCATGAAAATGCGGCGGTGCGTGTTCGTCAAAAAACATGCGGATAATAATACCGTAAAAGGTACTAATCGTTGGCATAACCTAACTCCTTCAAATACCCCGCCATTTCCAGCTTCACGCCTTCCAGCTCGCTTTCCAACTGGCTGATTTCGGCCTGCACCGCATCAATATCAATCTCGGCTTCTTCTTCGAAGGTATCGACATAACGCGGAATGTTGAGGTTAAAGTCGTTGTCCTTGATTTCGTCAAAACTGGCGAGGTAGGCGTATTTATCAACGGTTTCTCTGGCTTGATAGGTGGCGACGATCTTGTCGATGTCGGATTGCCGGAGCCGGTTCTGATTTTTGTCGTTCTGATATTCACGGCTCGCGTCGATGAACAGAACCTTGGTATCGGCTTTGTTACGTTTGAAGACCAACACCGCCGCCGGGATGCCGGTGCCATAGAACAGGTTAGCGGGCAAACCAATCACCGCATCCAGCAGGTTTTCCTCGATGAGTTGCTGACGAATTTTGCCTTCGCTGGAACTTCTAAATAACACCCCATGCGGCACCACCACACCCACCCGTCCGGAATCCTTGGTAGTGGTTTCGATCATGTGCGAGATAAACGCATAATCGCCTTTTGATTGCGGCGGCAGGCCCCGATGGAAGCGTTTGTACGGATCGTTACCGGCTTCGGCGTAGCCCCATTTATCTAATGAAAACGGCGGATTGGCGACCACCACTTCAAATTTCATCGTGGTATCGTCCTCGATCAGTTTCGGGCTACGGATGGTATCGCCCCATTCGATACGGGCGTTGTCCATGCCGTGCAAGAACATGTTCATCTTCGCCAATGCCCAGGTGGCTCCGGTGATTTCCTGGCCGTACAGGGCAAAGTCTTTGATACCGTTCTTGAGCAGTTGATTGCCGCATTTAATCAATAACGAGCCAGAACCACAGGCCGGGTCGGCAATGCGTTCGCCCGCTTGCGGATTGACCAGTTCGGCAATCAGTTCCGACACTTCGGCGGGGGTATAGAACTCACCGGCTTTTTTGCCGGCCCCAGCCGCGAATTTGGCAATCAGATATTCATAGGCGTTGCCGATCACATCCAGATTGCCAACCCGCGACGGGCGTAAATCCAGACGGGTATCGTGAAAGTCTTCCAGCAGGTGTTTCAGGCGGGCGTTGCGGTCTTTTGTTTGGCCGAGGTTGGCTTCGGAATTGAAGTCGATGTTTCTGAATACACCAGCTAGCTTTTGCTTGTTGGATTCTTCGATATGTTCCAGGGCGATATTGATGACTTCGCCGATATTGCTTTCATTGCGTTGGCTGTACAGGTCTAGGAAGCTACAGCCTTTGGGCAACACAAAGCGTTCGCGCTGCAAACGGCGCAAGATCATGTCTTCGTCATCGCCGAATTTCTCTTTTAGATGGTCGTAGTGCTCTTGCCAGATATCGGAGATGTATTTCACGAACAGCATCACCAGGATGTAGCTTTTATACTCCGACGCATCGACTACGCCGCGAAAGGTATCGCAGGCCTTCCAGAGTATGTTGTTGATTTCGTCCTGATTGATCTGGGTGGTCATGCGTTCTCCTCTTGATACTGTTCCAATGTTTGATCCAATAGCTGGTCTAAAAACTGTTTTTTCTTGTCGATTAACTGTTCTAACAAGGCTTTTTCTTTAAGTCTGCAACGGTGGGCTTTTACGATGTTTTCTTGTACATCTAAAGGTGGCACGATAACGGGTAAGTTCTCTAGCACCGTGCGGTTGACGTGGGGTAATGCCGTGCCTGCGACATGCTGAGAAAATTAGCGCTGCGCCTGTTTATGGTTGATATACCAGGCCAAGTAATCTGGTTGCACATCCTGTCTATTGGGCTTTACCCTAAGAATAAAGAAGTGAGAGCCAGCAACGGTACGCTCCAAGTCTTGATCGACCAATACCGCAAAAATTCGGTAACCCCGTCCCATAAATAGGATGTCGCCACGCTGAAGATAGTCCGGTTGTTTACGACCAGTCAGGTTGACGCGATAAAGCTCAGTGCAATTCAGGCCTTTTTCTGCGTCTACATCTTTCATTTGCACGACCGCAGTATCGCCTCAAGAGCATGTTTAATGCTCTCACGAAAGGGATGTCCTGCGGTGAATGTGGCAATCAAGGCTATGTTCATTTTTCTGCATTTATATATTTGATGCAACTAGTAAAGCGCAAAGACGCCTTTGTCAACTTTATTGCATTAAAGTGAAAAATGCATGAAACAGGTCACAACAAAAACAAGTTAAGAACAACTTGTGTTTTGCCGTACCATCCTTGCCTATTTAAAAGATTTAAAGCATGCCGTAATGAACATAGCATCAATTTCTCGCTTTCGGAAACCTGGCAAATTCAAGCATCACACCATCACCACGCTATGGTCTGACTCGTCGAGCAGGATTACAGACCATTATTCGTCGGCCGAATTGGGAAATTTGATTGCTGCGGCTGAAAAGGTCTGCAAGAAGTAAGTCACGCAAAATCCACGCAACTATTTTTGACGAGCAATAAAAAAGGGGATCAATGATTTATAAGTCATTGATCCCCTTTGATTTATTTTGGAGCTGGAGATGGGACTCGAACCCGCGACCGGCTGATTACAAATCAGCTGCTCTACCAACTGAGCTACACCAGCAAAGAAATGGCATTATACACAAAAATATTTCTTTGCAAAGCCCTTTTATTTATTTTTTTGCTTTCTTGCCGTTTTATTTTTGCCAAAGCTATTTTCGCTCCGGTTATTATCGAAGCCGGTATATTTGGTTTTAAAATGTCGAGTCTTGCCCGATGATTCAACAGTTCCTTTAGGTTGATAGGAAGGAATTAAATGGTGTTTGCCATTACCTATCAGATCATTGCGCCCCATGGCGTTCAAGGCATCACGTAATAGCGGCCAGTTAAAAGGATCGTGGTAACGAAGTAAGGCTTTATGCAAACGGCGCTGTTTGATGCTTTTGGGAATGGGCATATCTTCCGCCGCACGACTGACTTTATGCAGGGTATCCTTGCCGGAATGGTACATCGCAGTAGCAATCGACATCGGTGATGGCAAGAAGGCTTGAACCTGATCTGCTCTAAAACCGTTACGCTTTAACCACAAGGCCAAATTAAGCATATCGTTATCGGTAGTACCCGGATGGGCGGCAATAAAATAGGGTATCAGGTATTGTTCTTTACCCGCTTCCTTGGAGTACTTGTCAAACATTTCCTTGAAGCGGTCATATGTTCCCATCCCGGGTTTCATCATTTTTGACAGCGGCCCTTGTTCGGTATGTTCCGGAGCTATTTTGAGATAGCCGCCGACATGATGGGTAACCAGTTCCTTGACGTATTCAGGCGATTCAACGGCCAAATCGTAACGCAGGCCGGATGCGATAAAGATCTTTTTGATGCCCGGCAAAGCGCGAGCTCTGCGATAGAGTTTTATCAGCGGCGTATGGTCGGTATTCAGATTAGGGCAAATACCCGGATAGACACAGGATGGCTTGCGACACGCGGCTTCAATCTTTTCATCCTTGCAAGCAAGGCGATACATATTGGCTGTGGGGCCGCCCAAATCGGAAATATGGCCGGTAAAAGCCGGCGAAGTATCGCGTATGGCTTCGATTTCCCGAATGATGGATTCTTCGGAGCGACTTTGAATGATGCGCCCTTCATGTTCGGTAATTGAGCAAAAGGTGCAGCCGCCAAAACAGCCGCGCATGATGTTGACCGAATGCTGAATCATTTCAAAGGCCGGCACGTTGGCATTGCCATATTCCTTGTGCGGAACACGCGAATAAGGCAGGTCAAAAACACCATCCATTTCTTTGGTGGTCAATGGAACAGGCGGCGGATTAATCCAGACTTGCCGTGAACCGTGTTGTTGGATTAAAGGCCGTGCATTGCCCGGATTGGTTTCACCGTGCATTACACGCGATGCGTGGGCATACAAGATCGGATCGTCCAATACGGCTTCATAAGCAGGGAGACGGATAACAGTTTGCGTTCGCTGGTCTCTGATCAGTTGCCGGAGCATTCCCACGCTGGAGCATGGGAACGAGATCACTTTTTCATTGGGAATGCTGTCGTTTGGCTTTTTGTCACAGGCCGGCTCTTCCTGATACGGATTTTGCATGGAGCCTAGCGCCCCCGGCTTATCAATATCGGTAGAATCTTTAACCAACCAGCCTTCGGGTATTTGTTTAACAAAATGCACGGTGCCACGTATGCCTTTCAGCTCACCGATGGTTTCACCCTGAGCCAGACGGTGGGCGATTTCAACAATTTGTCGCTCACCATTACCATAGACCAGCAAATCGGCTTTGGAATCCAGCAATACCGATTTACGTACCTTATCCGACCAGTAATCATAATGGGCTATGCGTCGTAAGCTGGCTTCTATGCCTCCGATAATTACCGGCACATCTTTATAGGCTTCGCGACAGCGGTGCGAATAAACATTGACAGCGCGATCAGGTCGCTTTCCTGCTGCTCCGTTCGGAGTATACGCATCGTTTGAGCGGATTTTTTTGTCCGAGGTGTAGCGGTTGACCATTGAATCCATGTTGCCGCCAGTTACCCCGAAAAACAGATTAGGCCGGCCCAGCTTGCTAAAATCACGGGCGCTGGTCCAGTCGGGCTGAGAAATAATGCCGACTCTAAAGCCTTGGACTTCCAGCAGGCGTCCAATCAATGCCATACCAAAGCTGGGATGATCAATATACGCATCGCCGGTGACCAAAATAACATCACAACTATCCCAGCCCAGTTCCTCCATTTCCTCCCGGCTCATCGGTAACACAGGCGCTACGCCAAAACGTTGTGCCCAGTATTTACGGTAGCTGAAAAGATTGGGTGCAGTTGGTAAAGCGGAGGACATCATGTTTTGATCACTTGGTTAATGGTGCTGGCGTTATGTTTTTTTAGATCTTTCAAAAAAGACGGAAATTCAATTTGATAATGTTGTTCAAGAGCCAAGGCATTTGCTCTTAATTCTTTGATGGAGTAAACCGGTGAATAGTCATTAAAAGCCAGCCCAATGATGTTGCCTCTACCCTGAACGGGCAAGAATAAAGTTTGCCAGTTAAAAACACGCGCCAACCACAGGGAGACTTGCTGAAACTCGGGATTATTCGTACCTCCCCAAAGGTTGATGACCAGAATGCCGGCTTTTTTTAATAGGGCTTTGCAAGCATCAAAAAAAGCTTCACTGCAGATTGAAGATGCCATGCCTTCGTGATCGAAGGCATCAACGAATAATAAACTATAGTGCTCCCGGTAGGACTCAGTTCGTTGGCGTATATAGTCGCCGCCATCATCAACAATAATTTTCAGGCGAGAATCCAGCGGTAAACCAAAATAACTGCGGGCAATTTTAACTACGCTTTTTCTATACTCTACTGCTTTCAAGCGACATTCCGGAAAATTCTGCAATAAATGCCTGGTTAAAGAGCCGCCGCCCAAACCCACAATCAGAGCGTCATCATCCAAAGTGGGTTTGAATAATAACCAACTGGTCATTGCCCGCACATAATCCAATTCAAGTTTATCCGGATCAGCTAACAGCATACTGCTTTGCCGTGGGTATGAGCCAAAATGTAAGGACCTGACGCCATTTCGCTCGATAACTTCAATGATCCCATCATCATCATGGCTTTCGTGGATAAGGCGGCCTTCATATTTGTACATATTTAAACGTGTAAGTTTCTAAGCTAGAAAAAAATATTATACATGAGGATCAATCTTAACCGGCTGTATTGCTTTCTATTCCTAAACCCGGAAGACTCTAAGATTTAAAGTCCATGCTTTTTCCATTTAAAAATGTAAAAAACAGACACTTCATCAAAGATGATTTTTGCATTAGCAATGAAATGCACCGAAAAGCCAGTTTTGCTCACCTCCATTAGGAACAATCAGCCGACAACAACTCAGAGGCTGTAAATTTTTCGATTTTTTTTCGACGACCTTCAAACTAGTGGAGATTGCGTTACCGTGCCCTGGAGCAGGCTACAAGCCAGAGGGGCTAGTTCTCATCTAAAGTATCCCGGATATTCTGATCTGTTTCAGGATCTCTGCCATTGAATGCTCCCAGTATAAAAATAAGATCGATTACCTGCGACTTTGCGTTTAAATCCGTGCCGACATGATATAAAAAGCATAAAAACATGTTTTCTCGTCACAATATTGCCCTAAAAAAAACCGGCAAAAACAAAAAAGATTTTTTACCGGAACGATTTCATAAAAAAGTCATATTCGCTCTATAGCATTAGCATCTGGCAACTAATCTTGCTGCCCCGAAAGTCTTTGGTTCCGATTTAAAGAATCAGCACCGTTGACGATCAATTCCGGGTCGCATATCCCGCTTTTCTCGAGTATAAACAGATATACCATTCTGGGGTTTTATGTCATTGAAAATTGCGTTCATCACCGACGCCTGGCATCCACAAATAAATGGCGTAGTCACAACTATCCAAAATACTTGTACAACTCTGGAACGATCGGGGCATCAAATTAATCTCATTACGCCGGATCAATTTAAAACAATTCCCTGTCCCTCTTACCCTTCAATTCGATTGGCGCTTGCCTGTCAAAGAAAACTAAACAGGTTACTCGATGAGTTTACCCCACAACGCATTCATATTGCCACGGAAGGGCCTTTGGGAATAGCGGCGAGAAAATATTGTTTAAAAAACGATCTGGCATTCACTACTTCATTTCATACATTATTTGCAGAGTACGTTAATTTGCGATTTAGAATCCCAGTCTCTTGGGGTTACGGTTTTTTGCGCTGGTTTCATGCACCGGCTAAAAAAGTCATGGTAGCCACTCCCTCGATAGAAGCAGATTTGGTCGCAAGGGGATTTAAAAATAATCTGGTCCGCTGGTCTCGTGGTGTGGACCCTGATTTTTATTATCCACGAGATAAAGCTTTTATATCCCTGCCTCGCCCGATATCCATGTTTGTTGGCAGAGTAGCCATAGAAAAGAACATTGACGCCTTTTTGTCCCTGGATATTCCAGGAACAAAAGTTGTTGTGGGAGATGGCCCGCAGTTGAAAGAACTTAAAGCCAAATTCCCTGATGCGGTTTTTGTCGGTTTTCTGACCGGTGAACCCTTGGCCGAACATATGGCTGCGGCGGATGTATTTGTCTTTCCCAGCCTCACCGATACCTTTGGCATTGTTTTGCTGGATGCATTAGCCAGCGGCATACCTGTCGCGGCTTTTCCGGTAACTGGGCCAGTTGACGTGATAACCAGCGATAAAGTGGGTAAGCTTGATAACAATTTGCAGAAGGCAATTACTGAAGCGTTAAAATTGGACCCGCAAGACTGTAGAAATTATGCGCTTGACTATTCCTGGGCTAATTGTACCGAACAATTTTTTAATAATCTTGTCCCGGCTTATGAAGTGATTGAGCAATTGGAAAGTAATCTGGTTGCTGAGCGTTTTGTAAAATAATTTTGAAGACTGAATCCTTTTAACCTATTTTAAAATTTTCCTGGCTCTATCCGCCGATATGAGGGATTTTGATGTCAGGAAAACCATGCTGTTTTTTATTATGGTGCTGTCTAAATCAACATTGCCTGTAGCCGATAATTTTGATACCACATTACGGATATAAGCATCCTCTACATAAGCGGTTGAGATATCGATAAGCTCTCCCGCGGTAAACCTATCCTTAAAGGTTTGTAGAGGAATATTTCTGGAATTGCCGCCAAGCTCTGCAAAAGAAATAACGGGTAACAAGCAGAGTAATAAGGGTCTGCAACCCTGCCGTCAGCGGCAAAGGAAAGCGCCAAAGCTTCGGGGGCTTTGATATGACCTGTTCCCGCCCCACCGACATAATAAAAACCCGTTTTTTCATCAATGTATAATGAAACTGTCCGATTTTTCTGAACCTCGACCAAGGTTGTCATGGAGCGGTGCCACCTGCCCGGTTTCCCGGTATTTTTTATAGTCGGCGAGCACTTGGGCGTGATCGAATGCTAATGGTTCGGGCAGTTCATTCAGGCTGAACAGACGGCAATTTTTGGCGTCATCTGCGGCTACCGGCGTTCCCGCCGCTTCGCCTACATAAACCGCCGTCACCGTATGGCCGCGGCTGTCGCGGGATGGATCCGAATAGATTCCAAGCAAGGCTATCAGACGCACATCAAGGCTGACTTCTTCCTTGGCCTCGCGCATAGCGGCCTGTTCGACAATTTCGCCAAGATCGACAAATCCGCCGGGGATCGCCCAGCCGTATGGCGGATTGGCGCGCTCAATCAAAACGATGGGACGATCAGGAAAATCGGTGAGTTCAATTATGATATCGGCGGCGAGCAAAGGGGTAATGGGTTTTGGCATGGCTTCCTCTGAAAAACGAAATTTGGCAGCTTAAAATACGAAATTACATAGATAAGAGCATTTTCTATGAATCCTGATCATGACTATGTTTTTTGTTGATCAAAGCCATTGTAACCGATACAAATAGCCCGAACACAATCACGATGGTATGCACTGAAAACCCCGCCTCAATCATCATCGCATAAGCACCAAGCATCAATAAAATACTAAGATTTTCGTTGAAATTTTGCACGGCTATGGAGTGCCCGGAGCCCATGAGCTGGTGGCCTCGGTACTGAAGCAATGCGTTCATGGGTATCAAAAAACTGCCTGCCAGGCTGCCAATCAGAATCAGCATCAGCACCGCAAGACGCCAGTCGGTCACTAATACCATCGCCAATACAACAAATCCCATGGCTATCCCCAAGGGCAATACTTTCACTGCGTGCTCCAATGGCACCGCCTTGGCCGCTATAACAGAGCCAATGGCAAGGCCTACCGCGACTAATGCCGTCAATTGAGTTGCCTGCTCGAGATCAAGCTTTAACGCCACCGCAGACCAGGCGAGAATAATGAAACGCAGACTCGTTCCCGCGCCCCAAAACAGTGATGTTACGGCAAGAGATACCTGCCCTAAAGGGTCTTTCCACAGTAGCAGGAAACTTCGCCAGAAATCTACCAACAGGAACTCTGGCGTTCGATTCGTCAATTTGTGCTCTATAGGCAGCTTGGGAATATAATAATTAAGTATTGCCGCCACTAAATAAAGACCAAGAATGACAAAAATTGCGAACTCGGGAGCAGTATCTATGCCACCATTGAACTCAAGCCCTCCCAGTTGCTGGACGACTTGATCCTCCACACGATGACCGATCAATAATCCTCCAAATATGGCACCCAGAATGATAGCCGCAACCGTCAGACCTTCCATCCAGCCATTTGCCCATACTAATTTTTGGGGCGGAAGACATTCGGTCAAAATGCCGTATTTGGCCGGCGAGTACAAAGCCGCACCAATGCCGACAAAGCCATAAGCGAGAAGTGGATGCAATCCCAATAACATGGCAGCACAACCGACTATCTTGATACTGTTACTAATAAACATGACTTGTCCTTTCGGCAATGCATCGGAGAATGCGCCTACAAAAGGGGCAAGCACAATAAAAGCGAAAACGAAAAATTGCTGTAATACCGGGGTTTGCCAGGATGGAGCATTCAGGTTTTTGAGTAGCGCAATAGCTGCAAACAAAAGTGCGTTATCCGCTAGTGATGAAAAAAACTGCGCCGTGAGAATAGTATAAAAACTGCGATTCATAGGATTATTGCCCTGGCGATTCTGTGCAAACCAGAATCATTGCTTTATCAATGGTTAACAAGATTTATTTCGGCTATTCGGCTACCAACTGAACCCGGGACAAGCAAAAAGGTTTAATCGTTCGCCCTGATATTAAGATGGGAACGCTGGATTTATTAAATCACAGACCGAAATAGATGAGGTTGTTGGCAGAATGTATATTTCCCTACACCATAACGAACGGCTTACTCATAAATTTGCCCATCCTGAATTTATATTCGTTGAAACTCATACCGGTTTTCAATGGTGTCGCAGCTCAAATTAGTAGTTAGTTCGCTATCTATGAACATTAACCTCCAGGGTTTCGTCATGAGCAATAACTGATTCGGTCTTGTGCCACTTTACGAGCTCCAAAGTTCCATTGAAGTGTTCCACTATGGCGGTGCAACTTTCCACGAAATCCCCGGTATTGATGTATAAAAATCCGTCTATATCCTTAATTTCAGCATGGTGTATATGCCCGCAAATTACGCCGTCCAGGCTTTGATCTTTAAGCGTGGTGACGATACTCTCTTCATAATCGGAAATAAATTGAACCACATTCTTGACTTTGAACTTGACAAAGGCAGCAAGGGAAAAATTTGATTGCATACCAAACCAACGTCTGAATATGCGTAATATGCGATTAACCCAAAGTAGAAAGTCATAGCCTTCGCTGCCAAGCTTGGCAATCCATTTATGGCATTTGGCAATAGTGTCGTATTCATCGCCATGGACAACCAGAAATCGCTTGCCGTCACATGAAGTATGCACATCTGAATTTTTAACGATGATGTCGCCAAAAACATAATTGTCGTACTCCCTGACATTTTCGTCATGGTTGCCAGGTATATAGATGACCTGGGTATCATGCCTGGCCTTGCGCAGGACTTTTTGAATTACCGTATTATGATCCCTGGGCCAATACATTTTCTTGGAAAGCGCCCAAAAATCGATAATGTCGCCAACCAGGTAAAGTTTGTCACTCTCGTTGTGCTTTAGAAAGTCGAGTAAAACATCGGCTTGGCATTGGGTAGAACCCAGATGTAAATCGGAAATCCAGATGGTTCGATAGGTATTGTTCATAATCAAACTTTCATCAATGTATTACAAGGAACAAGAAACAATATTCGCCTCACAAGAAAAAGTATTGCCCAAGAAGTATTTGTATTTTCGAGATGCTAACAGAAACAAATTAAAGTTATGTTACAAGCTGGCAAAACGGTCAACTTGAGTTATTTAATGTTTTCCAATAAAACGGTGAAACCAGCGGCGTTCTTTTTCACAAGGACAAAAAAGATCCTTTGCAGGACCAGGAGGTCCATCACCAAGAAGATGCTGTTGCTCCAGGCAACCGAGGTGTTGGCGCGTTTGGCGCGGATATAGTTGAGCCTGTAACCGTTTTTACCTTATCTTAACTGTTGCAGGTGTTCGCGATTGTCGTTACTTTTCTGTTACGGCCGCCCGAGCAGCTTGCCGAAACACTGGATGCCGCGCTGTTTAAGATACTCCCGGTTGGCGCGGGTGCCGTACCAGGTATCGGCCAGCATGCGCTGCGGAGGCTAGTTCATCACACGGAATACATTGGCTTAATTTGATCCAGCGATTGTTTTTATCCAGGACCGCTTCGAAAGGCCAGTCAAATTCAGTTATCTTCAGTTGATTCGAACTTCAGGAGCGGATCATAAGTGCAGGTTTTTGTGGATAAGAGCTCGTTTTTGTACACTATAAATACTCTGAAAACTGATAATCTCGCAGTATTATCAATACGTTATATTGCCAAGCAGGCTCTAATAAAGCGGCTGTACTTTTGAAACAACTTGTCGTGTCTTTCCAGACGCTTCTGGTGGAATATTATTTACAATCTGAATATAAGTTTTGCAACCTTGGCCAAAGCGTAATCTGAATTTTTCTTCAATAATTTTTAACGAATCAGAATTCCAAAATGAGTTCGTCACAATCAGGATTTCAAATTCATTGATTGCCTGTTGGGTAATTTTAAACCGCTCTACACCGGCGGTTTCACGCAAGACATAAATTGCTGCCAAGGCATGAACAATGGATCCATCCTCATGAACAAGAAAATCGGTATTTCGTCCAACAATTTCTTCGATGACATGCAAACCTCTGCCATCTTTATCCGAATCTGGTGATAATTTGACCATATCACCGGTACGATAACGAATGAAGGGCTGCGCCTCCGAGCATAAGCCGGTCATGACGGCCTCGCCCAGTTCGCCCGGCTTTACCGGATTACCATCTGGATCCAACACTTCAAGAATATTGCTTTCACTCAGCAATAGCATTTGTTGATGACTGTTTGCATGAGCAATAAAGCCAGCATCCCTACTACCGAATTCATTAGCTACCGGTACCTTAAAGAATTCAGAAATCACCTGGCGCTGCTCAGGATAGAGGGGTTCTCCTGTTGTGCAAACAACTTTCAGATCAGGCAAGGAGATATGTTTGCCATTTTGCCGTGCATACCTGGCCAGTAATGCAACGCTACTGGCATAGCCATAGATACATTTAGGATTAAATTTTTGGATGGCTTTCAAATAATCCGACATTTTTTCCGGCGACATTTCAAACGCATTTAATAGCAGTTGATTTAGCAATCGGTCACGGATTGTTTTTATCCGATCCGTTTTATTGAGTTCTACAGGAGCACCCCACAAGTAAACCTCAGGTTCTCCCACATTGACACCCCACCAGCGTCTGGCGCGGATGCGGCCAGCTGCATCTGAGGCTTGGCGAGTTCTGCCAAAATGAAAGATGAGTGGTTGGCCGGTTGAACCTCCGGTTGTATAGCGAAAAGAACCGCCAGGAACACCATGCCAGGCCATTTCATCTCCGTGCTGCTGAACATCTGCACGGGTCATGACTGGCATTTTTTTAAATTCATCAAAGCTTAGGTCTTCAATATTAATCCCTGAGTTTTCAATACGTTTGGCATGCCAGGTACTGTGCTCCTTGGCGCTTTTTAAAAGAGCTTGAAGCTTTTGCAATTGCAGAGCTTCAATCTCATTTCTTGAATACCATTGAGTCTTTTCCAGCTCCGCCAAATAGGGAAACGTTGGTCTGTTTAGTAGTTTTTCTTGTAGTGGATAAATCAGCTGCCGTGATATAAATGGGTTCATATGTTATTTAATAACAATAAGTTATTGATGAAAACGGGAGGTAAATGTATTGAATAATGGGCACCGAATACCTGTTTCCTTCTTCAGGATTTTTATTTATCAGCCACCTTGACTAGCCAGCCAGTCTTATCACCACAACCCAATACTGCCTTGGCACTTACATCAATTCTGACAAAACTCCCATTCAAGGATGCGGGTAATTTTGCCTTGACTTTGTGAAAGCTGGTATTGCTTTCCACTGTAAAAGCTAGAGGTTGTTTTTTGGCAGTTAACGTGATGGTACTGGGATCTGCCCAGGCAGATATTTTTATAATAAACTCTGATTCAGGTGCAATTTCAATATTATCAGGTGCTTTGTATGCGGTAAGATTAAAATCAGTAAAGTGTGGTTTTTTGCAAGTTTGTTCTAATTCTTCAGGGCTGTAGGCGGCTGCCGCGCCATTAAATAAGACCACAGCAATAAATAGCGCAGATTTAAACATTTTTGTTATTTTCATATTTCCTCCTCAATCAAGATCTGGTGTTTTCTTAAAACAATAACCAACTGACACGCCGAGTCACTTTAATTATTTTTTTAATAAAATTCAACTATTTCGGTATCATTTGAAAACTAATAACGGAGCACTGGCAAGCTCAATTCATATCCTTCACAAAAAACGATGATGTCTTGTACAATATCTGAACTTTAAATTCTGATGAGACAATAACATTGAGCGCACATAACCAGGAAAGCTTGAATTATAAAAGTGCCGGCGTTGATATTGCGGCAGGCAATGAATTAGTTGAGCGCATCAAGCCTATTGCTGCCAGAACACGCACGGCAGGCGTTATGGCGGGGCTGGGCGGATTCGGCTCAATGTTTGAATTACCTCTGGATCGTTATCAGAACCCAATTCTGGTTTCAGGGACCGATGGCGTAGGAACCAAGCTGAAACTGGCTATAGATTTAGATATTCATAATACGGTAGGTATCGATCTGGTTGCCATGTGTGTCAATGACATTATCGTCCAAGGCGCCGAGCCTTTGTTTTTCCTGGATTATTTCGCTACCGGTAAATTGGATGTTGATACCGCAGCATCAGTGATAGCCGGCATAGGCAAAGGCTGTGAACTGGCAGGCGCAGCACTCGTTGGTGGTGAAACCGCGGAAATGCCGGGCATGTATGCTGACGGCGAGTATGATCTGGCAGGTTTTTGCGTTGGTATCGTGGAAAAAAGCAAAGTATTGGATGGCAGCAAAGTCAAAGCCGGTGATAAGCTGATTGGCATTGCTTCGTCTGGTCCGCACTCCAATGGCTATTCGTTAATCCGCAAAATAATTGCTCACAGCCATTCAGCGCTAACTGACGCATTTAATGGCAAAACATTAGGTGAAGCTTTGCTGGAGCCGACTAGAATTTATGTTAAATCGTTATTAGCATTATTGGACAAAGTGCCTGTACATGCTTTTGCTCATATCACAGGTGGCGGTTTAACCGAGAATTTACCGCGCGTCCTACCCGCAGGGCTTAATGCTAAAATTGACCTATCTTCCTGGGTATTTCCTGGCATTTTCTTATGGCTACAGAAACAGGGCAACGTTTCTCTAGCAGATATGCTGACTACATTCAATTGTGGTATCGGCATGATTGTCTGTGTTGCTGCAGAAGATGAAAAATCAACTCTCGAAACACTGCAATCCTCGGGTGAAACCGTTTTTGTTATTGGTGAGCTCGTTGAGTCCGAGGGTAAACCAGAAGTTAATTATATTACTCGAAAACAGTAAGTTTTCATTTCCCCCATCGTTTGGGTTAGGTTAGCAATAGCGTAACCCAATAACTTAAAGACTCGGCGGGTAAGATTGCACCAACCTGATCTCCATTGATTTTCTGTGGTTCGTACTGAGTTTAACGTTCTCGCATGCATTTAATACCCAAAATTAGTATGCAAAAATTACCCATAACACTTTATCGCACAGACCAGGTTAGAGAGCTTGACCGAATTGCCATACATGAAAGTGGCATTCCTGGTTTTGAATTAATGAGCAGAGCTGGTTATGAAGTCTTTCAATGTATCAGGCATAAATGGCCGGATACTCAATCGGTGGGCGTTTTTTGTGGCACCGGTAATAATGCCGGTGATGGTTATATAGTTGCCCGCTTGGCTTTGGAAGCAGGATTAAAAGCAAGTGTTTATAGCCTTTCTGATCCCGTAAATCTCAAAGGTGATGCACATACTGCTTACCAGAGCTATGTTGAAGCATCGGGAATGGTTATTCCATTTCTGGGTGAGGAGATTATTGATGAAGACGTGATTGTTGATGCGCTGTTAGGAACAGGGCTAGATCGTCCAGTAACAGGACTTTATGCACTAGCCATTCAGGGTATCAATAAATCGCCAGCACATGTTGTTGCTGTGGATAGCCCTTCTGGTTTGAATGCAGATACCGGCAATGTAATGGGATGTGCGGTAAAAGCGGATTGCACGGTTACATTTATCGGTTTGAAACAAGGCTTATTTACCGGGCAGGCGTTTGACTATTGCGGTGAAATTTCTTATGCCTCGTTAGACGTGCCAGATGCTGTTTTTCAAGCTGTTTCTTCATCAGTGATCCGTGTTGTGAAAACTCCATTGCCACGTCGTGATCGTTGTTCGCACAAAGGTAATTACGGACATGTATTGATAGTGGGTGGTGATCAGGGCTATTCCGGTGCCGCGAGACTGACGGGAGAAGCGGCTTTACGAGTGGGCGCAGGATTGGTTAGTATCGCAACCCGGCCAGAACACTCAGGGTTAATGAACCTGAATAGGCCGGAATTAATGTGCCATGGTGTGGCCAATGCAGGGCAGTTAGCAGTGTTGTTGGAAAAGGCCAGTGTCGTGGTGATAGGACCAGGCTTAGGGCAAAGTGATTGGGCAAAAGAACTGTTCATGGCCACAATAAAAACTCAAAAACCGTTGATAATTGACGCGGATGGTTTGAATCTTTTAGCTCGTTTGCCTGAAAAAAAACCTGACTGGATTTTAACACCGCATCCGGGTGAAGCCGCCCGGTTGTTATGCTGTTCTACTGCTGAAATACAAGAGAATAGATTTTCCTCGGTCTTGGCCATTCAAGCCAAATATGATGGCACTGCCGTTCTTAAAGGTACCGGCACATTAATTGCTTCACCAAGTGAAATTGCAGTTTCTACTACAGGAAATCCAGGAATGGCATCTGGAGGCATGGGAGATGTACTTTCCGGTGTGATTGCCGGTTTGCTGGCGCAAAATTTGTCCTTGAAAAATGCAGCCCAACAAGGAGTTTTTTGTCATGGGAAGGCGGCTGATTTGGCCGCGGAAAAGGGCGGAGAACGAGGTTTATTAGCCAGAGATTTGATGCCCTATCTCAGATTATTGGTAAATTGATGCAACAGTATTTGAATAATGAAAAAGAAACAGAACAGTTTGGCGCAGAATTATTTAAGATTTTGCCATCAAAATGTTTGGTTTTTTTATATGGCGATTTAGGCGCAGGGAAGACCACGCTGGTCAGAGGCTTTCTTCGGGCCGCAGGATATGACGGCGCGGTTAAAAGCCCAACCTATACGTTAGTGGAAGAATACATGATAGGTGGCCGTAAAACAGTTCATTTTGATCTGTATCGAGTGGTCGATCCTGAAGAACTGGAATGGATTGGTATAAGAGATTACCTTGATCAGGACAGCGTCTGTTTTATTGAATGGCCTGATAAAGGTAAAGGATTTTTGCCCGAACCCGATAGAGTCATTAGTTTGGAAACGCATGGGGTTGGGCGGTTACTTTATATAAACTATGGCCCCAAAAAAAATTTGCAATGAACATGTAAAAACAATAACGTATTGCTATAATTTAACCCAAATTATCGTTTTTGGGGACTAAGCTATGAAAAATTACTGGAATGTCTTGTTTTTCCTAGGATTACAGTTATTGGCTGGGTCGGGTTATGCACAAGTGATTGACGTAAATTCGTTGCGTTATTCCACTACCTCAAAGCAAAATCGCATGATGTTTGATGTGACGGCATCGCCACAACATAGGGTCTTCGTCATGGATAATCCGTCGCGTTTGGTCATTGATATTAAAAATGCTCAGCTGAAGCGTGCATTGAATCAGCCGTCGACCACGCATCCATTGTTTGCCCGGGTACGCGCGGGTACAAAAAATGAAACTGATTTAAGAATTGTTGTTGACTTAAAAACGCCGATTAGTTCAAAAAAATTCTCATTAAAATCTAATATTAGCGATGACCATCGTTTAATTGTTGATTTGTTTAATAAAGGGCCTATTGTTGCCACAAAACCCGAAAATAATGACGCGGATAAATTGGTTACGAGCAACTCGCCTGAGCTTAAAACAGTCGCGACTAAATCAAGTGCCGGCAAATCGACTGAACCTAAAAAATCCAACAGTATAGTGATTGCCATTGATGCGGGCCATGGTGGTAATGACTCCGGCGCTCATGGGCCCCATGGCACTGAGGAGAAAAAAGTAACCTTTGCAATTGCTAAAAAACTGGGGGCATTAATTAACGAACAACCGGGCATGAAAGCGGTAATGGTTCGCAAAGGCGACTATTACGTTGGTCTCAGAGACCGAATGAAAATCGCCAGGGCAGCAAAAGCGGATTTATTTGTTTCAATACATGCCGATGCTTTCCAGGATGCCGATGTTAAAGGTGCGTCCGTCTATACCTTATCCACAAGCGGCGCATCAAGTGAAGCGGCCCGTTGGCTAGCGGATAGTGAAAATGCTTCTGATTTAGTGGGTGTTAGCCTTAACGATAAAGAAGATGTTTTAGCATCAGTATTGTTAGACTTATCACAAACGGCAACCCAGGAGGCGAGCGTCAATGTTGCTAATCACGTATTAAAAAGCTTCGACAACATCGCGGAATTGCATAAGGATTCCGTGCAAAAAGCAGGATTTATTGTATTGAAATCACCCGACATACCCTCTATTTTAGTGGAAACAGCATTCATCTCTA
Organism: uncultured Crenothrix sp.; assembly: GCA_964450225.1. Lineage (GTDB taxonomy): Bacteria > Pseudomonadota > Gammaproteobacteria > Methylococcales > Methylomonadaceae > Methylobacter_C. The sequence goes on along the minus strand of CAYVFT010000047.1, from coordinate 6,536 downwards.
ATCCATCAGAAGAACAAAACTTACTGAGTGCCCGGTATCAAATGAAAATGGCTAATGCTATTTTCAAAGGCGTCCGTAGTTATTTCAGACAATCAGCTCCTGTCGATAACAGAATCGCAGCATTGGATTTGCAATAAACCTCCTGTCCGGGCGCAAGGCTAAATCAGTCTTGCGCTTTAATCCCTTCACCAAACTACCACTGGCTTAACCACTCATATAGAATATAGCCTTTTGCTTTAGGCCAGCTAATGCGTATCCATTCACTCCCCATTCAACTGATCAATCAGATTGCTGCGGGAGAAGTAGTCGAAAGACCCTCGTCTGTTGTCAAAGAACTGGTTGAAAATAGTTTTGATGCCGGTGCGGGACAAATTATTATTGAGATAGAACAGGGCGGAGCCCGACTGATAAAAATCAGGGATGACGGTTGCGGCATAATCAAAGAAGACTTGCCGTTAGCATTATCTCGACATGCGACCAGTAAAATTGCCAGCTTGCAGGATCTGGAACGGGTTGCCAGTATGGGGTTTCGTGGCGAGGCCCTACCCAGCATCAGTTCTGTGGCAAGACTTACGCTGATTTCACGTACCGCCGATGCACAGTGCGCCTGGCGCGTAACTGCCGACGGTTCCGAACAGAATTTTGAACCGCAACCCGATCCGCATCCTCAAGGTACCACAGTTGCTGTGCGTGATTTATTTTATAATACCCCTGCCAGACGCAAGTTCCTGAAAACCGAAAAAACCGAATTTGCCCATATTGAAACATTAATAAAAAGAATGGCGCTAAGCCGGTTCGATATTGGTTTTACCCTTTCGCATAATCAAAAAGAAGTGCTCAATTTGAAACCAGCGGCAACTGATATCGCTCAAGAGCAAAGAATTGCGGGTATTTGCGGATCAGCTTTTAGTGAAAATTCAGTAAAAATTGACTTTGCAGCATCCGGCTTGCAATTAACCGGCTGGGTCGGTTTGCCAACATTCTCCCGCAGTCAGCAGGATATGCAGTTTTTTTATGTCAATGGTAGATTGATAAGGGATAAGCTGGTTTCCCATGCTGTCAAACAAGCTTATCAGGATGTTTTGTTTCATGGACGACACCCGGTCTTTGTGTTATATCTGAAACTTGACCCAACTCTGGTTGATGTCAATGCACATCCGACAAAGATGGAAGTCAGATTTAGAGAAGGCCGTCTGGTTCATGATTTCTTATTTACGGCCCTGCATCGATCACTGGCCGATATAAGACCTCAACACAGCGTAGTTCAGGTTAGAGATGTTTCGGCAGACTCACCAGCGACGGACGTAACCCAGCAATCGGCGTCTGAATTGACGACACAGCAGACACGCCCGCACTATGATTTCAAGCCCGTTTATAACCAAAGACCACCTCAGCAAACGTCACTGCCTTTAGCGGTATCAGAAACGATAAAAGCTTATGCATCATTGTACCCGGAAGAACAGCCCTTACAAAAACAGCAACAACCACTGCCTCAAACACAGGCATTTCCGCCGTTAGGCTATGCAATTGCGCATTTGCACAACATTTATATACTGGCCGAAACCCCAAAAGGCATTATCCTGGTTGATGCCCATGCCGCCCATGAACGGATTACCTACGAGCGACTGAAACAGCAATATCAACAAGGCAAAGTGCCGAGTCAACCCTTATTGCTGCCCATCAAGATAAACGTCAGTGCAGCGGAAGCCGATTTGGCAGAGCAGGAACATGAATTCTTCAATTCACTGGGGTTCGAACTCAATCGGTCCGGCCCTGAAACCATCATTCTTCGTTCAACACCCGCTTTATTGGGCAATATCGATAAAGAAACATTGATACGTGATGTGCTGTCCGATATAACCGAACATGGCTTGAGTCACCGTATACAAGAGCAATCCAACCAATTATTGGCGACTATCGCCTGTCATGGAGCTGTACGGGCACACCGCCGTTTGAGCTTAGCCGAGATGAACGCCTTACTGCGGGATATGGAGCAAACTGAGAGAATAGGGCAATGCAATCACGGCAGACCCACCTGGATAGAATTATCGACGAATGACCTCGATAAATTTTTCTTGCGTGGTCAATGACTAAAAATAACTATTTTTTGAGTTTTATTTTCCTGCTTTCACTTACAATAGCCGCATTTGTAGAGTGAAATTTCACTTTTGTCTGAAAATGGATGTAACATAAACTAATTATTCGGCGATACAGGACAAGTAAACTCATCAAAATCGCCTAACATAAACAACATAGAAGTATTTTTCGCCATTTTTACTTTTATGGAAAAATCTGACATTTACTAAATGCCTCGACTATATTGGCTTAAGGGCAATACCAAAAATTTTTTATCTTAACGATAAAATTATTTCCTCTCATTTATCACAAAGAAAAACATAAACCTTTATGAGAATTTCATAGTGAGAAAATGTTAAAGAACTTTTGATCCATTAATTACACACCATAAACACACCGCTATTTTATTGAGCAATAAAAGTATAGGTATTTGATAGTGTTTTTCTTAAAATTTGAAAATTTAGTCGCACGATACCGTCGACTAATCGTAGTCTTGATTGCTGTAACCATTATCCAGATTTTTGAATCAATTCTTCTTCATTACAAATACGATCTATTTACAGGCGGTTTCTTACAGCCCTTTTCATACAAAACAATCCCTGAACGTTTAACATTCATTCTGGTTTCATTATGGTTTAACTTGTCATTGGTTGGGCTATTGGCCAGCCTCTGGTTTTTTGTTGCTGACAAACTCAATAAATATGGCCTGATTGTCTATTATAGTTTTACTGTTATCGTTGTGTTTTTAACCGGTATTTGGCTATCCCTCAGGTTCAAGGTTTTGTCCTACTTTAGTGACACGTTAAATCTGCAAATCATCAAGAATTTAGGCGGTGGCAGTTTAAGAGAAGCCTTACTCTATGTCAGCAATGAAATCCTTTTGTTTATTGGAATCCTCGGCATTATCACGATCTGTTTGATTTTTTTTATAAACTTCTTAAAAAAACGGGCACTTGTTCAGCGATTCATTTCTAACACTACTGAACATAGAACTTATCTGAAACTATTGGCAGTTGCTGTTGCCTTAACGCCCTTCATTACATTATACGTGTCTAATAATGATTTTTTAAGATATGGATTAGAAAAGGAAACAGCTTACCGGATCATTAGCGTTAGTTTGGATAAGCTTTCAGATATTGATTTCGACGGCTATGGCAGCTTTTCCTATCCGAAGGATAAAGCTGCTTTTAATGCCTCTATTTACCCGGGCGCTTTGGATATTCCTGGAAATGGTATGGATGAAGATGGCTTTCTGGGTGATGCCTTTATATCTGCTAATACTAATGACAACCTTACTGAAATAAGGCCTCGACAGGGTAAAAATATTATTCTTATTGTTCTGGAAAGCGCTCGCGCCGATTTACTCGATCAGAAAATAAACGGGAATTATGTAGCGCCTGTTATGAGAGAAATTGCAAAAAATGGCGCTTATATAAAATATGCCTATAGTCATACGGGATATACTGTTACCTCTATTAGTGCCATATTTAACAGAGATCTGGTTAACAACAAAAATAGAATTCCATTAATTAAATTTTTACAAGCTGCGGGTTACCAAGTGTCTATCATTTCTGGTCAAGATGAGTCATTTGGCGATGTGGCAGTAAAGACGGGCATGAAAAACGAAGGCGTTTCTTACTTTGATGCCAGAACTGCGCTTGATGACCGGGTATTTCCCAGCACGGAGCAAGGCAGCTTGCGCCTGAGTGAAGAGCGTATCGTCGAGCAGTTTGAAACAAGAATTAAAGAGGTAGATTTTGCCAAACCGCAGTTTTTCTACATAAACATACAAGCAGGTCATTTTCCTTATTCGCATCCGAAAATGGCTAAGCGGATTATTAATGATTTAATACCGCGTTCTGAAATCAGGCAGGACAATAAGGACTGGGTTGCATCAACTTACTGGAATGCTATTGCCAATGCTGACTGGGCGGTTGGCAAAGTCATTGAGTCGTTACAGGAACGGAACCAGCTTGACAATACTACAATTGTTATTTTGGGAGATCATGGTGAATCCTTGTTTGATGACGGGTTTCTCGGTCATGGCCATGCCCTTAATGACATCCAAACTCAAATACCGTTAATTATTAATGATCCTACATCCTTTGTTGACGAGCCGATAGGGCAAGTTGATGTCGCAGAAATTGTCGTTCGTTCAGCGTTAGGCATAGAACACAAGTGGACAAACAAAGATAAAACCGTATTTCAATTTGTGGGCAGCTTATCTCAACCCACATTGATTGCCCATGTAAAACAGAATGGAGTTCGAACATTGTTTGATTTTCGTTCGGAAGAGTTTTTTTTCAGTGACTTGAAGTCATGGAAATCCTACCAGGAGGCGCTATCAGATCCTGAATATAAAGATCGAGTGAAAAACCTGATTCGTGAGTGGGAGATGTTACGCTGGCGCGAACATAGCGCAAAATGAAAACAGACGTACACTATGATCAAGAACAATTACCACTAAAGCACGAAGAACACGGAAATTTAAAGAAAAAGTGTGATCTTTCAGGTCGCCGTCGGAAGACTTAAGAACGGTACCTATTAAGCTCTCAATAACTTCGTGCTCTTCGTGGCTTTCGTAACATCGATTGGATTAACATGTGTTATACGAAGGATATAGAGATGAATTTGAGGGTAAAGGGGTTAAACATAACCAAAATGAATGCTGAGCAAGATTTCAATCACAAAAAATACGACCATATATCTGGAATATTTATTCGAGTTTGCAAAACCCTAAGCATTTTCTTGGTAATACTTGCTGAAGTCTGTTTTCTCCAATGGCAAGGGGGAGCATACTCAAGTGGCTTCGGTGGACATCCAGACGAGGCCGCACATTTCGTATCCTCGATTATGGTTTTTGACTTTCTAGGTAATATTGGCGTTGTGCAACCTGTTGATTTCGCACGATCCTTTTATCTGCACTATCCCAAAGTCGCAATCGGAAATTGGCCACCAATGCTATACGCCATATTAGGAACCTGGTTTCTGATGTTCGGTGTATCTAGAGTGTCTGCGCTTACATTCATTGCCGTTGTTGCAGCCACCACTGCAACTGCCATCTACTCTGTAGGTCGTAAGTTAATTTCGCCGTATGCAGGACTGTTTGCTGCATCATTATATGTTGCCTTGCCGTTGGTGCAAGAGTCTAGCGCTAGGATAATGACTGAGCACTTAGTCACGTTGCTCATCTTGCTAAGTGCTTTACAATTCGCACGCTTTGCTAATACGCGAAAGACTCTTGATTCATTGATCTTTGGAACTGTTGCAACAGCAGCCATTTTAACCCGTGGCAGTGCATGGTCGCTCTTGCTCGTACCCCCAGTTGTGATTGCCTTTACATGCGATTGGCGTCTCCTGTTGAACTGGCGGCTTTGGATCGGCGGACTGCCGGTAATTTTGCTCTGTGTCCCTTGGTATGTATTGACCCGGGGCATGAGCAAAGGTGCGATGGTCGGTATTGACCCAAATGCCCCGATGTCATTCTTTATGGATGCGATTGTTGCATTCCCTATCTTCGTAGTGCAGGCTGTCGGTTTGGTTCTTAGTTCTTTAGCAGTAATTGGATTCTGGGTGACTCTGATTGTTCATGGTGGTAAGCACTCGACATATTGGGCGGCGTTGTTTGCGATAATGATCGGGATTCTGTTTATCCAAACCGTAGTTCCGGCTGCAATTGAGTCTCGATATATGGTGCAGTTATTACCCAGTTTTCTGTTGTTTTCTGCAGCTGGTTGCCAAGGGTTCATTGAAAAATTGCCTCTCAACAATAAAGCTGGCTTCATGCGCAGCGCTGTAGTGTGGATTGGTGCAGCAGTTGTTATAACGTTCACGATGTTTGATATTCCGGTTAACATTCGCAACAGTGGATATGATCGAGTTTCATCAGCATTGATGGCCAGCACTCAAAACTTGACCAACCCAGCTGTTTTACTAGCTTCTGATTCGATCGGTGAAGGCAGTGTGATCGCAGCCGTAGCTGCGACTGATAGGCGTCCTCGCATGGTGGTTCTCCGAGGAAGCAAAATACTGGTTAGTGAGGATTGGCTTGGCAGAGATTCTCGTGATCGTTTTGGCACCATTGATGAATTGCGCAAGTTGCTCGATTCGATTCCGGTTGAGGCAGTTATGGTCGACGAAGCGATCAATCCACAATGGCATCGACCCTACCACGAAATGGTTGCACGATTATTGCACAAAGACAAAAGCAACTGGAGCTTAGAAGGTGCTTATGATGTGATCCGCAACGGGGAAAAAAAACCAGCGAGCGTCAGCATCTTCCTTCGAAAGCGTACGCCCAGCAGCCAACTACCTGATGTCACGGATTTACGGCTGGTCAATAAATTGATGCAGCGGGATTGATTAAGGTCAAAACTCGTCATTTAATCCGATTATACCCAGAGCTGTCACGGATGCGGAAAATATATTGCGTATAATGGCTAAATTTACACCCCCTATCA
>CAYVFT010000046.1:25534-27804 GCA_964450225.1 uncultured Crenothrix sp. | reverse complement strand
AACAAACGGGCCAGTTCCAGAACAACGAGGCCGGCAACAACCTGGCGCTCCTCGAAGCCATCCATTTTTTTAATATATTTACAAATCCATGCAAAATCACTTTCAGAATAATGCACTCTATTCCATAAATATTTCGCTCTGCCAGTAGGTTTTATGCAGGCTAAAGCATCTACGAATAACTTGCGGCAATCCAGAATGCAGGGTGCCCAGCTTGAATCCGAGCCATTTCAACCCGGTCCGCAGCACTGCGGAGGGAAGCAACCAGGGTGCGTGTTTCATCAGGTAGCGCAATTCCGACATCACAAAGCGCAAGCCCTCGCCGGTCGCTCCGCCAAATGTTTGTTGCAGCCATGCAGTATGGGTATGGAAAACACCAATATCGAAATAACGCTTGAATTCGTCCAGAAAACTGTAGTCATGAGAATGGAACACCTGGGCATCGGCGCAATAAGCGATTTTCCACCCGGATAGAAGCATCTTTCCTGCCACATAGGTGTCTTCATTCATGATAGTGTCGGCGGGAAAGCCGCCTGCCTGCATCAACGCACTGCGCCGATAGGCGGCAAAAGAATTGGATATAAACACCGTTTTAATGCCAAAGTGGGTTCGATCTTCCAGGCAGCGCAGCTGACTTTCGGCTGGATAATTGAAAAGACGGGCGTGGGCGGCAATCGGTCCGGCGTTCCGATGCGGGAGCTGGCGTCCATAGGCCGCGCCGACTTGTTCATCTTCGAACACCTCTAACAACCGTTCGATGGCATCAGGTCTGGCTAATAGTGCATCCTGAGTCAGGAAAACGATAATATCCATCGCCGACAATACATTCACGCCAAACTGGCGAGTACCGCCGTGATTAAACTCCGATTTGGGAATCACTCGCACGTCAAAGCCTTGAGCGCGGGCCAAGGAAACAGTATCGTCGTTGGATGAAGAGTCGATCACCAAGAGAAAATCCGGTTTACGGGTCTGTTGTTCGAAGGCTTTTAGCCAGGACTCCCAAAGCTTGCCCGCGTTTAGGGTAGGAACGATAAGGCCGACCTTACTCATACGATGAACCCTCTGCTAGTGGTTGCGGCAAATTAGCCTGGTCAAATTTCGTCAGCACTTGCCAGACTTTATCGCCAAGTTTGACGGGATCAAGTTGATGCACGACATACTCCCGGTCTTTCCACGACATCTGTTCCCAGGTCAAGCGATCCAGCGCTTGTGCTTTACGTAGCACTTCGCAGACGGAAGCTTCGTTTCTATCGAAAACGAAGCCGGCTCCGAACTCTTCCAGATGATCCCATGCCAAGCCTCTGGCTACCAATACCGGACGCCCTGCAGCCATGGCTTCAGCCACGACATTGCCAAAGTTCTCGCGCATGCCGCCTGCCTCTTCAAGGCCTGAAGGCAACACCAAAAAATGGCTGGACGCCAGCAACTCCATCACTTCGCCGCGCTCCAGATAACCGCGATAACTGATAGCCCCTTGGGCCTGCTCGACCAGCGCCTGAAACTCTTCGAAATAAGCGCCGTCCACGCTACGTCCTGCGATCACCAGTTGGTCCGCCGGTTGCCGGATGTTCAACCAGGCCCGGATAAATGCGTTGATGCCCTTTTCCTGCTGAACGTGACCCAAAAAGCAAAGCTTCATGCCTGCACTGGCTGGATAGTGAGCTACTTGAATATCACGGCTGTCGATGCCGTTCGGCACCAACAGTATGCGCGCATCTTGGCCGAGCACGTTACGTACGCCTTCGGCCTCGGTGACGCTGGTGCAATGCACAGCAATAGCCCGACGCAAAGTCGGAAAAGTCAGCCATCGATAATACAGCCATTTGTTAGGTTTCTCTCGCCGAATCAGATCGACATGTTCAGGCATCAGTCCGCCATGCACCGCCACCATGAATGGGCGACGGAGCAAGACGCAAAAAATAGCCGCCAGCGTGGATGGCCAGGTGGCAATACCGTGGATATAGATCACCGGCGCTTGCAGGCATAATTTGAATAGCAGAGGAATAGCGCCCAAGCCAAAACCCCAACGCCTGAAGCCATAGCAACGATACAGTCTGACATCTACCTGTCCGCCGAGCTGGACATCCTGAGATCTTAGCCGGCCGGAAATAGACTCGTCAGATGCGACCAGTACCATCTTATGTCCTCTTTCTGCCCATGCCTTGGTCAACACACTGGCCGTAACGGACACGCCGCCGTAGCCTTTGGCCGGTGGTATATGCGTGGTAACAATACCTACTTCCATAAAATTTCTCCTGAATCTAACTGTGAAT
>CAYVFT010000046.1:0-25434 GCA_964450225.1 uncultured Crenothrix sp. | reverse complement strand
ATGCGTGGTAACAATACCTACTTCCATAAAATTTCTCCTGAATCTAACTGTGAATTGAGAGAAAGCGCTTCGTTCCGGCAGGGATTGCCGGAACGACGGCTTAACTTAATAATATTGGTCCCCATGACCATTAACGCATTTTCTGCTAGCAAAAGTTACCTTCCATACGCCATAAACCCGCGCCAAATACCGACAAGGTTGTAAAATGAATAAGCCAGCTTTTTCGGGTTCAATAAAACCAGGGCCAGCAGCATTTTCACGAGAGGAGCAACAAGCATCTTGCGCACTATGTAGTACAGCATGAACACATCGTGCTGATTGGCGAATTTTCTGATGTAAGCCCCAACCCCTGTGGAATACATCAGCATTCTTCCAGTCCCGAGTTTGTAGTGATCTTTATCCGGGTGATAAATCTTTATTTCCGGCGTATAAAATGCGGTGCTACCTGACCGAAGCAAACGATACAAAAGCTCAAAACCCTCGCCCCCGGAATATTTGGAACCTATGCCGAAATCGTGATCCAGATGGAACTGTTTGCCATCAATCCTTTTCCGATCAAAAAATTGCGTGAACTCGACACCCATCATTTGGAAGCGTGAGAAATACCGCGCTTTGTGATTGTTAACACCGATGCTGAATCGGCTTGATGAAAAATCATACGAACCCGCTACCAGGATAGAAAGGTTTGGGCGTCTTTTAAACTCGCAGACTACTTTTTTCAGAACATCCTTGTCATAGGCGCAATCGTCATCGGGAAATGCGACCACTCTGCCCTGGACAAAGCCTATGCCGTAGTCTCTGGCCCTGGCGTTACCCGTAAAATCAACTTTCACATGCTTCATGTCAAAGCAATCCTTGAATAGCTCAACGATGGCATCGATTTTACCGTCCTTGTTTTGATCGATGATGATCAACTCAAAGTTTTTATAGGTCTGGTTCATGAGGGACTTCAAGAAATCAGCCAATTCCAGGTCTCTTCCCAGTGTTGCTAAAATAAGCGAAACTTTCATATTAATCACCTTGCCTGAATACCGGCTTTTGCCTGCACATAGATCGTTGCCTCGTACCAGGTAAACATCAGTGCAAACTCCAATCCCGCAACTCCATCCAGAAAGCCGCCTCGAAGTACAAAGTGGTACAAAAACCGGGCAAGAATCCTGAACCAGGACCGTCCCAATAAAACACTTAAGCGCCCGCGTGTTGTCATTACTGCATCCGTCGTCAGCTTAAGCTGCACCTCTTGCGCTGCTTTATCAACATGTTTATGCATCCACTCAATGATCTCGCCATGATAAAAATAGTGTTCATAAGGGATAGCGGAATATCCGATCCGGCAGGTATTGATCACAGCTTCGCCGTGTCCGGTATGGTTGCGGACAAAGTGGGTTGTGTCCCTGCGCACCAGCCTTGGGTGATAAATAGGATAGCCTGGTGCGTGGTTTAGCCGTTTGCCGCGAAGATAAAGTATCGATGGCACCATCAGCACATCAATCGAATCGGTGTCCGCCATCCCGGATTCAAACCAGTCGTAAAATGTCTGGGGATAGATTTCATCAGCATCGACGAACAAAAGCCATGGCGTGCTTATATCGCATTGCTTGATGGCAAAATTGCGCTGTTCGGCAAAACCAGGCCATGGATTCGTATAAATCCTGCAACCCCTTGTCTTAGCGATAACAACAGTATCATCGGTACTTCCAGAGTCGACAATCACAATGGGATAGTGTTCAGGGATAGCCGCCAGACAACGAGGCAGGTTGGCTTGCTCGTTTTTAGTCAAAATAACAACAGTTAGCATAAGATTCGCTTAAAGCTTCTTGACAGCATATAAGTTGATGTAGATGCCCAGTCCGAAATAATTCATCAAACTGGCAAACGGGACCTGCACAATGCTTACCAGACCGTCAACAACGGCAGCTGGTCTTCCTTTCAGTCGAAGCCTTTTGGATAAAGCGTTATAGGGAATCCGGGTTATTTGCTCCACCTTGACAACACGGAAACCATTTCGCTCCACCAAGGCTTTTAAGCCGTCCCTGGTAAAGTAATTGACATGTTCAGGCACCCATAAACAAGCGTTATCCTTCGTGCCCAACAGTTTGACTAAAAACGAATCGTAATTAGGTACGGCGCATGCCAAAACACCACCCGGAGACATCAGACCAGACACTTTCTTAATCGCCTGATCCGGTTCAAGCAGATGCTCCAGTACCTGCGACATCATCACTATTCCAAACTGCTCGGAGGGTTCGTAATTCTCGAACATCAAGGCTAACGGTTCATCGCCATTCAAATTTCTGAACACTTCGTTTTCGTATTTGCCAGGATTTATACTGACTGTCCGATAGCCCATTTTTCTGAGTGCCTGCGTGTAAAAACCAAAGCCCGAACCAATATCAAGAGCTAATCCATTGCCCGAGAAGTTGAATCGATTGGCTTGATGAGTCATGCGTTCGGCATCCACCTTGCAGTTCGGAAACCTGGCTTCTCTGGCCAATACCTCCTCCAGTGATATTGCCTCGGTCAGCGCCTGGCCCGAATATTGATAGATGGATTGTAACCATTGCCCATGCGGAGGCCGATTAAGGAACCCGGTTCCACATCTTTCGCAGCGGTATATATGAAACTCATTGTGGCTGGCACTTTCCGTATACTGGAAATTTTTTTGGCGCCAATAGGATATTTCCCCTCCCCCACAACTCACACATTCGTGCAAAACATCTCCATAGATTTCTGAAATTGTTGATACACACGTCATAGTATTCCCCCTAGTATTCCTAATTTGATAACCTGTTGACTAACAAGTCAGTTTAAATAGTATTTTATATATCAATAACTTGGATAGCGGTCAGACGGTAACCCCGCTACCTGGATTGTCCTCTTCCGCCTGCGCTATTACATCCCTTGTCCCGGAGCAAATATTCCGCCAGGGTTTGGCCAGCATTGCCAAAACCAGGGTCTCAACCCCGAAATAGATGGGATTGGCCATTGCCGCCCCGAGCAAGCCGAAATTTTTCACCATCAGCGGAATGGTGATGGCCGCCGCCACTGCCCCGCATGCGCGCCCCAGCAAAAACAAGCGTGTCCGTTTGTTTGCCAGCAGCGGTTGAGCCACGACGGTTCCCAAAGCATGCAGCGAACATCCAATAGCTATCGCTGGCATCAACTCAGCCGCCGAGTGATATGATTTTGCGAGCACCACTGATGCCACCCAGTCGCTGGTAATCAGCAATATCGACACGCCGATGATTCCTAAAGCACAAACACAAGCTATCCAAATCCATAAAACCCTGAACCCTTCTCTGCCCTGGTTTAGCGAACATGATTGAAAATAAACCGGTTGAAAGATACGTAACAAGACCATTGCGCTGCGATTAAACGCCTCGTTGATTATCATATAAGTCGCTGCATATAAACCCACTTCCGCAGCGGACATGAAATAGCCAATGACATACCGGTCACCCAGGCCATTAACCCAAAATATCAATTCCATGGGTATTAACGGCAAGGCATAGGTCCACACCTCATGCCTGAAATTACGGGCGACGGTTGAACGCTTACTGTTATCGGCTTTAGCGCCATGAGTCCTGGCCCAAACCGCATTCGACAGGAAACTGGCCAGAATGTAACCCAGCAACACCCACTCGGCCTTTGCACCGCCCCACAATACCAGCGATATTGCCAACAAAGGACGCAAGATACTGTCGCTGGTTTGCCAAAGACTTGCACCTCGCTGTTTACGCTCGCCGATCAGTAACTGAATGCCCAGTTCGCGACGGACAGTTACCGCCAACAGAATGCCTGCAAGTACAAACAGCAAAATATTGCTCTGTGCGATGTAGCTGTATATGGAGCCTCCAAGTACTAGCAGAACTATTGCCAAGACCGTTGAACGAGTGGTCAGGCTTGCCACTACCCCATACAAATCAGTGCGATCTCGATTATTCAGGCATTCCGGCAACATTCTCATTCCGGCGCAGATGAAAGGATAGGAAAAAAGTGCAACGCCAAGAGCGATAAAACCGTTCAGCAGAGCGACTTGTCCGTATATATCCGGCGTTACCAACTCGGTGAGGACTCGAGTGCCCGCCAGCAAGGCACAGGCGGACAACAGTTGTCCCAAAAGCGCCCAAAACGCGTCACCGAATAATTGTCTTTCCAGCAATAAACCGAACATGGTTCGTTTCCTTTGAAGACGCATTGTTAGGATGGCTGCCGGTAGTACAAACCCGGTGCTCTTGAACGCGGCTGCAATGGGGACGAACTCGAATGATATCCTGTACCTAATACCAATCCCCAAAGAAACATCAGCATCGCATTTTGCGGAAAATACTCCCACATATTGAAGGTCAGCCCGGCAACAAAGATGAACATCACCACCAATCCCTTGTCGGGATGGACGGACAGCCTTGTCGTTGTCCACAGAAAGAGTAAATACGCCAGCAGTCCGACCAGACCATAACCGTTCAGCAGGAATAAATAAAGACTGTCGGAGTCGAATTGCCCCTGAAAATGTTCTGCGCCGAACAGAATATTGATGGTATTGGAGCTCAGCCCCAGGCCCCAGCCGAACAGCACATCCGCAGGTCCATGGATATAGTTGGAAAATATCCGTTGCCACAGGTCTAGCCTGCCGTCTTGGGTAGGGTCGGCATCATCGCGTCCGCTGAGCAGAGGACTGGACGCCAGCAACAGCGCACCCACGGCCAGTATCGGCGCCGGCATCACCAAAGCCCAGCGGTCTCGCGGGCGGAACACGGCATAAATCTGGAAATAAACCACCAGCAGCGAACTGATGAAGGCAGTTCGTGAACCGCTCAGCAAGGCCAAAAACACGCTGACAGCCAGCCACTTGCGCATGCCGGGAACCAAAGCGAACAGCAGTGCACATGTTGCCATGGTTGCTCCAAACAGGTTGGGACTAACAAAGGTACCAAACGGCCGGCCGCCACCCAGGAATGACACCCCGAACAAAGGCGGCGCCCACAACGCTTGCGCTATCGCCAACACAGCCTGAACGGCAAGGAAATAACGAAGATAATGCGCGAACCGATTGATGACATATTCACCCGCGCCCAATTGGCTGGTCACGAATCCGATCAATGCCAGCGGCAAATATTCAAAAATGCGCAGTCCTGCCATTGGCACCACCAACGGTAAGTCCAGATACAGCGCATAGCCAACCTCTAACAGCGCATAAGTGGCTACAACACCCAAAAATGCCAATACCCGACTGGTCAGGACGCCATTCCGCAAGCGCGGTTCAAAAAATGCGTAGGTAACGAGCAGCACCAGCATAACCTCGCGAAGAATACGCAAACCGAAATCCTGCTCTCCGTAAACCTCCTTCACCCCGGTCCAGGCCGACTCGACCTGAGGGAGGGAAGCCAGCGTCGATGTGCTGACCAGCGCGAACAGCAGAACCGGCAAATCTTTTTCCAGGCGTATTTCCATCTTAAGCTTGTGCCTCATCGTCTATCACTTCAGTGAATTCAGTAGCAGGCAAATAGTCACGATCCTGGCGTTTGCCGAACCAATCTCCGATCGCCTGATAACCGGCGATGAATGCCGACGGATTTTTGGACTCCGTGTCGGTTCGGTTGTAGGCGTAGCCATAATAAGGGTAATACGATGATCCTTCTTTCATGTCATTGATAATAAAACCATTCGCCTTTACGCCAACCTGTTGGAAACGCCTGAAACTGACTTCCAATTCCTGCGCTGTATAGCGGCCTTCCTTGACGACCAGAAAGGTGGCGTCGGCGTGCTTGCCAATAATAGCGGCGTCAGTAGCCCCCAAAATCGGCGGCGAATCGATCACAATGTGATTATAAAAACTCTTCAACTGCGCAAGGGTCTCCTCCAGATTGCCGAGTACCAGCAATTCCGCAGGATTCAACGCCATGCTGCCTCTCGGGATAAAATCCACGCCAACATCGGGCAGGCTGACAATAACCTCGCCAAGTGAGGCCCTGCCGGTCAGCAAATCGGCAAGCCCCGGCTCTTTAGCAATGGAAAATGTTTCGTGTAGCCGGCCGTTGCGCATGTCGGCGTCAATGACCAACACCCGCTTCTTGATACTCGCCAATAATGCGGAGAGGTTGGTGCTGACGAAAGATTTACCCATGCCTGGCGCCGGACTGCTGACCATGATGACCTTGCTTTCGTGCTTAGCCAGAGTTACTTCCAGAGTTGTGCGCAAGCCGCGCAATGACTCCACGGAGATATCCAGCGGTTCCTGACTGACCAGGATACCCGGTTGACGGTCCCTGCCCTGGTCGATCAGACGTGCCAGCCTGCGCTGTTTCTTGCTGTGCGGGATGGCGGCAAACAACGGCAAACCCACCTGATATTCCAGTAAGGCCGGGTAATTGTCATGGCGCTGCAAGGAGTGTCTCAAGAACACTTGGGCCGATCCCGCGCTCAATCCCAGCAAGGTGGCAATTGCCAGCAACAAACCGGGGTTTGGCCAATACGGCTTTTCCGGAGTTACGGCAAAATCGATGATGCGCGAGTTACCCAAAGAACCTGCGGCGGCTATGCGCTGTTCCTGGGCGCTATTCAGCAGCGAGGTGTAAAGTTCGGTGTTGACCTGCACATCCCGTGACAGGCTCACCATGCGCTGCTGAGTGCCAGGCAAATTTTTAATGCGTTTCTCTAAACCTCCCAGTTTGCGGTCAATCTGTTTTATTTGCGCCTTGGTGGCAACCATATCCGGATGAGCGCCCTCCAGGCGTTGATTCTGTTCTTCGTACTTCTGTTTTAGTTGAATGTTCAGGGTTTCCATTTCGGAGGCCTGCTTGAGCAGTATTTCAGCCTCGGCAGGTATGTCGACGGCGCCATGTTTTTGCCGGTATGCGCTCAGGCTCTGCTCCGCTTTTTCCAGGCGATCCTTGACAATAGGCAACTGACTTTCCAGAAAACTCAGCTTTTGCGAGGCTTCCGCGGATTCCCAATTGACTGTTGCATTGACATAAATGGTGGCGATATCGTTAACAGATTTAGCGAGTTGCTCAGGATTACGGCCTTTAAGTTCGACGCTGAGAATATCCGTGTCCTTGGAAACCTCCTTGACGGAAAAAGCTTTTTGCAAGATTTCGATGGCTGCCAAAGAAGTTTTTCTGGTCAGCTCAAAATGGGTACCTGGATGCGCCTCGAGTTCCGCGATCTTGATAACCACGGCTTCGTTTTCGCCCATATCGGCTGTAGCGGTTTCGCCAATTCGACCTTCGACTAGGGCTTCATCCTTGGGCCCTAGCAAGCTAAAGCGGCCTTCTTCAAGAGCGACCAGGGTAAACTCTTTGTCCAGATAACGATCCGGCACATTGAAGGTGGCGATCTTCAGCTTTTCGCCACCCCAGGCCCAGCGTGAGAACCCCCACCATGGGGTTGCAAGCCCGTCATGGACATCATGCCGGCGTGCCAATGTCTCTCCGATTAGGGGCAAATAGTAGGGTGAATATTCCACCATCAGATTCAGATCTTCTACCACTTTGCCGAGCACCGAACGAGAGCGGAGGATTTCCACTTCACGCTGCGCCCGTGGGCTTTCAGCTTCGGTCGGAGCACCGTTCTCCTCGCTACGCAAGGGCGCTGCGAGCAGCGCCTTGTTTTTGTCGATTCGTAACAGCGCATCAGCCTTGTAGGTGCGTGGCGCCAGGACCAAATAGACCACGGTCACCAGTAGCACCGATAGCAGCGTCACCAGAATAATCTTTCTGCCTTCGATCAGCAGGTCGATAGTGTCGCGGATACTGATACCTTGCTCCAGAAGACGTGATGTATTAAGTGGCGGAGGTACTGTTGTAGCTTCATTCTGTGAATACATAATCTTTATATCCAAATCGTTTGAAAAATTCTGAAAGTCTTCCCCCTTCGTAAAAGGGGGATCGAGGAGGATTTAAAAGAATCTCCCCTACCCCCTCTTGTTCAAAGAGGGGAACTTGCTAACCAGGCCCGACTCCCTTTACATCCCCATAAAGGCGGCGCGCGACATAATCGACGTGAAGGATGACGGCAGGATTTGATTAAGAACTCGAGACCACTGGGTAATGCCTGCTGTGCCCACGAAAACGGTATCGTGCGCTTGCAAGGCAAACTGGTCGGCCAGGATCATGGCATCGGGCGATTCCGCATTCAACTGGAAAATCTCAGGATTCATATCGCCAGGACGAATCACATAAATCTCTCCCGGCCTGGAGCTGTTGAAGTCAACACCATAAGCTTCCGCCAGAGCTTTTGACAGCGACAGCTTGCCCTTGTTGATCTGCAAGGCCTGCTGTCTGCCGACTTCGCCCATCACTAAAACGGTGTTGTCCTTGCGATCGGGGATATTTAGCACATCGCCGTCCTTGAGCAACAGATTCTGAGTGGAGTTACCCTTTTCGTACAACGCCAGCACATCAATCTTGTAGAGTTTGCCATCGCGAGCCAGAGCCACATTGCTCATGTCAGCATCCTCGGTCACCCCACCGGCGCGGCTGATAGCTTCGGCAACTGTCAATGGCGTCTCCGTCATGGCCTGGACTCCCGGCATTTTAACTTCGCCGACGACAGCGGCCCGATGACTCTGGAAAGACAGCACGCGAATATCGAGCTTAACCTTCTTGAAGAATTTGGACAGCTCGCGGGTCAATTCCGTCCTGACTTCGCTGACGGTTTTCCCCGCCACGGGAATATTGCCTACATAGGGGTAGTACAACTCGCCGTTTTCGTCGACCACTTTACCGGCCAATTCGGGGAGAATTTTTTCCCCACCGGGATCGTTCAGCTCCGGATGTTCCCAAACGGTAATTTGCAGTCTGTCTTGCGGGCCGATTCGATAAGTGGATTTATTGATATCCACCGGCGGCAGATTATTAACCGCCTGCTGCCGGGCATTTTCCCGAGCGATAATCAAATCTGCGGTAATGGGCTGGATCCGGGTCTTTTCCTTGACCATCCTGCCATTCTTCATCACCGGCACTTCCAATTCAGAGAGGTTGTTGTCAGCTTTCATATCCATGCCGGGAGTTAAAGAGCAAGCCGGCAACACTAAAACCAAAATCAGCGAAATTAATCTATACATGGCGAATGTTTTCCTTAATAGGCGTTTTTATTGATGAATCCAGTCAGCAAGGTGCGCAGAGCAATTTCCAGATCGAACCATACCGACCAATGCTGGATATAATACAAATCGTGTTCGATGCGCCGGTTCAAGTCGGTATCTCCGCGCCAGCCATTCACTTGAGCCCAACCGGTAATACCGGCCTTAACCATGTGCTTTTTCATGTAATTCGGCACCTGATCCTTGAAAACTTCAACAAAATCCGGGCGCTCAGGACGTGGTCCGACCAGGGACATGTCACCTTTCAGTACATTGATCAGTTGCGGCAGTTCATCAAGGCTGGTTTTACGCAAGAAGCCGCCAAACCGGGTCGCCCGATTTTCGCCGGGCCTTGCCCAAACCGCACCGGTTTTGGCTTCGGCATCCACCGGCATCGAGCGGAACTTCAACATTGTGAATGAGCGATTGTTCCAGCCGACCCGTTCTTGCCGGTAAAACACCGGGCCTTTTGAACTCAGCTTGACGCCGATAGCGATCAGTAACAGTAACGGACTGATCAGTAGCAGCAGGACAAGCGCGAACAATCTATCCATGATCTCCTTGATATATCGATTAAAGCCATGTAACGGAGATACCGAGAAGTCCAGGGTCGGAATGCCTGCCACCGTGTTCAAACTGAGAAATTTACTCTGCTTTAAAGCAAAACAGTCGATAACCAGGCGAATACTGACCGGCAGATGCCGCAACTCATATTGAGCCCGTTCTGCCAGCGATTCGCCAGGAAAGGCAATCCATACTTCATCTATGGCTTCCCTGGTGACTATGGCGTTAAGGTCTTTTAATGCCCCAAGTCGAGGCAAAGAAAAATTACCCACTGAGTCCCTATTTTCGGATCGGTCGTCGACATAACCAATAACTTGCAAACCGGCCCAGGATGACTGGTTCAATTGTCGGCTTACCGCAACCGCCATCTGGTTCAGTCCGACCATGATGATACGACCCTGAGACCAGCCGCGAGCACGCAGCCATTGCAGCAACCGGGAAAGCACACCGCGGGCACTGAGGACGAATAACAATCCCAGCCCACACCAGGTGGCAATCCAGCGATAACTTGAGCCAAACCAGAACTGCAAACGAATCAAGGCGACAATGGAAATAACCGATACGATGGTTAAAACCCAGGCCCTGACAATACGTGCGACTTCGCCGCGCATGGCATCATTCCGCCAGGGACGGTAAACCTGGCCGATTTCGAAAAAAATGATGGCCGCCAAAATACCCAGTGAAATGACGATCCGGTAATCCTGATCGATATTCCATTGGCGAAGCCAGAAATAGTGGGAAACCCAAGCGGCACCAATTAACATGGCTATATCGATAAACCGCAGCAACAGGATCACCGTGTGTCCATGTTGCTTGAAGAGCCCGTTGAAGATGTTGCCTAAACCGAGTGGCATTTCGTAAACTCCTATTCTGTCTGTGTTCAATGATGAACGGTGAAAACCGATCATCCCCAAGTCATCGCGACCGGCATTAAGCACAAGCCGCTGCGATTGGGTTAAAGAATACAGAGACAAAATGAAAGGAAAACGGGGAGTTTGATTAAGATTGGATGAGGATTGGGTTAATTTTGGGTGTTCGGAAGCACCTTGTCTTTGGCAATCTCGACACAGGGTTAATGGGAACTCATCATGGGGTCAGCGCAAAGCACTTGCAGAATTATCTCAATGAATTTGTCTTCTGAATCAATCGCTGCTTATGGCCAGTGGCTGCTTTCGACAGTGTGCTAAAGATTGCCTCACATGTAAAAGCGCCAACAAACATGAAATTCTTTGGCGACAATGGCGGCATTGCCAAAAAATACTGTTAAATTTGCGAGTTTCCTAAAAGACTTGTTTTTTATCTGCTTAAATATCTGGCCCAATCCTCAGCGGTATCGACGTCCCATTGCCTGGCAAGTTCATGGAGGAAGATTGAAGCGTGCTTGGCTCTGCGCCGGGTTTCTTCCATTACCTTTTCGTTGCCCCAGACCATGTCTTCAAATAAAACAGGTTGCGGGACGTTTATGCCGATTAACACATAGCCGCCGTCTTCGGCGGGGGCTATGACGGCATCTTGCCCGTTTTGGAGTGCTGTCAGTGCCTGCTGTAAATCATCAACCGTCAGGCTTGGGCAATCGCAGCCGATCAGGAGCGCATGACGATACTGCGATAGGGCGTCACTAAAGGCATTCAGCATTCTCTCTCCCAGATCAGCACCACGCTGAGTAAATAGTAGTAACGGATAATCGCTGGCGCACTGCTCGAAAAAAGAATGGCTGGTATCAGGAGCACAGTAAAGCCGAACCGCACATAACGGCCGTTGAAAAGCTCGATCCAGCGTCAAGCGTGTCAGTTGTCGGTGCGCGACGGCGGCCTGAAGTGCGGTCAGCGCTGGCTGCAAGCGAGTTTTGACCTGGCCGGTTACCGGTGCTTTGCAAAAGATCAGCAGTACGCTGTCGGGAAAAAGAGTGGTCATGGCTTAACGAAACGTACAAATATTTTCATCAAGATCTCCGGTATTAGCAGGCTGCCAAATCGTTGGGATCGGCACCAAAAAAATATCTGCTATGCTGGTCGAATAACACTGCAATTACGGCCAATCAGGGAATGAACAGTCTAGTTTTGGAAAGCTGCAAGGCTGTAAGCATACCTCAGCCAAATATCTAGGGCCGGATCGGAACGGCAGTGATACTGTTTTTCGGAGACCCTTCAATAACTTTATCGCTATATACCAGATACACCAGAGCATTTCGTTTCTGGTCATAAAAGCGGACAACCTGCATTGTTTTAAAGACTAAAGAAGTGCGTTGCTTGAAAACCTGTTCATTATTACGCTTGCCGCTCTTAATATCATCAGGAAGACTGATAGGCCCGGTCTGCTGACAGGATATGGAAGCATCCGATGTATCTTCGGCCAACCCGACGCCTCCCGAAATTCCACCAGTCTTGGCACGGCTCAGATAACACGTTATCCCCGCTACTGCGGGATCGTCGAAAGCTTCAACCACAATCTTGTCATCCGGCCCCAACCATTTAAATTTTGTATCGACATGACCCAATTCCTCCGCGCCTGCTGTTAACATGTTAAGCGCTAAGACAACACCTGGAAACTGCATAAAAAGTCGCTTTTTCATCAGAACTCCTGAAAGTAAAAATATATCAGTTTTAATAAATCCTGGATTCAACCCCGGAGTGCAATCCTTCAACTCATACGGCATGCAATGGCTCGGCAAACAATACCGTAAGAAGTGTTTTAAAGTTGAGTGTTTTTCGAGAACGGTGAATTGGAATTATTCATTACAGCCTCATCCTCACCATCGGTTATGTTCTCAAAACTGCTGCCCTTGGTAAAGCATTGCCTTATCAAACTATTGGTATCTTCGTTTAAGCTGTGCTTCCAGGACATGTATTACTCTGTGCACTTTAAACAAAATCTTTAATCAATATTTGTAAAACTCTTAATAATACTTTCGGTTTTAAGGCCAGGGCTCTCGCAATACATAAACG
The DNA here is from genome assembly GCA_964450225.1 of uncultured Crenothrix sp. Lineage (GTDB taxonomy): Bacteria > Pseudomonadota > Gammaproteobacteria > Methylococcales > Methylomonadaceae > Methylobacter_C. Next base: position 12,843 of record CAYVFT010000046.1, on the reverse strand, counting down.
CTGTTGCTGCCCACCAGAAAGAGCCAGCGCCGAGTAATGCAAAGACATTTTGTCAACGCGGATCAACGGTTCAGGAACGCAGCACGGAGGTCCAGCCTGCAAGAGCCCCAAGGTAAAAGCCTCATCCGTATGGAGAGTATCGGTCTGTTCAATGTTATGGTTTATAAGGTGATTCATACAGTAACAATGCTCCTTTGCAGCCACTGTTTAGCCAGGCCCATGGCAATACTGTTGATGATTAATAACAGGATGATCAGAACCAGAGCAGAGGTCTATGCATTCGCATCGCCACCAGCCACATTCATGGACAGATCGTAAATATGGACCGATAAAGCCCTGCCTGAGTCAAGCAATGAGTCCGGCATTAGTCGTCATTGCCAAACATTCCTTACACATTATTTAATCAACCTCTGCGCCAGGCGTGGAAGCGACCTACCCAACGCAGCAAGCCTTCGGGCGCATGATTGCGTTTCCAGACGCCGGCGACATATTTGTTCGCTTCGGCCATGGTCGGGTAGATATGAATAGTGCCGAGCAATTTGTTCAAACCAATATTGTGTTTCATCGCCAGTACGAATTCAGCCAGCAAATCTCCGGCATGTTCGCCAACAATAGTGGCACCAAGAATACGATCTTTGCCGGGTGGCGTCAGCACTTTAACAAAGCCTTGCGCTACTCCATCGGCGATGGCACGATCCAGTTCATCAATAGGATAGGTGCTGACTTCGTAAGCAATGCCCTGTTCCGTTGCATCCTGTTCATTAAGACCGACTCTGGCGACTTCCGGATCAATAAAGGTAGCCCAGGGAATCACCGAGTAATCGGTGCGGAATTTTTTGAAACCGCCAAATAATGCATTCACCGCAGCATACCAGGCTTGATGCGCGGCGGCATGGGTGAACTGGAACGGGCCGGATACGTCGCCGACGGCAAAAATATTCGGGTAATTGGTTTCCTGAAAGTCATTAATGGCAATGGTGCGTTTGGGCGACAGTTCAACACCCAGTTCTTCAAGGCCATAGCCCTGGGTATTGGCAACTCGGCCAATTGCTAATAGCACCCGGTCGAAGGGAATACGCACTTCCTGACCTTGATGCTCGGCAATCAGAATTTTTTCACCGTTTTCGATGATGAACTTCTTGGCGGTATGTCCAGCCAGCACATTAATGCCTTCTTGACGGAACTTCGCCATGACGGTTTCCGAGACATCGAGGTCTTCCCGGATCAGCAAACGCGGCAGCATTTCCACCTGGGTCACTGTGCTGCCGAAACGGGCGAAGCTTTGCGCCAGTTCGCAACCGATAGGCCCGCCACCCAGCACAATGAGACGTTTGGGCAGTTCGCGCAAAGCCCAAATATTATCGGAAGTCAGATAGTCGATCTCTTCTATACCTGGAATTGGTGGCACAAACGGACGCGCACCGGCCGCGATAACGATGGAACGGGTAGTAATGACTCGGGTTCCACCGGCTGTTGTTACTTGTATCTCCCAAGGAGTAATAATTTCAGCCTTACCTTCGATGACTTCAACACCCAGGTCTGAATAACGCTGGGCGGAATCATGCGGTTCAATGGTTTTGATAATAGACTGAACCCTGTTCATGATATCGGCAAAATCAAATTCAACCTCGGCTTTATTTATACCGAAATCCGCAGCTCTGCGAATATGAGCCAGCAGTTTGGCGGAACGGATTAGAGCTTTTGACGGAACACAACCGGTATTCAGGCAATCGCCACCCATTTTATGTTTTTCAATTAAGGTGACCTTGGCTTTGACGGCGGCGGCAATATAAGACGCCACCAGGCCGCCCGAACCTCCGCCAATCACAACAATGTTGTTGTTAAAACGGGCTGGCTTAGGCCATTGTGCGTAAATTTTGTTGGCTTTAATGGCTTCGACGATTTTATTGGCGATCAGCGGAAAAATACCCAGTAAAGCGAAGGAACCAATCAGCCCGGGCGACAAAATATCCGACAATGATTCCAGTTGTCCCAACTGAGTCCCTGCATTCACATAAACAATCGTACCGGCCAGCATACCCACTTGGCTGACCCAATAAAAAGTTTGTGTTTTTAGATTGGTCAAACCCATCACCAGATTAACCACAAAGAACGGAAAAACCGGTACCAATCTCAGCATAAACAGGTACAGAGCGCCTTCTTTAGTCACACCGGCTTCAATGGTTTTTAAGCGTTCACCAAAGCGCGTTTTAACCGCATCGCGAAACAAAAAACGAGCGGCCAGAAAGGCCAGGGTTGCACCAATAGAGGAAGTGAAAGAAACAATTACCGTTCCCCACAGCAAACCGAATATAGCGCCACCAGCCAGAGTGAGAATGGCCGCACCTGGTAAAGACAAACCAGTAACGGCAATATAGATCAGCGCATAGATAGCAACTGCCATAACGGGATGGTTTCTGTGATAACTCCCAATAGTTTCTTGCTGCGCCTGTAATATTTCCAGGTTCAAGTAGCTCTGTAAATCCAGGACAAAAAAAGCAGTCATCACGGCTACAATGAAGACCAATAGCACCAAACGTGAAAAATTCATGTCGTTTTCCTTAAATTATGGGTATCAGAAAATAGAGCATATTGTTTATGCCTGACATTTCTATACTCCAAAATAACGACGGATTTCGGTTTTTCCCACCGCTACCGCACTATCGAAAACCAATATGTCGGGCAACGAGAACAAGTTACCCGACCTGACTGACCGAGAATTGAAAATCTGCTTCTACAAAATTCAGTACATCCTCCCTAGTGGATATGTACCTCACGTGACTTTATCGTATCGCTTCTGCGCAAAATATAGTCATCTGCCTGATCGCCTGTGATACGCGCGCCATCATTGTCAAGCTGAATGAGCGTCTCTCCATTTTCAATATGATATTGCCGTGTCTCTGATTTCTTATTCGGTGTCAAAACAACAGTTTGGTTTTCATCATTCCAGCTATATTTCCCTTTTTCATAATACTCCCTTGAGGATTCTCTGGCCGGCTGAGTCACCAGCAGATAATTGTTTTTTTGTTTTAAAGACAGTGTCGTTTTAATCCCATTACAATCGTTGCAAGGGAGGAATCCGTAAAAAACACCATGAAACTCCAGGCTTTTATCGACAGGGTTTGCATGTGCTGCGTGATCCATGTCTTGCTGATTGATCTTTTCACGCGCCTTGAGGACTCTTTCCTGAATTTGCATGTCTGATTCTGCCATTGCAGGGTGTATAGCTAAAAGCAGAGTGCTGAAAAAAATCAAACATAGATTTTGTTTTAATTGTTTTTTTAATTGCATATAAGTACCTCTTTTGATGAGTCGTGTGAGTTGTTTGGTAATAAGTTCCAGCCTGTTTTAATGAGGACAGGGAGCACAAACCCGAGCAGGTGGAGCATGCTTTTTATGCCGTCCTGAAGTCAATCTTTTCAACAGCATCGAGATTAACTGTTTGCCTGGCATGCCAAAGATCATAATTGTCCTGCATAATCAGCCAGCTCTCAGGAGATCGGCCCAAGGCTTTTGAAAGTCGAAGGGCCATTTCTGAACTTACGCCGCTGTTACCTTTTAAAATACGGTTCAACGTAGACGGCGAAACACCCAGTTTCGAGGAAAGTTGCCTGCCGGTGATACCGAATGGTTCCAGATAAACTTCACGAATGAACTCACCTGGATGGATGGGATTGTACATAGCCATTAGTGGTAATCCTCATAATCGAGAACAAAGGCATGACCTTCGTGGAATTCAAATATGACACGCCAGTTGCCCTTTACCCAAACTGACCATCGGTCGTTGTCTGGGCCCTTCAATAAGTGCAGCTTGAAGCCAGGGATGTCCATGTCTTCAATAGTTGTTGCGGTTTCCAATGCGACAAGCTGCATCCGTAAACGTTTTGCATGGCTAGGTTGGCTACCTGCTATAGAGCCGGTATCAAAAAACGTTTCAAGATCTTTATGGCGAAACGACTTAATCATTTTCAAAGTCTAGCATGTTGCGCATGACGCAACAACATTCATTTGGTTGAAACACTATGCTTATAAGATTTAGTGTTAAGCAGTTTCAATTTCTGGTTAGCCGGTCATACTCGGCTCGCGACAGCACATAAACCGGACTGGCGGATATCGGTATATCAGCATTTCCGGCCGTGTCAACCGGCAATTCCCGAACGCTTCCCACCACATTCACCAGCACCCAGGGCTTGCCGGGAGCCAGCTGCATTCGCCAATTGCCGGCCACCTCATCGGTACGCCAAATCATTAAAGTGTCGCCGAAGTAAGCTGCCTGGATATTGGCCTCCTTGGCGTCGAAGGCACGATAAGGCAAGCCGTCAATCAATGCACTGGCGGTATAAAGGGCCGCTTCGCCGGGCTTGTGGCCCATTGAGTAGTCCCAGATCCGGCCATAGGCCAGGTCGTATTCGTGACCTATGCAGAATGCCAGTCCCAGATAATCGTTACGACTGTTGACCCAGGCAATCATCTTCGCGGCCTGCTCCGCCTGCCAGCGGCGTCCGGTCAAGCCATGCATCGCCTTGGCGCCGGTTTCACCCAGCCAGAAAGGCAAAGTATTGTTCCTGCCAAGGCTGGCGTAAGCGGCCAGCACGCCTCGCTCATCCTCGCTTTCGCCATTGCCGATAGGGCCGCCGAACTGTGGAGCTTGCTGGGGATAGGCATGGATGTCCCAGGCATCCTGATAATGGTCCAGTCCTAGCTCCACCACCTGTTTGAACCACTGCCCTGCCCCCTCCTTGTCACCCGGCCGCACCAGACTGCCGCCGACGTAATGGGCGTCGCTGCGCTGCTTGTGTGCCTGTTCATATTCCCACTTGGCACGCTCTACCCAATGAACGGGGTTACGTAACTTTTGCCATTCCGGCTCATGGCGAATGTCGATCTCGTTGGTGGCTTTGAAGAAGCGGGTAAACGAAGCAGCCTGACTAATGAAATTCTGGCCGTCTGACGGATTGTCGTTGAGCCAGGAACTATCGCCCGAGGAGTCGGCGAACAACACCAGGCCGAGTTGTTTAGCGCGTTCCCACTTGGACCGATATTGCGAATCGAAACCCGGATAGCTGCCGTAGCTTTTGTAGATGCCCATCCGCTCCAGCCAGGCGAAATAACCGTCTTCCTGCTTGAAGCTCTTGTCGCCGTCGGCCAAGGCGTAATAATCGTTATTCCAGAGCTTTTTCTTGCCAAGTCTATGCTTTTGCTCGGTATTTCCACCCACCACCGATAAGCCATCGGAGGGATAGTTCATGATCAACTTGTCGTCTGGTGTATATAAGGACGGATAAATGGCATAGTAGCCGGGCTCGCTAATCTTGCCGAAGTCCACTTCGACTTTACCGGGAAACAGGCCGGTTAGTTCCTTTACCGCAATCTCGTTGCCGCCGTAGTCAACCAGACGCAGACGCAGTTTTGCCGGAAAGCGTGGCAACGGTACCGGCAAGCCAGGTTCCTCCAAGATTGGATGCCAGCGCAAGTCCATCCGTAGCTTGAGCGGGTCACCCGGATGCGGCAAATTGGCCGGCGCGTCGATGAAAATCAGCGGGCGCAGCCTAGCGGCGATCCTGTTAAGCGCAAGATCGGCGCGGGGATCGGCCAGTTGTGTCTTCATCGAATCTAAAGGCTGGCCAGCAGGATCGGTGAATAAACCCGCGAAGTAAAACCGTTGGCCCTGGTCATGCTGCATCACCAGCTTGATAAGCAGGCTGTGCCATCCTGCCGACAGATTCAGCGTTGCGAGTTGCGGTGCTTCGGGACGAGCCGACAGCGCGGTCGCCACTAAACCTTCGGTAGTCAGCCCGTGTAAGAGCGTTGTTAATTGCTCCCCGGGAGAAGACGAGAACCGGGACGGCGGATTCGAATCATCGGTTAATTTTACAGGTTGCCCGTCCAGCCAGCCGAAGGTTCTGATACCGGATTGCTGCAGATGCAGTAGCGCCTGCATGGGCTGATCAACGTGCAGATACAGCTGCGCATAACCACTGCCACGCGACCAGCCGTAAGAATGTTGAGTTTTTGCCTCGATGTCCACAACATCATTGGCTTGCGTCGAAGCAACATGCCAAGCCCGCATTTCTCCACCCATCATTTGCAGGCTAAGGTAGGGTTGGCCGGGGTTAGGGCGCAACACAGTTTCGCTGTCCAGGCCAAAAATCGAAACGCCCGATAAGCCGTCTTGCAAACCACCCACCAACCAGGCTTCAGGTAGACCTGTCTTGAGCGGCTTGGCTGCATCAGCAGATACCGAAAGCGGCACGGGCATCGTGCCGGCTTTGCCTGGGTCGACGAGAAACTTGGGAACCTGACCTTCACTTTTAGGCGAGCTCAAAACGCCGAGCATGCCGTAATGATCATCAGTCATCACCGCGGCTGGCAGCGTCGGGATATTCAAGCTGCGGGCCAGCGCCTCAGCTTCCGGTCCAATCAGATAGGATACCGACAGTTTTTCATAATGAGGCCGCGCAGCCTCTGAAGCCAAGCCGCGAAACAGTATTTCATCTTTGCCGCCTTTGCCATCGAGCACATACAGGCGCTGGTTCGCGGCAGGTACTGCCTTAGTCAGCGCCAGAAAGCGATTCCTGGCCTGAGCCTGAGCGGCGTTCATCCAGTCACCCAGCGGCGTTTCCAGTTTCAGCAGAAAGGCGTCGAAAACTTTGGCCCCGTCCGCCTTGCCGGTGTTGTTGATGTCCAGCCAGCGATCGCCCGGCAACACGGTAACGGTAGCCGCAGCTTGCAACCACTGATATTCCCAAGGCGTGGTATTGGTCAGAGCGAAAGCACCGCGTGTCGCCAGTTCATCCGGCTTTGTACCAGCCTTGACCGTGAAATTCTGGTTGACCTGGGAGACCTCGCCGCCGCTTTTGTAGCGGGCATAAAACCGGTATTGTCCAGGTATAATCGCCGGGTTAAGTTCAAAACGAAAAGATGCGCCCCAGCTTCCAAAACCCTGATGAAAAACCTGAACCTCGTCCTGTTCGGTCAACACTGATTCGGCGTCCGGGCCGGCAATGGCTGTACCGGGTTGGACTTGCAGCGCCGGATCTTTTTCCACTGCTGCAAGTGCAGGCGCATTGCCCAAGTCCAGCAGCACCAGCGGCCTTTCTGCCGTGCCGCTCGCCGGCAGAGCGGACAGTGGCGACGCGAGCAGGAAGGCGTCGAAAACTTTGGCATCATGGCCAGCACCGCTATTCCGCACTTCAATGACAGCGTCGTCGGCTTTAAGATTGACAGGCCGCTCGGCGGCTATCCAGGCATAATCCCAACCCTTGGGCTTCATGGACAATGTAGCGCGCAGTTCCAGCCTGGCTGAATCAGGCCCCGCCCAGACTTCGAAAGCTTGTACACAGACATTGGGATCTCCACCCTGCCGCCAGCGCGCCCAAAAGGTATAAGGTTTAGCCGGAAGGCCGGGTTTGACATTGAAGCGAAAATTGACCTTCCAGCTACCGAAGCCGGGATGTAAGGAGCTGATTTCATTTTTGTCGGTCTGAATCGAAGCATCGCCTTCATGAGCGAAGACTTCGCCGATATACACTTGCGTTGTCTTATCGTCAATGCCAACCGATCCAGGTTCGCTGCCCAGTTCCAGCAACAGTGCAGGCCTCTCGGCTGTGCCTTGTATCGGCAATACCGCGGGCACCTCGGCGTTGGCGGAGGACAACCCGGCCAACGCTAGCAAAGTGATCTGGAACATAAGAAGAAGTAGGGACAATGGCTTCATAACTTATCAAAATTTGGATGTGGGATAATCTGATGCGCTCGCAAGAGGGTGAGCGATGCGACACAAACTATGTATAATAGCGGCTGTTCAATCGGGCTAGCCAGCAAATGTTTAAGACATGGGGCTGGATTTTTCAAAGCCGGAAACGCATTCCCAATAGCACGGCATCCCTGACAAATAATTTGAAAGAGGATAATTTTTGAAGATCAAACACATTAATCAATGAAAGAGCGCATTAACGACTTTATTCCGGGTATTTTCAGAAAACCGGAGTTGTCGAAACTTTTATCGATACCAGGCAAAAGGATTGCCTCTCTTTGCAGACGGATAAAATTCAAAAATATTTTATCGTTAAAATCCCTTATCGTTCTGGGCTTTGTGATTGCCGTTATCCCGCTTTTTTTGGCGGTCATGTACGCTGCTTTTGGCATGCGCGATACTTCGGCATTGGGCAGGACAATCAATTCCCAGGTCTATGAACAAACCAAGGCGATCCGCCTGGTTCTGCAAAAGACTGGCGATATTGAGCGAAAAGCCCGGCTATTTGTTTTGCTGTCGGATCCGGCACTACGTCAGCCTTATGAACAACAATCGTATGAAAGTACGCGGGCATCCTTCAAACAGGCCTTGAGCGAGTTACTAAAACTACATGTCGATAACAAAATAGCACTATTGGTCAACGAACTATCGGAAAAGGAAAATCTGATTTATCAACAGATCATTGGCTCGACGGGTGAAAATACTCTCAAATTACCAGTCGATGAAGCTTTCCAGGGGCTACGCGAGTCTTCCCAGAACCTTTCAAGTGAATTCGAGAACCATGTTGATCATGAATTCAACGAATTACGCCAGCAATCAGAATCCCTTGAACAAGGACTGTTAATCAAGGGCGCAGTTCTGTTGGCAATATCGTTTATCTTCATCGCGATCCTGTTGGCGATATTGTCACGTTCAATGCGACAACTGGATACCAGCATTCGCCGTCTGGGTTCGGGGCAACTTGAAGAACCGATTGATGTAACAGGCCCGTCGGATTTGCGCTATTTGGGTAGCCGTCTGGAATGGCTGCGAACGCATTTGATGGAACTGGAGGTTTCGAAACAACAGTTCATGTACAACGTTGCCCGCGAGATCGATCTGCCGCTGGAGAGTATCCGTGAGGGCGCGGAACTGCTGGTAAACCATACTGTCGAGGGAGCGGACAGCACGCGCCAGGACATCGCACAATTGCTATGCAACAATGTTGACAAACTGAAGGCAGTGTCCGAGGAGTTGCTTCGTTACAGTCAGATCAGCTCGAAGCCGGAAATGAGTCGCAAGGAGACCGTCAATTTAAAAGTCCTGCTTGAGTCGGTCATTGAAGATTTTCAAACCCGCCTCCAGGCCAAATCGATTAGCTTGAAGCAGCTGGTCAGGCCGGTCGAGATTTCCGGGATCCATGAGCAGTTGCGCAGCATTATCGAGCAGTTGCTAGCGAATGCAGTGAAATACTCGCCAACGGGCGGCGAAATACGCATCATGCTACGAGATTCGGGCACCCAGATAGAATTGGAAATCGAGGATGAAGGACCGGGTATTGAACCGGATGAACGTGCCCATGTTTTCGAACCCTTTTTCCGTGGCAAAGCCGCCCAAAACGATGAGAGTACCGAAGGTCCCGGATTGGGACTGGCTATTGTCCGGGAATATGTCGCCAACCACCAGGGTAAAGTCGATATTATTGACTCAAGACAAGATCAACATGGTGCCCGCATCCGTGTTCAAATACCATTAACCCAAGGAGCCTGAACGCTATGGGACAACTATCACTATGCAAAAAATAAGTCTGGCATTGAGCCTTTTGCTGCTATCTGGATGCGCACAATTCAATTCTGCCTGGCAAGGCAATGCAGGCTATTATAACGATCCCTATGCGCAATCAGACTTTGATGATTTACTTGCTTTCGGAGCCAACATGGCCCAAATACCCTCCTCGTCACGCACCAAGATATGTCGCACCTTATTAAAGGGTCAAAAAGATTCTCCCGGAACGGGGATTATGTTGCACTTGATGGTAGGTCGCCTGCTTTCCGATGCCTGTGGCGATATTTCAAAAATTCTGAAAGGGCTAGACTCTATCCCGCCCGGAAGTCTGTCCGATGCACGGATGCAGAGATTTGTCGCTATTAATACGGAAGTCTTGAAACGGATGAACTATCAGCCGAGAAAATCCGTATCAACGGAGCGCAAACAAAAAACAGTCCAATCTGTGCCGGAACCGAAAGATATAGATGGCTCGAAGAAAGATGAAACTCGTCTGCTGCGAGAAAAGCTGGAAGCCATCCGATCCATGGAAAAACAACTGGATGAGAGCGGCGGAAATTAAAACGCATGTTTCGTGTCCGTTTAGCGGTAGTCATCGTTGTTTCGTTTTGTTTTGTCTTGTTTTTAGGAATCGCATTGTATTGGAGTTCAAACCAGGTTGCCCGCTATTTTCAGCGCAGTCAGGCAGCGTATGAAGCTTTCGATCATTACGAGCGATTGTCCCAGGAAGCCTATCGCCACTTCAAACAGCGGATGGATAGGCTGATAACGGCCAGCCCAACTGCGGAAACCGGCGTGGAAACATCCAAACATCGTCTCTACGAAGCGATGCAGGAACTTAGAAACACTGCGGTAAAGATAGCGGACACTGGCGGACACGCCGAAGCATGGCCGGATAAACCCGCCGAACTGGAAAGAGTTGCCCATTTCACAGCTTTCCTGGATGCCAGCGAGTATCGATTCGATGAAGTCGAGCGTTTGCGTCAGCAGGGCAACCTCGAAATGGCGATGCAAGCGTTATCAAAGTTTTCGGAAGAAGAAATCGACGGAAAATTCCAGCCGCTGATCGATACCGCCATCAATGCTGAGCGGGAAAAAGCCGGAAAAGCCAGGCAAGAACTGGAGGATTTGCTTGCCCAGTCGCGCTGGATCGCCATCCTGGCGTCACTGACTGCGGCAATATTTAGTCTCACCTCCGGAGTATTACTGCTTCGCGGTGTCAGGAAACCAATCGAAGCATTGATGAAAGGAACTGACGAAATTGCCTCCGGTAATCTTGATCATCGCATCGCTCTCGATACCCGCGATGAATTCGGCTATCTCGCCAGCCACTTCAATCAAATGGCCCAGGAACTTGAACTTCAGCAAAATAAACTGCGTGAAGGACGCGCCGTGCTGGAAAAAAGGGTAGCCGAGCGTACCTCTGAACTGCATCGGTTAAATGAAGAATTAAAACGCATGGACAGTGCGCGCAGGGAGTTTTTAGCCGACATCAGCCATGAGCTGCGCACCCCGATTACCGTCATCCGCGGTGAGGCAGAAGTGACTCTGCGCGGCCAGGAACGCGATGCCGGAGAGTATAAGGACGCTTTACAACGCATTGTCGAACTGGCGATGCAATTGGGGAAATACGTCAATGATTTATTATTTCTTGCTCGAACCGAATCCGCCAATTTTCAATTTGAATGGGATAATGTGGACCTGACCGAACTGGTAGCCAGCACCGTCGAAGATTTTCAAGTGATGGCCGAAGAAAACTCGATAACAGTTTCCCTGGATGCTCCAACCCGGCCTATTTGGGTGCGCGGCGATAAACAGCGGCTCCGGCAGGTGTTGTTTATTCTGGGCGATAATGCCTGTCGGTATTCAAACCCAGGAGGAAAAATCGCGGTCACCTTACGCGTGAACGAAAAGGAGGCGAACTTTAGCCTCTCGGATCAAGGCATAGGAATACCTGCCCAGGATTTGGAGCGCATTTTCGACCGCCATTTCCGCAGCCCAAACGCCCTTCGTTCGCGAGACGATGGGTCAGGACTGGGTTTGCCGATGGCCAAGTCAATCATGAAGGCACATGACGGACGTATTACGGTGACAAGCATTGAAAACTCAGGCTCTACGTTCACGATAACGCTTCCGCTGGTTTCGTCTGTACAAGATAACAACCAGATAAATGAAAAATAATTTCCATACAAAAACCTAATGGGTATCGGTTAAATGCAAATTCTGCTAGTAGAAGACGATCAGCGGATTGTCGATTTTGTTCAGCGAGGGTTGAAGGCCGAAGGCTATATGATAGAGGTAGCCCGAAGTGGCATGGAGGCCATACCTTTGGCAACCGAGGGCAAGTTTCAGGCTATCATTCTTGATCTGGGCTTGCCTGATCTCAATGGCCGGCAAGTTTGCGAGCGCTTGCGCGCCACTGGCGTCGACACCCCGATTCTAATGTTGACGGCCCGGGATACCGTTCAGGATAAAGTGACTGGCTTGCGCTCGGGCGCCGATGACTATATGACCAAGCCTTTCTCATTTGAGGAATTGCTGGCACGAATCGAGGTGCTGATGCGTCGTCGTGGCGGCGGGAGCAAACCGGAAAATAAAGAATTGCAGATTGCAGACCTGGTCTTGAATCTGGAAACCCATGAAGTGAGGCGTGGAGAAACGCCAATCGACCTGACGCCGAAGGAATTTTCCTTATTGGAATGCTTTATGCGTATGCCCGGCAAGGTGTTGAGCCGCACCCGGATCCTGGAGCAGGTTTGGGGCTACAGCGCCGATCCATTAACCAATGTAGTAGACGTCTATATCCGCCAGTTGAGACGAAAAATCGATGACGATTTTGATTTGAAACTCCTCAAAACCGTGCGAGGATTCGGCTACAAACTCGATGCCTCCTGATGATATTACTGTCCAATAACGTCTTCCCGACCTTATAGTGGACGATCCTTGCGAGTTTTCTTCTGCCAGGCAGGATCTTCGTTGTCGGCAAACAGATTTTTCTTGAACATTTCTACCATGACTTGAGCTAGTCTGGTGCCATTTGTTTTTTCTCCGGCTATGAAATTTCGGTCTGTTGCTGTTTTAGCTTTCAAAAACCGCAAAAAATCGAGTGCTTAATCCTGCATTGCAGATGCTGGATTTCTAAGTCTTCCAGGATTTGTTGATCAATGGCGTTTATTACGTAAACTCCTGGCTCCGGATTAAGAGTTGATCTCCTTTCAGCCAGGAACCCATTGGGTCGGCTGTTCATCCTTACGGGTGTGGGGAACATGGAAAATATCCCGGCACATTAGCCGAACTTCCCTTTCCGGGTCGCGGTAATTTTT
>CAYVFT010000045.1:10103-27961 GCA_964450225.1 uncultured Crenothrix sp. | reverse complement strand
ACCAATCCGGCGGAAAGGCCATGAAAAAATCGAGTTTTCTTTCAGGCACTATATAAAAAAGCCCCATGAGAAGATTAAGTCACACGGGGCTTTTTTCATTGTGTCAGGATGTGGAGTACGCTACACCCTTCCCATCCTGCCGAACTGACTATTTTGGCATCAAAGGAAGTTTAGAGCCTATAGCGACATCGCCAGCACCTTGTAAAAAATTCCTGCCTTTAGACACACTTCGTTCACTTCTGCTTTAAATTTCAGGTATTTATCCAGATGCAAGCAACTTGGGTTTTCTTCCGGCTCACTCTTGATGTGTCAGGTCTGCGGCAGAGTCGCAAAGCGAATACCCTTAGTCTCGGCCAAAAGTAAGATACCCAGCAGAACTCGTTGTCGCTCGTCAAGTTCCGCTGCCTTGTCAGGTACTTTCACGAAGAAATTCAACAGGATATTCAAACTGTCAGGGCCCAGATCGTACAGCACCGCCTGAATGTTGTCCTTGCGGGTGTCAGGATGGGTCAGAAGGATGTGTTTGATGCCTTCGATAAAATTCTCGATTTTCACAACGGGCGTGTCGTAATTAAGATTAAGAACGGTCTTAACCTGCCGGAACTGGCGTAACGCCATATTATCGATCGGGCTGTTCACCAGTTGGCTGCTTGGAATGGTTACAAGAGAATTGGAGATCGTCCGAATCCGGGTACTACGAAAGCCAACGTTTTCTACGGTGCCCTCAATATCCTTAAACTTGATTGAATGGCCTACAGCGAAGGGCTTTTCGAACATGATAATAAGCGAACCCAGCAGATTGGCGAGGGTTTGTTGCGCCGCCAGGGCGACGGCCAGACCGCCAACCCCAAGTCCGGCAATAACAGAGTATGCAGGCAGCCCGATTCGATCGGCCCCTGCAACCAGAATGGCGACCGCCATAATAATCGTCATTAACCGCAACATCAGGCGGATAAGCTGGCTGTCGATGCTGCTCGTACGCAGCCTTTCTACAGAGATCACACTTTCGGCGGCCGCACCGCCAGCTACCCAAACCAGCCAGGTGAGAGCAAGATAAAACACGGTCCAGAGCAAACGCGTACTTCCCTCATAGAGATCTCCTGATACCCGTAAAATATCAGCAAGAATCAGCTCAGTAACCGGCGCAACTATTACGATGCTGAGCGGCCGGAGCAACTCCGGCCATCTTCCGGCGGGTGCAGCCCGCCCGGCCCAGTAAGAGCTGAGGCGAAAACACCCATGAACGAAACCATAGGCAGCACCGAGAACGACGACGATACCGAGCCAGCGCCACGCGGGTTGGTCGAGAAACTTGACTCGGTTCCTATGCTGGGGCACATCGAGCAACCACCGGGGCGGCACGATTCGATGCAATGCCATAGCCACACCGATGGGGCTATAGGTGGAGAAGTCGTACCAACCGACGGAAGCGCCGGGTTTATAGGGAAGGTCTTTGATCTTGGCCCAGAACTCTGGCAAACGGCTCAACGTTTCCGGAGCAAACAGGTATTCCCCGGCCCTCGGTCCGGTTTTGACCAGCGCGATCTCAATCTCGGTACCCGGAATAGTCCAGCGCTTGAACTCGGCCTTAGCCATCGTCTGCTCATCCGGAATTGACTTGACCGCTGGAAGATCAATGCGGTCTAGCACTCCCTTTAATTGTATGGCGAGCCGTCGCGAGGACTCGTGAACTATGGCCGGTGGCAATTCGCTCGAATCCAGTGCCCGTTGGGCCGATTCCTGGAGGAACCGGGATTCATGTATAGATGCCATCTGTTCCGGCGTTAAATAAGTATTCGAAGAGGCCAGATACGACTCCATGAGGCCGGTCCCTTTTCCATAGCTCTCGTTCATGAATTCGAGGAAGCTCTGGAGCGTGGCCCTTGGACTTGAGGTATCAATCGGTTTAAGTGGGTTTGCCTCGCCGGCTCTGGCGGGCATAGACCAAAGTTGAAACGCCCATAGGGCAAGAAGGACTACAACGAAATAGGGTTTAGGGTGAAAAAATGAGCGAGAGTTATTTGTTATCATGATGCACAAATGTATTCATTTTGGTGGATATGAAAAAGATTTCGGGTCCTTGACGTGCCCAGGCCGAACTCTGAGCAGTCCTGTTCAGAGGCACTGAGACTGGCCCTGCGTGCTTATCAGGTTGCTGTGAAGCTGGGGCAGGTAGAAAAAGATGATCCATAACGATGGTGTGCCTATCGATAAAAGATCTGGCGATAAAAATGATGAAACTTTACCAGTAAACGGCCGCAAATTGTACCAGAGAAAGTTTCTAGTATTAATTTGTGTAAAAGTATGATTTTCCAGCATGACTGTTTTTACTCGCAAACAGCTGTTAGCATAGCCGCTTTTTTGGTTCAGATTTGTTATGAAACTGTTTCGCCGTTGCGGTGCAATAGAGGTGTAATAATAGAGTAACCCAACACATCAACGGTTACGAAAAACGGCGTACATCGAACACCTATTTTGAAACCATAGAGCCTTAAGGAGGCTTTTCTTGCCTAACTTAATTCAATCGCTGATGTTAACGAATATTCTCGCTAACAATCGAATTCTCTGTACCAAACCACTTTGGCTCCTGATGGTTGCAACCTTGATGGCAGGATGCTATTCATTCGGGCCCGATGAACTCAGGGGTACACATCCGCTCTACAACGCAGCCATCGTTGACAGCCAGAATGAGCAGTTCATTCAAAATATTGTAAGGCTACATTACCGGGATCCGGTTTTCTTTCTTGATGTGACCAGTGTCACGGCATCATTGAAAATGGACTTGTCCGCTGGTTTGGATCAGTCTGCCTTCGATCTGAATAGCGGCGGCGCGGATATTCTGCAACTTAGCGGGGGTGGTGCTTATACGACTGCGCCGACTATTGCCTATACGCCGCTTCAGGGTGAGAATTTTGTCAAAAGCGTTCTCAAACCTGTCTCTATTGAAGACATCTTTGCCCTGATCGGTTCGGGATGGACCAGCCGACGTGTGCTAAGTCTTTGTGTGGAACGTATGAACGAACTTGAGAATGCGCCGAGCGCCTCAGGGCCAACGTCCAAATTTGCTCCGAAACGCATTGATTCATTCAATCGGCTGTTACAACTTTTTGAGAAAGTAATGGGCGAAAATCTGATAATCCCCGGAATTGATCCAGTCACGAAGAAGGCGCAACTGGAAATTAAATCAAGCCCTGAGCATCATGACGCGATTTGGGAGATCAAACAACTGCTCGGACTCGATCAGAATCTAGAGGTTTATCAAGTCAACAGCGACTTTATGGAATACAGAAGCGACACTATCTCGATACGCAGCCGCTCGCTGATGAGTATTTTTTTCTATTTGTCACAAAATGTTGATACCCCAAAAGAACACAAAGCAGCGGGTTTAGTGACGGTTACGAGAAACCACGACGGATCCGAATTTGATTGGAGTAAAACAGCGGGCGGAAATCTCTTCCACATACGCCAAAGCGCAAAGCAACCGGATATGGCTTTTGTCTCAATACCGTACCGCAGCCAATGGTTTTATCTGGCAGACAACGATCTGGAGTCCAAGTCAACCTTTATGCTGCTAACCCAGTTGTTCCGTCTGCAAGCGGGAGCAGCCAAAGCAGCCGGGCCAACGTTAACCTTGCCCGTGCGTTGATCTTTGATTTTTAGGATTATTAGCGAAACTGGAGAGTTTTGGCGGCAAGCTTTGCTATCGATTGTTCCAATGGGAAGCAATGTTAAACTACAGTCCTCTTTTTATTAGGTCGATAAAATGCATCAATTTACAAAGCAGTGCTACATCTTTAGCAGTTGCCCTTGGTATCGGCTGAAAATTATTGGCAAAATTCGGGTTTTCATAAGCCTATTGATGATGCTGATGTTAACCTCGGCTTCAGCCGGACCTACAAATTCGCTTATGAGTGGGATGATGAAACAATCCTCTGGCAAGCCCATCACGGTTAAGTCCGCGTTCGATCCAGTTGCGCTAGTCGAGGATATCAAGAAAAAACTTGCCGAAACCAACGAGAAGCTTGCTCTCCTGCCGCCGGAGGAGAAAACCGGGGCGTCTTCAACTGAGGATAGCGTGGACACTCTGACTAAACGCAGGATATATCTCAAGCAGTTGGCTTATACCTATGAAATGCTGCTTTATCGCCTGGAAAATTTGCAGGCGAATCAGACGCGCCGCATTGAGCTGGAAAAAGAAGCCACCGACTGGTCCGGATTAAGTGAGCAGTCCGCGCATCCCTTTCTCAGGGCAGACGCGCTGAAGGAGTTAGTTCGAACACTTGGCAGACGCCATGATGAAACTGAGTCCTGGATCGCTGCGATTGATGCGATGGGGCTACTGATTGTAAATACTGTCGAGAATTCAACAGTCAAGCTTAGACAAATTGACGAGGCTATAGAGCGAGCCAAAAATTCACCTGACCAGCAAGCCCTTCTGAGTGGGCAGCGTGATCTATTGTTGCTGCAAAATCAGATTGATGGGGCACGTGCCATTGGTTTTGAGATTGAAAAACAAACGGTTCAGGAAGAATTGCTGGAAACCAGGGCACGCCTGCAACTGGCAACTAAACAGCTTGCCGTGGCAGCAGAGCATGTGGAATTAACGCAGCAAGACCTCGATCAGGTACACAAAAATATTGAAATTGAAAGCCAGAATATTATTCAGGAGCTTAATCATTTGGTATCCGAGTTCGAAGTTCTCAATCAGGGAAAACCCTTGCCAGATATCACTGAAAGAGCAGCAAAACCGCAATTAGCAGAGCAGGCAGCGATTGAACAGTTACGCCAGGCGCAACGGGAAAACGCCGACATTAAACATCTAATGCTTAGCAGAATACTGGCTTATCTGGAGTTGAAGCGGGATATCTGGAATCTTCGCTTGGCTTATGCCAAGGTGAGCGATCGTGAAAAAGCCACAGAGGCTTATGACAAGATTGCCAAGAATCAGGTATTTCTCAAATCTATTGGTAATTATATCAGCCAGCTTCGTCAACGCGTTCTCGAACGCGTCACCGACCAGGCTGTTAAGGAACTCGATTTCAATGGAACAGTTACCGAGTCTCAAACTTTGAGGGATGAGTTAAGAAATCTTGATCTTGCCCAAGTGCTTTCCTATTCCAGGTTATTGGGGGCAATTGAATCAACAGAAAATTTGCTGGATCGCTGCAAGTTGGAACTGGACGCAAGGTTCCGGGTTATCTCCTTTACCGACCACCTGAAGGAAGCTATGTTTACGGCCCGCGACTTTTTATCTCAGGTTTGGGCGTTTGAACTCTTCGCAGCCCAGGACACCATTGAGGTTGATGGACAACAAATTAGCGGCAAACGGAGTATCACCATTGATAAGGTTGTGACAGCCTTGGCGATACTGATCTTTGGTTACATGATTGCAGTCCGCCTGGCACGTCTGTTCGAGGGTCTGGCTGTATCTCGTTTCAGCATGGATACGAGCCTTGCCCGTATTGCGCGGCGCTGGATAATGTTTGTCGAAGTCATGATTCTGGTGGTTGTGAGTATGTTGGTGGCCAGGATTCCATTGACAATCTTTGCCTTCATGGGTGGTGCGGTGGCTATCGGCGCCGGGTTCGGCATGCAGAACCTGCTCAAGAATCTGATCAGTGGGATTATGCTGCTGTTTGAGCGGCCCTTTCGGCCTGGGGATTTGGTCGAGGTTGGCGGTATCCGTGGCCGCGTCCTGGATATCGGGGTACGCAGCTCGCATATCCGTGATGTCAATGGCATCGAGACCCTGATTCCTAATAGTACCTTTATTGAGCAGAATGTGACCAACTGGACTCTGAGCAACGAGACGGTGCGTATTGTGGTCAAAATTGGCGTTGCCTACGGCTCGCCAGTCAGGGAGGTAACCGAACTACTCCTTGATGTTGCGGCCCGGCACGGGCTGGTTGAAGACGATCCTCTGCCGCAAGTGCAATTCGAGGACTTTGGCAGCGATGCGCTGCTCTTCGGTTTGTATGTTTGGGTCCAGCTCAAACCGGAAGTATCCTGGATGGTTGTAGCCAGCGACCTGCGTTATATGATCAATAAATCAATGACCGAGAAGGACATCGTGATTGCCTTTCCGCAAAGGGATATACATCTTGATACCAGCCGGCCCCTGGAAGTTCGGGTGCTTGCTGATACTTTTGATACCGGGAATGTAAAAAAGTAACTTTTCATTTCAGGAGCTTCTGAGTGAAATTGCTCGCGTTAGATAGTATCTGCCTAACCTAAAGCAGGGTGCCGACGAGTTTCATCAGCAAGTTCACCATGATTTATCTGAAGCTACTAAGCTCGATATCTTAGACTTTTAAAACGCGTTCCATGAAGCAGGAAAATATTCACGAAGTATTGAAAGCCGAAGGTCCAAATTATCGAATCGGTGATATCGAAGTTGAAGTTGGTGTTTCCCCCAAATTGGCATATGATTCCAAGAACTTGAAAGATGAGTAAAGACAGCTATTAAGGCTGTTTCGATCACTATCAAGGCGATGAGGCTTAGTTCGTTTACTTGCAAGTTTAAGCGCGAAAACTGGTTTTCGCGATTGTCATTCATTGACTGGGTTTTATCCGATTTCTATGGTGGGAAATGCAAAGGGCGTAACTGTCTGTTGAATTTTCCATACCAACAACCCGTATTTAGAGGAAAATGAACATGAATATTAAAAAAAGTTTTAAAGATGTCGTTTCATCCCTAATTATCGCCGCTGGACTGCTCACTATGTCGGCTCCGAGCTATTCGGAAAGCATGAGTGACCGGAGCGGTGATCGGCAGGAAGCGCGGGACACTAAGCAGGAGGGCCGTGAGAAGGCGCGCGATACCAAGGCTCATTGTAAGGAAGGAGATGACAATCGTTCGGAATGCCGGCAGGATAAACGGGACGTCAAGCAGGATAGCCGGGAGAAGGCTCGGAACATCAGGCGGAACTGACAGGACGGTTCGTTCGAGCGTTTTAAAATGAGGACTATCTTATGGATAGGCCATAGATTAAGCTACCGGTCTAGAGATAGGAGAGGTAGCTCATCAGGCTGATAAAGGCTGCGCCAAGCCAGTTCATCAGGGCATGGTCACCTGCACAGACCATCACCTCGGCCTGTCCCCCGATCCGCACCCTACGCAGTCGCTTGAGCTCGGATGGATCGAATTCGACCGCCACCGGTAAGCGCTGCGCCTGACGCAGCCAATCGCGGCTGTTCTCGATTGATCACGCTGCTCCGAGCTCAGTGACTCCAGTGAATCTCCAGACCAAGCATCGAGCCAGGGTACCTCAGGCCGCTTGAAGTCAGGCCCAACCATCGTACAGGCGCTGAGCAACATGCCACCCAGCAAGGCAGTCCCTTGCGTGCCCCGTGGCTTTGCGTGCATGATGCGTATCGTCTGAAGCTGTTTTCTGCGAACCACGTCCCTAACTATGCCTGTTTTGTGTCGGGATTAGCAGCCACCCATTGCATGAAGATTTGATAGCCCAGTGTCAGCAAGGCCGCTCCGACGAACATGCCAAGAATTCCGCTAGTTGCCATGCCACCCAGCGCGCCCAGCAGTATCACGGGCATCGGAGCATCGACTCCGCGACCCAGTAGCAGTGGTTTCAGCACGTTGTCAGACATGCCGCCGATGAACAGCAGAACCGTATAGCTGATCGCTGCCACGGTAGTGTAGTCCCCGCTGGACCAGATATAGCCAATTACTGGTAAGGTAACAATGATGGCCGGAACCTGCGCGATGCCCAGAACCAGCACAATCAGGGACAATCCTCCTGCCAAAGGCACACCAGCGATGATCAACAATAGTCCGATAATAATGGCCTGGATCGAAGCAACCCCGAGGATTCCTAGGGCGACTGCGCGAATGGTGGCTGTGGAGAGTGCTGTAAATTCTCCTCCTCGTGCAGTTCCGACAATCCGATCGAAAATTGCCCGCATGTTCTTGGCGCCCGACTCACCATAGGCCATCATAATTCCAGCGATAATGAAGGAGAACAGGAACATAGCGATACTGCCCCCTATGCTGGCAACCCTTGTTAAGGCCTTTTTCGACAGTTCACCGATCTTCGGTTGCATGCTCTGCACAACGGCCGGCAGATCAGCATGGGCTTTTGACCAAACACTGTACACCTTTTTGCCAACAATCGGCCACTCTGCCACAGCCTGAGAAGGTGGAGGAATCTGCAAAGTGTTATCCCTTATACCGTCGATCAAATCATGTACGGAATCGCCTATCGAGTTGACCAGCATGGTAGTGGGTGCCACGATCAACAATATGCCAGCCAACACTATCACCGTAGCCGAATATCCCTGCTTTCCACCCATCTTGTGCGCAAGTTTTTGATGGGCCGGATACAGGGTTATAGCCAGAATCAGGGCCCACACCATCAGGGCAAGGAAGGGGGAAAAAATCTCGTAGCACAGTATGACCATGACGAGAATTAATCCGGCCCGGATGAAAATATCCATCAGCCGGTCGGACAAACGTTTTTCTAGCTCGGTATCAAGCTTTGACGGCATAGTCATGTATTGATTCCTTTATCTAAGTAGGTCTGGACGAAAAAGCCGGAAGCCTTGTTGGACAAGAGGTGTAGCAATTTATTTAGGCCGAACATTTTTTTGAGAATTTATGAATATCGGTATGAGTTTAAAAAACTAATCATTGTAGCCTTAATTTAGTGAAGCCTTGAATAATAAAGGACAACCAATCCAGAGGTCGCTCAATGGTCGGCATTAAAAGGCGAACTAGGCAAAATCTCACAAAACGGTTGCCGGCCTAAAACTTCCTAAAAAAGGGTGCCGACGAGCTTCATTAGCAAGTCCTTGATTGGAATCTGGAGGGAGAACAATACGGCGATGGGAATCAGCGCAGGGAGCGCGATGGTGAGCAATGACGACTTTCCGATCGGCACCACGCGCATTTTCTTGACTGCATCATAGAGTGTCAGGATGTCGGCCACTGGCCCGAGTTCCGGCGCTTGCAAGACTGGATCGTCTGCTTCTGTTTCCCCCAGAATCCAACGCCGGCGCACCAGGCGCCCGTGTTTGCCGGCCAATGTGCCGTATTCCAGCAAGGCTCGGCGCTTGGCGGCCGCGAGAGGGCCGATGAAGGTTAGTAGTGGCGCCAGACAAATCCCGATGAGGATGACCAGAAAAACCGCGATTAGTCCTTTCAGAGACTGAACGTTGACTCCGTGATAGACGACCGTGTGTGCCAAGCGCGAAGCCAGCACCGCCGATAAGGCGAAGGCGAACAGGCTGGACGCCTTCGGCAAGCGTTCCAGGAAGCCCAGGCCACCAACTCCATCCGGATGGGTGGGCACAAAGTCGAGGTCGAGCCGGGCGAAGCGCTTCATCAGAAGGAAAACCAGAACCAGACGCCAGAGCCAAGCAGCCAGGAGGGCGTTGAAGATTGGCCGGCTCACATACATAAACCACCAGCCGCCGAACCCGAGATTACCTGGGTCGTCGCTCAAGGCCCAGCTGACTTCGTGGTCCAGTTCAGGCCCGGCGGTCACTGGCTCCAGGACCGCCCAGGCAACGATGAGTACAGCGATCGCCACCCAGGGCAGGGTCCGATTGCGCAGGCGGGTTATGTCCTTGATGATGTTCACGAAATCCTGCTTTTGTGTGTCCTTAACCAGTCCTGAGGTCAGAAAATAGGGTATCAGTGTCGTAGTTAGCTTGTGCATCATCCCTTCGCCCAGAATGAGCAGAGGTACGGCGAGCAAAAAGCGAACATGCACACCGAAGTGCCGCAGTAGCGGATCGTCCACGGTGCCGGGCCATATCCGGTTCATATACGCGGCCCATACAACGATGGGCAGCCAGGTGAACAGGGCGAAAAAGACCGCTCTGCGAACCGTGCCCAATCCACGTTCTGGAATCAGCCCCACGTGGCGTTGCAGCCGAAACGGCAAATCATCCCGGATAAGGGAGAGCGCCAGCGATTCATCTATGTTCTGTTTCATGGTTTTGGCTCGTTGTTGATCAAAACGGTAGTCGGTGACTTCCCGTGTAATTTTCCGAGGTTGGTCGGGATGTTTCCAGGTCGTTAATGGGTAGAAAATATGATTCGTGTGATACTCCGGCTTTGCAAAGAGCTCGGTCGAGAGGTTCCGTGTGACCTGTGGAGACGAGCCTATCACTGGTACCGGATCGCTTTGCCAGGAATGCCAATATTGCGGAGACCAGTGTGAAAGCCAGCAGGTACAATGGGAAGAACAGGGCGACTGCGCCAAGTTTTCCGGGGCCATCCCAGGGGACCGGGTATGCCATGCAGTACGTTAGCCCCGCCATGAGTGCGGACCGCAGGAAGGCAGTCACTATCAACAGCCACCCGTGGACTCTCTGCGGCTTCCAGATCTTTTTGTCTGTCATGGGGCCTCCATCACTTCACGAATCCGCGCGTGGTCTCAGTGGCGTGGGTTATAGAGATCAGCGAGATAGGCATTTCAATGGGCTTTTAGTTCATTGCGCAAAATCCTACGCGTCTGGCGAAGCGTCGTCAAGTGATGGGAGTCGAGTGAGTCAAAATCGATCGTAATCTCGATTAAAAAATGATACGCTGATATTTCAATTCAAGTTTAACAACTTAGGAGATACGCTTTATGACACGAAAATTGCTGAGGTTTGTTGCTATGCTGGGTATCTTATTACCCGGATTGGCAAGCTCTGCCGTAACGGAAGAAGATTTCGTGGCGAAAACAACACGTAATTTAATCAATCTTTGCACGGCTTCGCCCCAAGATGTGCTTTATGGGGAGGCCATTAATTTTTGTTATGGTTATTTGGTTGGCGCTTATCATTACTCTATTGCTGTAAAGTCGAAGGAACCAAGTGAATTATTTGTCTGTTTTCCGGAACCCAAGCCCACGCGCAATCAGGTGATAGCTCTGTTTATCGATTGGGCGCAGAAACATCCGGAGTTCATGACTGATATGCCGGTAGAAACCGAGTTCAGATTTCTGGCTGAAAAATATCCTTGTAAAAAACAGTAATAACGGATGGAATGGATCATGAAAAAGATTGCAATTTTAGCGTTAGCAATGTGGCTAATAAATATTACCGGATGTGCCGGGCTATCAGACACCCAGCAGCGCACTATGACGGGTGGATTGGGCGGCGCTGCTGGCGGCGCGGTAATCGGCGCCATCGCGGGTAACGCCGGTATGGGGGCGCTTATTGGCGGGGCAGTGGGTACTACCGGCGGGTTTTTATATGGTAAGCACAAAGAAGCCGAGCAGCGAGCTTATCAGCAAGGGCTAAGAGACGCCCAATCTTCACACTAAGTCCGGATCTGTATAAGACGCAATGAAAATTGGTGGCATTTCTGAAAAACGTCAGGGATGACTCAATCAGTGTTTTTCTGGTCCGAATAAAGCTTTAAAAACAATCTATTCATCCCCCATAAAGTTGGTTTTTCAGTATTTGTAGATTCTGGTTTACAAGGTTTTTAAAGCCTTGAAGGGCATAACATGAACATTACGCCAGTTTCCAGCCATGCCCAATATGTGAAAAATTTTGTACATTAATCGGTCACCGCGTAAAATTACCGGTCTCCTGGCATCCGCCTGCAGTTTTTAAAGGCTTAAGCTACCAAGAAATTCAATAGACCAGTTTATATCTTTAGAGTTCCTTGATGCGCGCCTGTATCCAGATCGAGTTATGAATAAGACGAATACCGAAAAAACCATTTCGCCTGGCAAAGAGCCGCCTAAAATGCCCGGCGCATTGCCGCTTTTAGGACACATGCTCGAATTTGGCAAAAATCCCTTTAACTACATGATGAAACTCAGAAAAACACTGGGAGAAATCGGTGAATTCCGAATGTTTCATCAAAAAATGGTGCTAATGACCGGCTCAGAAGCGAATGAAGCTTTTTTTCGCGCTCCTGATGCTCAGCTGGATCAAAGTCAGGCCTATAAAATCATGACGCCTATTTTTGGTAAGGGCGTGGTTTTTGATGCGCCGCCGCATAAAAAAGACCAACAGCTTAAAATGCTTATGCCGGTACTGCGCGATAAACCGATGCGTACCTATGCCCAGGTAATAGTCCAGGAAGTCGAGCAAATGCTTGCCGATTGGGGCGATACCGGCGAAATTGATTTGCTTGAGTTTATGAAAGAACTCACAATTTATACGTCCAGCCATTGCTTGCTTGGCGATGAATTCCGTTATCAACTGAATGAGGAATTTGCAAAAATTTATCACGATCTTGAAAAAGGCGTGAATCCTCTGGCTTTTGTTTTTCCTTATCTGCCCTTGCCGGTATTCCGCCGCCGCGATAAAGCGCGCGCCAGACTGCAAGAGTTAGTTACCGGCATTATTGCCAAAAGAGCGCAGAAACCGCAAAAAAGTGAAGATGCGTTTCAATTACTCATTGAAGCCAAATATGACGACGGCAGTCATTTATCCGCGCACGAAATAACAGGCATGTTAATTGGTACCATATTCGCTGGACACCATACTACGGCAGGCACAGCGGCCTGGACTTTACTGGAATTGGCGCGCCGCCCTGAACAGTTGGAACTGGTGTTGACTGAACTGGATCAACACTTCGGCGCTGATGGCGAAGTGACTTTTCAATCTTTACGCGAAATTCCGGCACTGGAGAATGTCATTAAAGAAGTTTTGCGCTTACATCCTCCGTTGATATTTTTAATTCGCAAAGTGATGCAAGACTTTCACTTTAAAGGCTATACGGTTAAGGCTGGAAAATATGTTTGTGCTTCACCCCGCGTATCGCATCGGATTGCAGATGATTTCCCCGATCCGGAGAAGTTTGACCCGAATCGTTATTCGGCAGCACGCCAGGAGGATGCCAAGCCGTTTAGCTGGATTGCCTTCGGTGGCGGCAAACACAAATGCAGCGGCAACGCTTTTGCCATGCTGCAACTCAAAGCCATTTTCAGCATTCTGTTGCGCCGGTATAGTTTTGAACTGATCGACGACAAAGACACTTATCAGGATGATTTTACCCAAATGGTGGTACAACCGGTTTCACCTTGCCGTGTTCGTTATATAAAACGCACGAATTTTAAGTCTGCCGCTGATGAGTCAACGAGGAATATCCCCCAGGAAAGTGCACAAACTGGCCCGAGCTTTAAAATAACAATCGACAGGGAGCTTTGCCAGGGACATGCAACCTGCATGACCGAGGCGCCTGAACTTTTCCATGTTGACGATGCAGGCTATGTAACTGTTTTACAAGAAAATCCACTGCTGGATTTTTTGTCAAAAGCCCAACAAGCCGAAAAATATTGCCCGACCAAGGCAATAAAGATTGAACTCAACAGAATACCTAATAGAGATTAAGAATGACCGCATATCCCAGAGCAGAACTTGAAGAAATGGTCGAACGTTGGTTGCAGGCCAATCGTGACGCTGAAAAAGAAGGTAACTGGCCCAAATATCTGGGTGCGATGTATACCGATGATGCAGAATATCGCTGGAATATTGGGCCGAATGAAGAATTTGTCGCACGTAGCCGTAAAGAGATAGAAGAATGGGCTTTAGGTGTACAAATGGAAGGCTTTGAAGAATGGCGCTATCCATATCACCGGATTTTGATTGATGAAAAACTGGGCGAAGTGATAGGCTTGTGGCGGCAAGTATCACCAGCGCTTCGTGAAGACGGCACTCATTATGAAGTGGCAGGCATAGGCGGTTCCTGGTTTCGTTATGGGGGCAATTATAAATGGAAATGGCAACGGGATTTTTTTGATTTGGGTAATGTGAAAGCCTTGTTTTTTGAATTAGCCGCCGACGGCAAACTCGACCCTGCCGTTAAAAGAAAAATAGGCAAATTGGCCAAAGGGCAATTGCTGCCCGGTCATGAGCGTTTACGTAAACAGCCGGGTTTATTAAAAAAACTGAAAGGCTTTATGGCAATGGTACACATTGCTTTATTTAATAAGTAAATAAATCCAAAACAATATAAATACCATTCTTTTAATAAGGATGGCCTTTGTTGTTCAACCAAGCTAATAGACACCTCAAAAAAATCTATGCTGAATGTAAAACCAAGTTGGAAAAACTGGCAACTACTTACTGAAAGAGGACGGCATATTTGGGCATTCAAGCCCGGTTCAAATAATATCAATGAGCATTTAGAACAAGTCGACAACATTACAGACGAAGAGATAGCGCGGTTTGCTGAAGATTTTCAGTTTGATAAGTCCACCAATCCCAACTCCGGTGATAAGGTTTTCAGAAATACAGCTATCAACGCGAAGTTCCAGGAATTTAGCGGGCAAATTCCTCAATCAGAAAATCCAGAAGAGCAAAAAGTCATCGATGCGCTCGTCAAGGGAATTAACTATTTTTCTTATCTGCAAAGTGAAGACGGTCATTGGCCCGGTGATTACGGTGGACCGCTATTTCTTTTACCTGGCGTACTGATCGCCTCTTATCTATCTGATACACCGTTTCCCAAAGCGCATCAGGAAATGATGAAGATTTATTTGTTCAATCATCAAAACCAGGATGCCGGCTGGGGTATGCATATTGAAGGTGAATCGACCATGTTTGGCACGGTCATGCAATACGTGTCTTTGCGCATTCTGGGCGTCGATAAAAATAATGAGCATTTGATCAAGGCCAGAGAATGGATCAAAAACAATGGTGGTGCAACCGGTATCCCTTCCTGGGGGAAATTTTATCTTGCTGTTCTGAATTGTTACGACTGGCAAGGCTTTAACAGCCTGTTTCCTGAAATGTGGTTATTTCCAAAATGGTTGCCAGTGCATCCCTGGCGCTACTGGTGCCACACTCGCATGGTTTACTTGCCGATGGCTTATTGTTATGCACAGCGCATTAAAGCGCCCGAAAATGATCTGATTTTGTCATTAAGGGAGGAAATTTATAACCAGGATTTTGCCTCTATTGACTGGCCGAAACAACGCAATGCGTTGTGCGAAAAAGATAATTACACCACTTTGTCTCCTGTACTGAAGTGGATGAATTTTTTCACCAATAGCTATGAAAAATTTAATTGCACATGGCTAAGAAAAAAATCCATAAATTATATTTTAAAATATCTTAATGCCGAGGATGAGCAAACCAACTATCTCGATATAGGTCCCGTCAATAAAGCCATCAATTCTATTTGCATCTGGCATGCCTATGGCAAGGACTCGGCGCAATTTAAAAAGCATGTAGCGCGTTGGTATGATTATTTATGGGTCGCTGAAGATGGTATGAAAATGAGCGGGTACAACGGTTCGCAGCTTTGGGATACCGCTTTCGCAACCCGCGCTATGCTGGAGAGTGACTTGGGCAAGCTATTTCCTGGCACTATTGCAAAAAGCTATCAATTTATTGAGTCATCACAAATCGATGCAGAACACTCAACCCATGCAGAGTTTTTCCGTCATCCCATGATAGGCAGTTGGCCTTTTTCAACGGCTGAGCAAGGCTGGCCGGTTGCAGATTGTACGGCGGAAGGCTTAAGCGCCACTTTGACTATTCATCATTCAGGCATGGTTAAACCAACAATTGATGAACAACGTATTAAACAAGCCGTTGACATTATCCTTTCTTACCAAAATACCGATGGCGGCTGGGCAACTTATGAATTGTCACGTGCACCTAAATGGCTGGAAAAACTCAATCCTTCCGAAGTGTTTGCCGATATAATGATTGACTATTCATGGACGGAATGTACAGCGGCTTGTGTTATTTCTTTACTGGAAATTCAGGAAACTTATCCTGGCTTTAAATGCAGGGAAATACGTAAAGCAATTAGTGCAGGACTCAATTTTATCCTTAAGCAGCAAAAGCCGGATGGTTCCTGGTATGGTGGCTGGGCGGTCTGTTTTACCTATGCTACCTGGTTTGGTGTGGAAGCAATCAGTAGGGCCAAGGGTAAGGGTTATTATGACGATGATGCAATAGCTGCCAGCATAACCAAAGCCTGCGCCTTTTTAGATGAAAAGCAAAAATCCGATGGTGGCTGGGGAGAAACTTTTGAATCATGTTCCAAGCTGGCTTATTCGGAGGCGGCGAAGTCTCAAGTGGTTAATACCGCTTGGGCATTGCTGACACTTATGGCCGCTGATTTTGACGATAAAAAAATTATCCAGGCCGGTATCAATGTGCTTTTGAGTAGACAAACCGGTATCGGTGATTGGCCACAGGAAAATATTTCCGGCGTTTTTAATTATAACTGTATGATAACCTACGCCAATTACAGGAATATATTTCCTATCTGGGCGTTGAGTCGATACTATAGGCAGTCTGTTTAGAATGATAAAAGAATCAACACAGTTTAAAGTATTGGTACCAAGAAGCTAAATATGAAATCAGAATTCGACATTTGCATTATTGGCGCAGGCATGGCGGGCGCCACCATCGCCGCATATCTCGCCCCCAAAGGCGTCAAGATTGCGTTAATCGATCATTGCTATAAGGAGAAAAAGCGTATAGTTGGTGAATTGTTGCAACCCGGAGCTGTGTTGTCACTTGAACAAATGGGGCTTGGACATTTACTGGATGGTTTTGATGCGCAAGCGGTTGATGGTTATGCACTCCTTCAAGGCGATGAAAAAACAACCATTCCTTATCCACGGAATTACAAGGGGATGGGCTTGCATAATGGCCGTTTTTTGCAGCAGATAAGAGCTTCCGCGCTGCAAAATGAATCGGTTACACAAATACACGGCAAGGCGTTACAACTGTTAGAAAATGAACGGCATGAAATCATTGGTGTTAGTTACCGGGAATCCCTTACCTCCGAGATAAAATCTATTTATGCGCCTTTAACCATTACCAGTGACGGGTTCTTTTCAAATTTTAGAGAGAGTCTCAGCAATAATGAAAAAACCGTGACGTCTTACTTTATCGGTTTGATTTTAAAAGATTGTGAAATGCCTTTTCCAAAACATGGACATGTGTTTTTATCGGGGCCGACGCCGTTTATTTGTTATCCAATTTCCAATTATGAAGTCAGGATTTTAATCGATTTTCCGGGCGAACAACTGCCCAGAAAACATCTGATACAAGCGCATCTGGATGCTAATGTAACGCCTTATATCCCTGAATGTATGCTTGATAGCTATGAACAAGCCTTGCAGGAAGGAGGATTTAAGGTCATGCCAAATCATTACATGGCGGCAAAACCCATAATCCGGAAAGGTGCGGTAATGCTGGGTGATGCTCTCAACATGCGCCATCCTTTAACTGGCGGTGGATTGACCGCAGTATTTTCGGATATACAAATATTGAGTAGGCATTTATTGGCCATGCCTGATTTTAGTAATACTGATTTGATTCACGAAAAAATTGAAGCTTACTATCGTGACAGACAGAACGCCAATGCCAATCTTAATATTCTTGCCAACGCTTTGTACGGTGTGATGTCCAATGATTTGCTTAAAACGGCGGTATTCAAATATTTACAGTGTGGTGGTGCTAACGCGCAGGAGTCGATTTCTATCTTGGCCGGTTTGAACAGAAAGCATTATTCCCTGATTAAGCAATTTTTCTTTTTGGCCATGTTTGGTGCTTATGATTTGGTGCGTGAAAACATAACGAATCTTCCCAAGGCAACAAAAATTTTGTTGGATGCGCTCACCATTATCAAACCCTTGGCTAAAAATGAGCTTTCGTTAGTGGGGGTCTTCAGTGGTTATTTCAAGAAATAAACCCCTGCTTGTTTCACGCATTCTTTCAAATGCTCTTATCTTGACAAAACTTCGCTGGCCATAAAAGCAAAGAAGAATTGACTGCCAGATAGCAACCTCAATAGCATCAATTTTAATGATAATCCAGACTTTTAACCCTTCCTGAATTACCAAAATAATTTTTTCAATCGATCCAGGATTGGCTTAAGTGCATTAAAACAAAAGATATTCTTTTGTAATATGCTAAAA
>CAYVFT010000045.1:0-10003 GCA_964450225.1 uncultured Crenothrix sp. | reverse complement strand
CAGGATTGGCTTAAGTGCATTAAAACAAAAGATATTCTTTTGTAATATGCTAAAATTGCCATCCATCGAAGTCCTAAAGCCAAAGCCTGCAAGCTGGAATTTTTTCTTGTCGTATCATGGCAACGTATTCCAAGAATTGATTCTGTTTTGTTTGAGTTTTGGAATGGAACGATAAATCAAAAGGTGCAGCGTCGCTCTCCTAACATAACTTTTGTCTAACCTCACACTTAACAATTCTTATGAATAAACCCAAAAAAGTCGCAATTCTTACTGCGGGCGGTTTGGCTCCATGCCTAAACTCTGCTATCGGCAGCCTTATCGAACGTTATACCGAAATCGATCCTTCTATTGAAATTATCTGCTATCGTAGCGGCTACAAAGGTCTGCTGCTGGGTGATTTTTATACTGTCACTCCGGCAATACGTGAAAAAGCCGGACTTTTGCACCGTTTTGGCGGCTCTCTGATTGGCAATAGCCGGGTTAAACTGACCAATGTTAAAGACTGCGTAAAACGTGGTTTAGTTCAGGAAGGTCAAGATCCTCAAAAAGTGGCTGCCGACCAATTGGTTAAAGACGGCGTTGATATTCTCCATACCATAGGCGGCGACGATACCAATACCGCTGCTGCAGATCTTGCTGCGTTTCTTGCCAGTAACAATTACGGCCTTACTGTTATCGGCTTGCCCAAAACCGTTGATAACGATGTGTTTCCCATCAAGCAATCACTGGGCGCCTGGACAGCGGCAGAGCAGGGCGCGCGTTACTTTTGGAACGTTGTTGCCGAAAACAATGCAAACCCCCGTATGTTGATTGTTCATGAAGTTATGGGACGCAGTTGCGGCTGGCTCACCGCCGCAACAGCTCAGGAATACCGTAAGCTGCTTGATCGCGCTGACTGGTTACCCGAGCTCGGCCTAGATCGCAATGCCTTCGAAGTCCATGGCATATTCATTCCGGAAATGACGATCGATATTGCTGCCGAAGCCAAACGTCTTCGTGCTGTAATGGACAAGGTAGACTGTGTAAATATTTTCGTTTCCGAGGGCGCCGGCGTGGAATCGATCGTTGCTGAAATGCAGGCCAAAGGTCAGGAAGTGCCGCGCGACGCTTTCGGTCATGTGAAGCTCGATGCCGTTAATCCCGGCAAGTGGTTTGGTGAACAGTTTGCGGAAATGCTTGGCGCGGAAAAAACGCTGGTGCAAAAATCCGGCTATTTCGCCAGAGCTTCTGCTTCCAATGTAGAAGACATCCGTCTGATCAAGTCTTGTGCTGATCTGGCTGTCGAATGCGCTATACGTCGTGAATCCGGTTTAATAGGTCATGATGAAGATCGTGGCGGTGTTCTGCGCGCGATTGAATTCCCGCGTATCAAAGGCGGCAAACCTTTTGACATTGATACGCCCTGGTTCAACAAAACGCTTGCTGAAATTGGTCAGGCTAAGGGCGCCAAGATTGAGGTGGGTCACTAAGCTGTTTTTGTGGGCAAGCGGTGGCGCCGTTTGCCCATATATACTACTACCAAAAAAGTATTTAACAACTCTGGAACATCTATGGCTACCTGGCTGGAAACTTGTCAACAACAACTTGCGCGGTTAGAAATAACCTCCGTACTGGCGGATAAATTAGTGACGTTGTGTAATAAAACGAGCGAAGACATTGCACCCGAACTGGTGCAAAAACTCAACGCCGAACACGCACGATTAAACCGGCAACTGGAGCGATTACATGCCAACCGTTTTGAAGTCGCTGTTATTGGTCTGGAAAAAGCCGGTAAAAGTGCGTTGTTGAATGCCTGGCTAGGGCAAGAGATTCTACCATCTGCACGCGAAAGATGTACATTTACCAGTACTGAAATTTGGTCGGCGCAGACTGAACAGGATCAACTTCTGTCAATTCAATACTACAGCAAGGAAGAGATAAGCAAGCTCCAGCAGCAAAGGAAAGAGGCGTTGGCCGGGACTCTGGGCGACAAGGAAAGGAAAGAAATACTTGAAGATTTTGAAGACACTGAAAAAAACCTGAATGCCATTTACGAGTTTGCCAGGCAAAAAAATGGCTTTAGGCAAAGTTTTATAGATATCAGTGAAATTAATGAGCAATTGCAGTCGGCGATTTTCAAAAACCGGGCTCAGTCTTTAGCCATTAAGCGTATTCAACTCAAAACAGTACGTTTAAGAAGTGACCGTGACATTATATTTCATGATGTGCCAGGTTTTAATTCGGGTATCCAGATGCATTCGGAACAAGCGATTGAAAGGCTAAAAGGCTGCGATGCCATTATTTATGCCAAGGAGATGAAGCAGCCTTCAATCACGGGGCCGGAAAAAGAAATATTAGTCATTGCTGATTCTGAAGATCCGAGTATTAAAGTATCAGACAAAATTTTTGTTGTGCTTACCCAAGCCGACGCATTGGATGACCAGATTGATTTTAAGGAAACTCTGGCAAAGCATAAACATTACTGGCCATCTGTTCCCGAGCGACGCATGATACCAGTATGCGCGCGCGCCCACCTGGTTGAATTCGGCATACCTTCGGAAGACACGCTAAGACGCACTAAAAGCGCTGACGATAAAGCAAAATTAAAAAAACTGGGCATTACTGATGGCATCGTTTTATTAAAAGAGACGATCAATAATTATATCGACCATGAACGGGCAACGGTGCTGGAAAAACGTTGTGATGCGCTGGTCAGCACTATACGCCAATATGCCGGCGATATTATGGGAAAACTTGAACCCATTTATGGCGGGATAGCCGATGGCGATATAGAAGAAGATGATCTGCTTGGCAGTGAATTTAATCAATGGTGGGGACGTGAATGGCAGCGTATCAAAAAAGATTTTGATGTGTGGTATGCCGAAAGTATTCAAGGTCGTAAGGAAGCCGATGCGCTGGGTGCAGAGCATCAAGAGCTGGCGGCATTACATGCGGCTTATGACGAAAAAATTGATGCCTTATTGTCCAATCTTACGACAGGGCAAATAGACGAGTTAAAACGTATTTATACGGCTGGAAGAACTATTTCCATGCCTGACCCGCGGGAAGGCAATTACAAAATTCGCGAAGAGTTGTTTAGAGAAATTCAGAAAAAATTTGAAACCGAGTTGACCGATCAATTAGCACAATCCTTACAGGTACTGATTGATCAAATTGTCCAAAAAACACAAGCACTGCTGTGGGAAACCGAAGATGTGCGGAAAACCTTGTTAAATGCCGATGAAAGCATTGAACAGGCCCGCATACGACATGGCTTTCAAGTGCTTTTTTTACGTTTTGGCCGTGTTGCAGTGGAAGCATTCATAGCGAAACCTTTGCAAGCGCGTGAACGTTTGTTGAATGAACGTTCAGCCGAAATTAAAACCCTGGAGGCCTTTTATCAGGGTGCGGATATGAATAAACAAGATGTCACGCATTATTTACGATATGGCGTGTGGGCAAATAAAACGCTGATTTCGCCTGCAGTTGGTAGAACTGTCAAAACAGCTATTAAAGCTGCGATTAGTCAGGACGTCACCAATTCATCGTCTACCGAGCAGGCCAATCCGACCAAAAAATTATCAGAAGATCAGGAAAAATTACCTGAACCCAATAATTTTGAGCAGGTTGTCGAAGAAATTAATGGTGATTTAGCTGCTTTAAAAGACTACCTGAAAAATAGCGTATTTTATGCCGCAGGTTTTGTGACCTATTGTAATCAGGAATTGGAACGGATTCGTAATCGCTTTAAAGAAATGGAAGATAATGACAGGCAATGGATAGGTCTTATTCGCACAGCGGTTAAATATGAAAGAAACCCCAATATCCCCTATAACATCGCCCATTCCAGACGTGATTTTCGTCTGCGCCGTGAACTAGCTTTGGAGCTCAAGGAAGTTAGGGAAAGTTATACTCTGGTATATTAGTCAGGGCAATTTAACCTGTATGTATGTGTGACGTTTCCATTATTTCTGCCGTTTCCTTCGCTTCTGCGTGGGAACCGGTGCTAATGCAATAAACCCGATTTTTACAGAATATCCTCAATGTAATCGACGGCTTTTCCTCTTGGCACTGCATAGTTCGGATGATAACGCAACGTACCTTTTGACCATTCGAGATTACCACGCATCCAGCTTTTAAGAACCTCGTTGCGCTGACGCTTTAAAATCGCATCGTATTTCGCGCCAAATGATGGCAGATTCGCTTCCAGCAGAATGAAATCCTGCACAGTTTGGTTAACTATGTCACCCGCAGTAATCATTGCTTCCTGCAAGGAAATATTATATTGATGATGTAATAAAATCACCAGATTATGTATATCGTCACGTTTATATTCCTTGTCCATCGAGTACATGTCATTGACCCAACTCACCACCCTGTTTGTGAGCAGGCGCAATTGTTGCACATCTTTGTGGTAGCGTATCGCATCGGGCAAATCGAGTAAGTCCGCGGTCAAATCACCACACTCAATACACGATTGGACGGCACTGGATTTATCTCGGCCAAGGATGTATTCCTCAACACTAGGCACCCTGTTTGTTGCCCGATTGTGGGCTTCCCACTGACAGCCATCGAAATAATCTTGTACAGTAACCAAAAATCTACGGATCCAATCAGCGCCACCAATTTTACCTCCGCGTCGCACAATATCTGCCAGACAGTGTACTAATGCGCCATGTTCATAGGATGATAGCGACTTACGGTGGTGTATAACATCAAGAATTGAGTTGTGATACTCAGCCAGCTTGACTGGATTCATGCCCACCTGTGCTTCGTCGCAGTGGTCATCGTGCATAAACAGCCAAATACCCCATTCGTTGCCGAGGCGCAAACCGTCCAGTGACCCAGTCGGATATGAACGTCCATGCAAATGACTGAAATTAGCGGCTTGGAAGCGTTTGATTGCTTTCGGACTGTTTAATAACCCAAAGTCAATGGCCCACTGTTTTGCAAGTGCTTCGGCACGTTGTGCAAACGGATTCATCGATACTGGAAATGGAATTCTTAGCATATTGATGTTGATTTCCATCCTAAAATCCTCGTAATAAAACTTTGCATAATAAATCCATGGTGTTGATATCTTGAATTGAAGGGTTAGTCAGCAAGCACTTAAAGCTCAATTGTTTCTGCGTAGTGTCCTCTGCAATAAAACTGATCAGGAAATACTATTGCCTGGGTAGAATCACATTTTTCCTGGGGGTGGCCGATATAGAACCCTTGAATCAGGTCTACACCCATATCCCTGAGCTGCTCGAGTGTTGATAAGTCTTCAACTCCTTCGCTGACAACTTTTTTACCGTAAACGTGTATCATAGTGATTATTGCGCGAACGAAGTCACGATCCCCCTTATCGACGACAATATCTTTTATCAGGGACCTGTCAATTTTCACATAGTCCATCGGCAGTTGTTTTAAGTAGTACAACGAGCTGTAACCGGCGCCAAAATCATCAACCGCGAATCGAAACCCTAACGAAGTGACCACTTCGGTAATTTGTTTGGCCTTTTCCATATCGGCGATAACGGCAGTTTCGGTAATTTCAAAAATCATCCGGTCTGGAGCTAAGCCTTGTTCATGTACAGCAAATGCAAGAGGATTTATCCAACCTGGATCACGCAAAGCGGCGGTCGAAAGATTGACGGAAAGGCATATATCCGGATTTGTTAACAGCACTTTTAATGCAGCTTGCACCACATAGCAGTCTATATCGTAGTTAAGACCGGCGCGTTCTGCAGATGGCAGGAATTCGCTGGGCAAGGCAATTCTTCCGTCTGCCATTTTCAGCCGAAGCAGCGCTTCGTAGTAAACGGTTTTTTTCGTTAGTGCATCCGCCACCGGTTGGAAATAAAAAAGCAAGTGTTCTTCCGCCATGGCTTGAATGAGGATATCTTTCCAATAGACATTTTGCGTCAACACATGTAATTGTTGCTGATCATATGCAAAAATCCGGGCACAGGAACGTCCTGCCTTTTTGGCCTCATACATCGCGATATCGGCGTTAGCCATTAGCTCATGAATATTGGCGCCGTGCTCTGATAACAAGGCAATACCGATGCTGGCTCCTACTCTATATCGTTTTTCACCGAAAACAAATGGCGTGCCGGTTAGTCGCTCATTTAATTGTTTGGCAAAAGTTTCTGCACCATAACTATCTGTTTGCGGCATCAGCATGGCAAACTCGTCCCCGCCAAGACGCGCTACTATATCGGAGGTTCGTGCTCTGGTTCGCAATTCATCGGCAATCATACGAAGCAATGCGTCACCAGCAGCATGTCCGCTGGTATCATTGACTTCCTTGAAATGATCCAGGTCAAAAACCAAAAGGGCTGCTGGGGCTCCGGTACGTGCGACTTCATCAAAGGTGCGGGTTAGATCTTCCATAAAGCAATTCCTATTGGCTAAGGATGTCAATGGATCATGATTGGCTAACCAGCGCATCCTTGTTTCAGCGCGTACACGTTCAGTAACATCCAGGCCTACCGAAACAATTGCAGTACCATCGGAATACTCTTCGCGCAAAGGTGTATGTACCCAGACTATTTTGCGTCGTTCGCCATCACCACAGACCAGTTCATGCTCGTGTTCCATCCTCCCGTGTCCGTTGTTGCAGAGGGCTTCCAGTTTTCCAATCACATCGCGTTTTGCGTCGTTGTCAGCAATTAATTCAACAAATTGCCTACCCTCCAATTGCTGAGGCGTAGACCCGGCAAGTTTGGCCGCTAAGACGTTTCCAATCCTGATGACGCCGTGACGGGTTTGAGTTACGACCATGACCTGCGCCGAGGCAAGAAGACCTTCGATAAAATCCTTCTCTTCGGCAAGCTCCTTGTTTTTCAAGGCTAAGGTAAGCGCATTTTCCTCAAGCTGATGCGATAAGGTGACGGCACTGTCATACAGATGATCAATTTCATCGCGGAAACGTGCTTTTTTTCGACGTGTGGAAAAACGATTTCGAGCTTGATCATAGGCGCCCTCTGCGAGTAAAGGCAGCGATTGCGCTAACTGTCCAAGGCGTCTTAAGGGAACCCGGATCAGACAAATAAGAATCAATTCGGCTGCGACTAGACTGCCGAAAGTCGCCAACATCCCTTCATGCAAGGCTCTTTCAATAGTGTTCAAGCGTTGACTCACATCAGAGATCAATATGATGAAGCCAGTCTGACCAGGTATAATTTCATTCAAAGAAACGCGATTGACATCATAGTGCGCGGAATTCCACTCGATCAAATGACTTTGGTCCAACTCTGAAGGATTGCTATAGAGTTCGGAAAGATGTTGCAATAATTTTGTGAATCTGGGGGCATCGGTTAATGCCGCCACCTTCGAACGCCAATGGGACAGGTCTCCGTCCTCATTTAAATCTGCCGGAACCGCTAAAGCGATATCCGCGCCGGTAATCAAATGAAAGTCAATGATGAAATCCGCAATAGATTGACCAAGAGCGACCACACCCACATTCTCTCCTGAAGATAGTATAGGTACGAACGCATAGAGCAAACACAGCGGGTGGCAATATAGCAGCGTTATTGGTCTTTCCTCATCCTTTACCGTCTTCAGTGCTTGTCGAACATATGCTTCAGGCAGTCGTTCCTCACCAGATTGAACCCAACTCCCAACCATTTTCGCATCAGTTGTATAAAGCTCAATCCGCCGCAGGTCCAGTTCGTACCTTAAGCTGGCGTAGCCTGTAACTGCAGCAGAAATTTTATCGGGATTGCGTAAACGAAGTGCATCGCCTAAATCGGCCAGTGAAGCCAGTGCACCACCGAGGCGAATGAGCCGATCTGAGGTGCCGGTGAACAACCCTTTGATATGATGGCGCAGGGAAACTACCTCGGACTGACGTTGGGAGTGAAATTGCTTGGTCAGAGTATGATAATTAAGACTATAAAATACTGTGCTCAGGCTCAACAGCAACAGACTCAGCCATAGAAAGCTTTTCCACTGAAGACCGATGAACCTTCGATTATTTGACGCAGATTTTATGCCTCGCATGGCGTTTATGGCTTCCTGTTGGTCCGTTTTTAAAAGCGGAACGAAATCATCGTGGCTAACATATCCCAGTGTTCCGGGCCGTTCCTCTGCATTAAGTCGGGGTTATCCACCGGCGACAGCAAGGCGGTGCCCCAGATTGAATGATATTCAGCTGCCAAAAGCCAGTTGTGGTGAAACTCCCAGCGCAAGCCCGCAGTGATATCCTTGGCAAAGAAGTTATGATTGGGTAAGCCGGTAAGAGCCGCTAGATGATTGCCGTCCCTATCGTTGACATTGACTGTAAAACTGTCAAAGCGCAACAGAGCTGACCAATCCTGCATGAAACGGTATTGAGCCTGAACATAGAAAGCTTCGGAAGTGTTTTCTACATCAGCACCACCAGGAGTGAAACCGCTGCGCGTGGTGTTAATGCGTCCATATTCTCCGGTAAAGCTCCAGTCTTCAAGATTCAACTGAGCCGAAGCGATTGGATAAAAGGCTTTAACATTTCCTGATGGTACACCCGGAGTAGCTGAATTGAAATCTCTGTCCAGATCGACAGCAGTGAACATCAGGCGAAAACGGCCTTCTTGCCATTCGTAACCCATGCGCCCTATGAACAACGGGCGGCCCCCCAACTCCCCCTCCACGCCACGTATGCCGGTCAGGAATTCAGTACCGCCACCGGTATTGTCCTGCGGTTCGGAGACCACAAGTTCAGTGGTCAAGGCATGATCGCCTGAAGTATAGCGCCCGTACAGAATCCCTCCGTCAGAGGAAATCATGGCTTGTCGCAATGCCAGTGAATCCAAATAAATGGATTGGGGTAGTATTACGCTGGGGCGAGTCCAAATCACGTCCCTCGTCTCGTTGTATAAACCCACAGGATTCTTGACCCGGCCTAACCGTATGCCTGCCGTCGCGCCTTCCCCTACCGACATATGGTAGTCAAGATTGGCGAAATCCAAACGAAAGCCAAGTTGGTCTGAGCCCCCGGCATTTCGATAAAGTCCTTGAGCAGCGAGCAAAAGATTGGGTTGAATATGTCCCATGACATTAACACCAACCTCGGTAAAATCCAGGCTTCCGCTGCCTCGACTATTACCAAAAAAATTATAATCGGAAGTCAGGGTATATCCCTGGCTGGCAAAACCGTGAGCTTGCCAGTCTTCAAATCCCAGATCTAATGCCGTCGCCTGATGCGAATAGCCGAACAATATTGCTATAAAAATGCCGGTTATGGCTATATGTAATCGCAATTTTGTATTTTGAGTGGACAAGTAAAGCCTCCTATTTTTCGATATAACCAATAGCACCTGGGGTCTCCTTGATTATTGATTTCATTTGTTCAAGAGATTCCACCACGGCTGGAGGTGTTCCAGTTCCTGAAAATACCATGCGGTCCCAGGCGGAGCGTAATTGATAGGGATAAACCCCCAGAATCTCTTTAGAGAAGCGGATGTGCAATGGGTTTTGGTCTGGCAATACGAAGGCCCTCAGAGGGGAGCCATCGCGCCATCGGGTCTGACGCCCGAAAAATATCTCTCGAAGCTCGTCACGAGTTAAAGGTGTGTCTTGTTTTACTTCAGTGAAAGGCGCGATAATAAGATCGACCGCATAGATCGGTTCAGACCAGGGTAAGAATATTGCGCCAATAACAAACCAGACAACTGCACAAGAATGCACATAAAAAATGTGTTGCGGGCGGTGTTTGAAAATTGAAAATAGTTGGATACGTTTCATGTAATTCAACTGTAGTCGTTAAATTACATTTAGCAATTTTTTTGCTACACATTTCCGGATATTTTTCTTATTTAATTGATGTTATGCACCCACCCCTTAAAAAACGTATCAAGTTATGACTTGGTCTAATTATTATTGCACTGCAAAACATAATAACTTCAAAACTCAGTTGCCAATAGCAAAAATTCAATAACTTACAAAAGATTCTCTGTTTGTTTTTAGCTGGATTTGTCGGGTGGTGTTAAATATAGGTTAAGTAAATGTAAGGCCCGATAGTTGTTCTGGCAGAAACCCAAAAATCGGCGAA
>CAYVFT010000044.1:0-29057 GCA_964450225.1 uncultured Crenothrix sp. | reverse complement strand
GTTTCGATAGATCCCCCAGTGCACCATAAATGATTAAATCACAGGGGTTAAATGTGTTTTTTGCTTTCATGTATTGGTTGACGAGTAAAAAGTTAAGGAATGGTAATGAAATATACTCCGCGCGGTCACAATTGCGGATTCTTAAAAGTGTTTTACGCCTCATATTGCAAGGGTTTAATGCGTTTCAGTTTTCCGCATCCGTGACCGCGCGGAGTATAACGTGGACATTTTGAGTCAGGATTTTTATTCGGATTCAAGGCCTATCAATAGTTACATAGCAAGCTATGTAACTATTGATACATCGCAGAAGATGGATAAAAAGGCAAGTCAAAGTGTTCAGGTTAAAAATTACCATCCCTATAAGGCTGTAAGAGAAACGAGCACTTGTAGCGAAATATTTGTATTTTATTATCGCAGAATTTGTTTCAAGATGCTGTACTGATTGCAATGCCTATAGAGCTAAAACGTCAGCATTTTTTTAACAATATTTTTGTACTAACGCGATGAATGGCGCATAGTCCAGTAAATGTTTTTAACCAAGATAACTGTTTGAGTTAGGGATTAAGTGATTGCTAATTAGTATCGAATCGAAATTTTGTTGACATGATTCGCGAGGGCTTTTATAGTAGCGACTCAATACTATGCTTTAAGAGGACATTTAATTATGAGTACTGCAATTTTTTATCATGCTGGCTGCCCGGTTTGTTTGGGTGCAGAGCAAATGGTAGCCGATGCCATTGACCGTTCAAAGTATCAGGTTGAAGTTGTACATTTGGGCGAGCATGCTGATCGAATTGCTTCAGCAGAAGCTGCCGGGGTGAAATCAGTTCCGGCATTGGTCTTAAATGACCAGGTTTTTCATATCAACTTTGGCGCATCCGTTGATGCCTTAAAATAGTAAAAAGGTGAAAAAAATGAGTGAAATAGCACAACAACAAAAAGAAGTAACACAACAAAAAGACAGATTTTGGATATATGTGGGTATTACAGTGTTTGTAATAGTAACAGGTATTCTCCTGATTAAACAAAGTGAGAACGAAAAATTTGCCCCGATTAAGCAGCAGGTGGAACAGGAAAATGCTCTAATGAATATTCGGGTTTTGAACTGAACTAAAGTCTTTTCAGACCACTAATTTTTAAGACAAGCAATATTATTTAGCCCGCCAGATTCCACGGCTGCAGTTTACTCTACATGTTACTGTGGCCGGTGCCGGATAAATTTCCTACTTGTTTTAGGAATTAAGAGCCGTATCGGATTTAACGTATAAAAATGTATAAATTAATTAGAAAA
The DNA here is from genome assembly GCA_964450225.1 of uncultured Crenothrix sp. Taxonomy (GTDB): domain Bacteria; phylum Pseudomonadota; class Gammaproteobacteria; order Methylococcales; family Methylomonadaceae; genus Methylobacter_C. Next base: position 27,766 of record CAYVFT010000044.1, on the reverse strand, counting down.
AATAACCAGGAAAGAACCATGAAACTAAATTTACTAGGTCTGTTGGCAGCGTTAGCCTTTTTTTCAAGTACTGCATTCGGGACAGAATATATTTACAGGGATCTTATGGCAAACACCCTTAATTCGCCAGGCTGTGCAGTAGAATCGGAAGCGATTTCAATGGCTTCAAAACCCTACAACATTAAGAACTACAGCAAAAGATTCTGCCAGACGCAAGGTTACGGTTGGCACGTTGAGGCAGTAAAGGATAACGGCAAGGCTGTTTGTACCGATTGCAGTGGTACTAATAGTGGTAAAAAACAATGTCATCTGGAAGATGTAGTTGTAACTTGCAAGCGCATTAAACCTGGTTCGGTAGGTATGTTGCCGGGCAAAAGCTAATATTGGGCGTATAGTGCGCACGGAAGGTCACGATTTGCGTATTTGAAAACTCTCTCCCTTGAGTCCTCTCTCTAAAAGAGAGAGGACAAAAACCGCTATGAGTGTGGCAAGAAATTTTAGCGTGGGAGCGGCATTAGTCGCTTCTAAAATAATTAAGCGTGGGATAATATGTCAATTACATATTCGTCCAATAGGAAAATGACAGCTAAAACAACTACCTCTACCTAATTCACTGCTGATATTCAAATGGGCATCGTGACGCATGAGCACATGTTTGACGATAGCCAATCCCAGTCCTGTCCCGTTCACTTTCTTGATGCGCTTGGTTTCTACCCGGTAAAATCGCTCGGTGACTCTGGGAATATCTGCTTTTGCAATGCCTTCGCCCTGATCTTCAACAGCCAGTACTATAGACTCTTTGTCATGGTACCAGCGTACTTTTACCACTGAATCTTCGGGCGAATATTTGAGTGCATTACCTAAAAGATTAGTAAATGCGCTACGCAGTTCTTGCTCTTCACCAACAATGTGCTCTGCCGTTGCCAAGGTTAATTCAATTCGTCTTGAAGCATTTTCAAGGGTATCACCTTCTTTGCAAATCTGGCTTAATAACGCGGGTACATTTACACACTGTGATTTTTTCTGTTGCGTTTCAAGACGAGTCAGCAATAACAAATCATCAACAAGATGCTGCATACGCTCAGTTTGTCCCTGCATTTGCCGGAACGAGCTGGTTAATAAAGGCGAATGTCCGTCATCCAGATCCTGCAGAGTTTCCAGATATCCTTTTAATACTGTCAATGGTGTTCTGAGTTCATGGGATACATTCGCTACAAAATCCTTACGCATCCGTTCCATTTTTTTCAGTTGAGTGACATCTTGGGCCAGGAGCAGTCGCAGCCCTGCGCCATAGGGTGCGATCCGTACTTCCAGAGTAATGCGATTATCAACAGGTGACGGTAAAATAACCGCTTCTTTGTAATTCCCTGATTTAAGATAACGTATAAACTCGGGGAAACGAATAAGATTGGGAATACGCTGGCCTTTATCGGATTGTTGTAAGCCAAAAACTTCCCTTGCAGCTTTATTTGCCCACTCAATTTCATCATGAACACCTAAAACAACAGCTGCATCAGGTAAAGCTTCGGTGGATTGGCGAAACTGGTCAATTATTTTGCCCAGTTTCTTTTTGCGGCGTTTTTCATTCTTTTTAATACGATAGACATGGTAATAAATTTCTTCCCAAATGCCGGTCGTTTTGGGATATTTGCTTCTCCCTCCGGTACTTATCCATTTTTCGAACCGGCTGATTTGAACTATCTGACGTATAATGATACTCAGCATTAGCAAGAATAGTAACGGTAGAAAATGCCCGGTTATTCCACCCAGAATCGCCGTCGTCAACAATAGTAACAGAACAGTATTTATCTCTTTTTGCCAGACACCCATAGTGTTTAATCCACCAGTGAAAACCGGTAACCGAAACCACGCACTGTTTGCACTAAATCTTCACGCCCGTATTCCTCAAGAATTTTTCTCAGACGTCGAATATGCACATCAATCGTGCGTTCCTCAATATATACACTGCGCCCCCACACCTGATCCAGCAATTGAGTGCGGCTGTAAACTTTATCAGGATGAGTCATGAAAAAATGCATTAACTTAAATTCGGTAGGACTCACTTCCAGTTGTTTATCGCCAATACTGAGCCGGTGCTGTTCAGTATCCAGCATTAAATCACCTAAGGTAATTTGAGCCTGGCCCTGTATTTTTCCACTTCTACGCAAAACGGCGCGAATACGCGCCACTAACTCCTTGGGTGAAAAGGGTTTGCTAACATAGTCGTCAGCGCCAATTTCAAGGCCTCTAACCTTATCCTCTTCTTCACCGCGTGCCGTTAACAATATAATAGGGATATCTCTATAAATCGGCTCTTTTTTCAAGCGTCTAGCCCATTCGACACCGCTAATTCCTGGCAACATCCAGTCAAGCAGTATCAAATCCGGCAGGTTGTCATCCAGAATCTTCTGCGCCTCTTCCGCATCGGCTGCTGCAATAGGCATAAAGCCAGCCTGGCCAAGAACCATCGTTAACATTTCTCTGATAGCATCTTCATCTTCAACAACGAGAATATTAAAACTAGACATAATTAATTACAGAAATGGAAACGATGTATTGTAACAAAGAGCTTGTTACCCTTTTATGACAAAAAGTTAATTTGGTGCATGGTTTAAAAAGCTTATCATTTCTGAATGCATTTATCCCTAAAACCGAATGAGTAAAGCTGTTGGCAGGCTATTCATGCTCCGATACAGCATTACGAACAGCCTGCCAACTATTTCAGCCGCAGGGTTTTGGTTTATGAAAATAGCTTCTGGGAGCATTATCGAACAAAACATTACATTCGGCCTCTAAAATGTCGCCAACGATAGTACTGTTACGAAAGGGAGTTTGAGCGATCACTTCTGATGCACGGATATTGATTTGCCTCCAGTTGAGTCTTTGCAAATCAGGAATAGAAGTTCCTTAATAAACGTAAAAAATACCTGTCCTTTCAATGGTACTTTGGTACATAGGGCGGGGCTCTGCTGTTGTATACAGATCAAATTCGTTTCAATCCGCTGGATGGTGTAATTCAGGGCAACGCTTAATCGCGCCACCATTTCGCCATGAAAAACCAGGTTAAGTGCATTGATTAAAGCCTTCAGCAACAATCTCGCCCGTTGCCTGTTTACAATGACGGCTCCAAACGGAAACTACTCCGGCACTTTCAAGGCCAGTGTTATCGCCCTGCGCATAAAGTCTTCATGATTCATCTGAAACCTAGATAACTATTGATAAACATGCTGTAAAGATGGGGACACCATATCTTTGCAAATAATTGCGATTCTACCTTGAAAGCGCGTATGCATTCATGCGATTAACGCCATCTGTCAATAGGTATTTCTACTTATTGTACAGATGATTTATTCTCTATAAACTGAAAACGTTTTGAAAATTCCAACTGGTTTGTTTAGAGTAATGAATTAGAGCTCACAATACGCAGTCCATAGATTTAATTATTTGGCTCTGCTGTTATAGTACATGGTTAGTGAAGTACGATAAGGTCGAATTTCATTTAAATTAAAGTAAAACAGTTCTCTTTATTAACACTCAATAAGAAGGATATCGATTATGAGCATTTTGAAAGAATTTAAAGAGTTTGCCGTCAAAGGCAATGCTGTTGATATGGCTGTAGGTATCATTATTGGCGCTGCTTTTGGCAAAATTATTTCGTCGTTGGTTGCTGATGTAATTATGCCGCCCATTGGTGTGCTTGTAGGTGGTGTGGACTTTACCAAACTTGGTATTACTATAAAAGAAGCCGTTGGTGATGTGCCTGCTGTAACACTTAACTATGGCAATTTTATTCAGTCTGTGGTTGATTTTACTATTATTGCATTTGCCATTTTTATGATGGTAAAACTCATTAACAAGCTTAAGAAACAAGAGGAGGCTGCTCCTGCAGTCCCACCAGAACCCACAAAAGCAGAATTATTGCTGACTGAAATCAGAGATTTACTTAAGACAAAAAATTAGTTTTTTATTAAAAATGGTAAACATCTGCACCATTTTATCGAAATAACCTGTAGAGACGCGATTTGCGCGTCTCTACGCAAAAACAGTTAATCTTTCAAAAACCGCAATCCTTCGTTGTCAACATCCACTTTTATGGTATCGCCAGCAATAAAATTACCTGCCAGGATTTCTTGCGCCAGCGGATTTTCAAGCTGTTGCTGTATCGCGCGTTTCATCGGTCTTGCACCATATACCGGATCAAATCCTGCCTCACCTAACAAATCCATCGCCTCGTCTGTGATTTCAAAGCCGATTTCCCTGTCCATCAGACGCTTACGCAGGTATTCAATCTGAATACCGGAAATCGCTCTGATTTGTTCACGCCCCAACGGATGAAAAACAACAGCCTCGTCGATCCGGTTGATAAATTCGGGTCGAAAGTTCTGGCTGACTTTTTCCATCACGGCTGCTTTCATGACCGGGTAAAGGGCTTCACCAGACAGTTCCTGAATAATGTCAGAACCCAGGTTTGACGTCATTACGATAACCGTATTTCTAAAATCAACGGTTCTGCCTTGGCCATCGGTCAAACGGCCATCATCCAGCACTTGCAACAAGACATTGAACACATCTGGATGTGCTTTTTCGATTTCATCCATCAGAATAACCGAATACGGTTTACGTCTGACCAGCTCGGTTAAATAGCCGCCTTCTTCATAACCTACATAACCCGGAGGCGCGCCAATTAGACGTGCAACAGAATGTTTTTCCATGAACTCGGACATATCAATGCGCACCATTGCATCGACGGTATCAAACATGAATTCTGCCAGCGCCTTGCACAATTCGGTTTTACCCACACCGGTAGGGCCCAGGAATAAGAACGAACCGTTGGGGCGGTTAGGGTCCGATAATCCGGCTCTGGAACGGCGGATGGCATTGCTCACCGCTTTAAGCGCTTCATCCTGCCCGACCACTCGTTTGCCAAGGGCTTCTTCCATGTGCAATAACTTCTCACGCTCGCCTTCCATCATTTTAGAAACCGGGATTCCGGTCCATTTTGAGACGACTTCGGCGATTTCTTCTTCGGTGACTTTGTTACGTAACAACGTCATTTTTTGGGTTTCACCTGACACCGTCATATTCAGTTGCTTTTCCAGTGCTGGAATGATGCCGTACTGTAACTCTGACATACGCGCCAAATCATTAGCGCGACTGGCCGCTTCCAGTTCTGTTCTTGCCTGTTCCAGCTTTTCTTTAATCGATGCTGAACCTTGCAATGAGGCTTTTTCGGCTTTCCAGATTTCTTCCAGATCAGAATATTCTTTTTCCAGTCCAGCAATGTCTTCTTCGAGTATTTCCAGGCGTTTTTTGGAGGCGGCATCGCTTTCTTTTTTAAGCGCTACCTGTTCAATTTTTAATTGAATCAAACGCCTGTACAGTTTATCCATTTCTTCCGGTTTGGAATCAATCTCCATGCGGATGCGACTGGCCGCTTCATCAATCAGGTCAATGGCTTTGTCTGGCAGCTGTCGGTCGGAAATGTAGCGGTACGATAAACCTGCCGCAGCAACAATGGCCGGATCGGTAATATCAACACCGTGATGCACCTCGTATTTTTCTTTCAAGCCACGCAAAATGGCCACGGTGTCTTCAACGGACGGTTCATCAACCAATACTTTCTGAAAACGGCGCTCTAATGCAGCATCTTTTTCAACATATTTGCGATATTCATCCAGCGTGGTTGCACCCACGCAATGCAGCTCGCCGCGCGCCAGAGCGGGTTTCAGCATATTGCCTGCATCCATTGCGCCTTCAGCTTTGCCCGCGCCGACCATGGTATGCAGCTCATCAATAAACAGAATGACCTGGCCTTCCTGTTTGGCGAGATCATTTAAAACCGCCTTCAATCGTTCTTCAAATTCGCCGCGAAATTTCGCTCCTGCAATTAACGCCGCCATATCCAGCGCCAATACCTGTTTGCCCTTGATGCCTTCCGGCACTTCGCCGTTAACGATGCGTTGCGCCAGACCTTCAACAATCGCCGTTTTACCGACTCCGGGTTCGCCGATTAACACAGGATTGTTTTTGGTGCGGCGTTGTAAGACCTGAATCGTCCGGCGGATTTCATCATCTCTGCCGATTACGGGATCAAGTTTTCCCTGAGCTGCGCGTTCGGTCAGATTGATCGTGTATTTACTTAATGCCTGGCGCTGATCTTCAGCATTCGGATCATCAACCGCCTCACCGCCGCGCATTTTATCGATCGCTACTTCGACATTCTTTTTGATGACACCGGCTTTTTTGAGCAGATCACTCAAAAAGCCTTTTTCTTCACAGGCAGCCAGCAGGAACAGCTCGCTGGAGATGAATTTATCATTACGTTTCTGGGCTAATTTATCGGTTAAATTAAGCAATCTCAATAGTTCGTTGGAGATCTGGACATCGCCGCCCGAACCGCTGACGGTGGCAATGCGCGCTAACTCCTTGGCCAGCTCTGCGCGCAACGACTGCGTATTAACACCAAGTTGAGCCAGCAATGGCTTGATACTGCCGCCTTCCTGATCCAGTAATGCCAGCATGAGATGCACGGGTTCAATAAATTGATGGTCTTTTCCCAAGGCCAAACTTTGTGCATCAGCTAATGCTGCTTGAAATTTGCTGGTTAACTTATCCATCCGCATAGTGTTTACCTTTTAAAAAAGTTTTAAAGTTAATACCGTTATGGGGGAGGGCGAGTGATTTTCAAGCAGGCTTCTACATGTTTATGCAATGTAATCCGATAAGATTTTTACAATATTGGATTATGCCATAACTTGGTAATTGCCCCAGGATTACGATGCTGTCTTAAGATGATTTATCGAGTTCTGTTGCACTGCTTCAATTAGCAATTGGTTTTTCTATGAAATTCAATGGAATGACGTTCATAAAAATAACGATCTGGTTTCGGAAGTAGAATCTGAGCTCGAGTTTGTTCGTGAGCGTCTTCACGTCGTTGATGAGAATGGAAATTTGCAGGTTGGGGTTGATGCCTTTTTAGCTATTTGACGTAACTCGCCAAGAGAAACTTGGAAAGCGAAAGTTTTTAGATTGCCCGTCATTAATCAAGCGACCCCTTACATAGATGGTCCCTGACCTGGTTCGAGCATCGTGACATCAATGAAGTGATGTTGGCGGCCAGCCTAGCGCCTGAGGGATTCCTTGTCCTGCCGCCACCTGGTTAAAGCTGTCCTGAGCCGCCAAGTGGGAACCACGAAGCAAAAATACGTTCTCGAAAGAAAATATTTAAATTTTTATAATCAATTTGAACGGCGATTATTAAAGTCAGAATAAAATAAGCCAGACCCTGAGGTATCCACACAAAATATCAATAAAAAACAATGTATTGTTGAACAAAATCAGGATAAAAATAAACGTAAAAGGGCGAACTTTTTGCTAATCGCCGCGCTTATCATCTTTGCACTATGGCTAGTCGGCCTCAGTTTAAAAGGTTCCACCACCGAAAGGCAAATCAGGGTCAATAGCAGCTCAAAACACTCGGCAAAATCGCATGTCGTTATGTTACCTTTGAACTGCCGGACACCTTTTTAGATATGGCACAGACGCTATTAGCTGGATATGTCGAAAAATTTGAGGAACATTAATTCGTGGGGATACCTCAGACTCTATCCCCCTTAAAATTCAAACTTATTAGCCAACACCATTTGGCGTAGTGATGAGAGGGATAGATTTCCTTTTGTCCTTCAGATTCTGTCGATAAAGTTTTCAATGCATCACAAGGGTCTAAAAAAATAACAACTATTTCGGGCAAAGCTGTGAACAGTGTCGACCTACTCGATAATGCTGTTATGGGGTATGATTATAATTCTGGTTAATTTGATAACCGGCATTTGAACACAACTGAGCTATCCATGAATACTGATGATATTACCAAAGTAAAAAACTATCTGCTGAACTTGCAGGATCAAATTTGCACCGCATTGGAAAGAGAAGAACCTGAGGCTCGATTTGTCGAAGATATATGGGATCGGGCTGAAGGGGGTGGCGGAAGAAGCCGTGTCTTAGAAAATGGTCTGGTATTCGAACAGATGGGCGTAAATTTTTCATATGTCAGAGGTATTAGTCTTCCAGCTTCGGCAACGGCTAAACGTCCTGAACTTGCAAGTCGTCAGTTTCACGCAATGGGTGTATCGCTGGTTATTCATCCCAAAAATCCTTACGTACCGACTTCACATGCAAATGTACGTTTTTTAATCGCAGAAAAACCAGGTTCACCGGCAATATGGTGGTTCGGCGGTGGTTTCGATTTAACGCCGTTCTATCCCTTCAGAGAAGATGTAATACACTGGCACAGAATTGCGCGTTCAGCCTGCGAGACTTTTGGCCATGATATTTACCCTACTTACAAACAATGGTGCGATGAGTATTTTTTTCTACCCCATCGAAATGAAACGCGTGGTGTTGGTGGCTTGTTTTTCGATGATTTAAATGAATGGGAGTTTTATAAGTGTTTTGCTTTTATGCAAAGTGTGGGTAACCATTTTATTGATGCATATTTGCCTATTGTACAGAAACGAAAAAACACGCCATACAGTGATCGGGAGCGTGATTTTCAACTCTACCGCAGAGGCCGGTATGTTGAATTCAATTTGGTATATGACCGTGGCACTTTGTTTGGCTTGCAATCGGGTGGACGGACGGAGTCGATTTTGATGTCTATGCCACCACTGGCGCGCTGGAAATACAATTGGGAACCTGAGCCCGGCAGTCCGGAAGCTATTTTGTATGAGGGCTATTTAAAGCCTCAGAATTGGCTGGGAATTTAAAACTTAATCTTTAGTTTATTACTTTTGGTGGGGTGCCTGAATGCAGGGCCAATTAAAAAAAATGCGCACTCGGCTTGATGGCCTGGTTCAATACGATTTACCGTTAGGCGATCAGAGCATCGCCCTGAATTCTTTGATCGGCAAACCAATCAAACTGACATATACAGGCAATATTTTTTGTGTGCATTGCAAAAGATTGATTAAAAAAAGCTTCAATCAGGGTTATTGTTATCCCTGTTTTATCTCATTGACTCAATGTGATATGTGTATTATGAAGCCGGAAACTTGTCATTATGAAGTGGGCACTTGCAGAGAGTCCGATTGGGGCTTGGCGTTCTGCTTTCAGCCGCATATGGTGTATCTCTCTAATTCCAGTGGCATTAAAGTTGGTATTACCCGGCAAACACAAATTCCGACTCGATGGATAGATCAAGGCGCAGTGCAGGCATTGCCGATATTTAAAGTACAGTCACGTTACCAGGCAGGATTAATTGAGGTTGCTATTGCCAAACATGTAAGTGATAAAACCAGTTGGCAACAAATGCTTAAAAATCATGTAGAGCCTATTGAACTGGCTATACAACGGGATGGATTAGTAAGTAGGTGCAGGGCCGAGATAACTGAAGTTACCGAGCGTTTCGGTCAACAAGCTATTGAATACTTGATTGAAGAGCCAATTGTGGACATACACTTTCCGGTAGACACTTACCCTGTAAAGATCAAATCGTTAAGTTTTGATAAGAACCCTGACGTCTCAGGTGTTTTATATGGTATTAAAGGTCAGTATTTGTTGTTGGATACGGGAGTTATTAACATCAGAAAGTTTTCTGGTTATGAGGTTGAATTTTCGATGTAGAATCTTTTTATTCTCCGGGTTATCACCTATGTCTTATCCACTACGATATCCTGATAGATAGATATTCGTGGACTAATCAGCTTGAATAAAGCAGCAAAGCAACAGGAAGACCGTTTTACATTCTGGATGATCAAGCTTAATTTGATATCGGGTTTTGCAGAAAATATAAAACTAACCTGACTTGAACTATATCGAGTAATAGGAATCGTAGGAACAGAAAATAGCCACTAAAACCAGCATGGATAATCCTGAAAAATCGATGAATGAAACTCCGTCAACGTTATTAAATAATGCTGTAAATACCGACAAAGTTAAATTACCGTATTTTGACTATTTACTGGCGCTGCTAAAAGAGGGTAATAAAGATGTAGAAAAGAGCTTTGGCCGACATGTTCATTGGGGTTATTGGGAGCAGCCGGAGTTTGCGACATTAACGACAGCAGATTTTGAACTGGCAGCGGAAAATTTAAGCAGACAGGTGTGTTTGGCGGGAAATATTGAAAATGGTATGAGTGTACTGGATGTCGGCTGCGGGTTTGGAGGGACATTGGCTCATATCAATGAACATTATACAGATATGAAATTGGCGGGATTAAACATTGATGAGCGTCAGTTGGTCCGTGCACGTGAAATGGTCTTGCCCTTGGCGGATAATACAATTCAATTTCAACAAGGCGATGCTTGTGCATTACCTTTTTCCGACCATTCTTTTGATGTGCTTTTAGCGGTTGAGTGTATTTTTCATTTTCCTGATCGAGAGCAGTTTTTCAAGGAGGCATATCGTGTACTCAAGCCAGGTGGATTTTTGGCCTTATCTGATTTTGTTCCTAAGGCCGCGCTAGTACCGTTTACTAAAATTAAGCTGCCTGACTTTTTCAGGGCCGGCTTTTATGGTAGAAGCAATGTGCTTTGCAGTACTAAACATTACCAAAAACTGGCAGTGAGGACGCTTTTTAATCTGCAGGTAAAACATGATATTACCGCTAATACTTTGCCGACTTATCCCTACCTGAGACAACTCGCCAATCTACAGCGTATTGCAAATAAAACAGCTATGTTCGAAACAGCAACACTTGAATTGTTAAGCAGGTTCAGATTTGTCAACTATTATATTTATGCTTTTCAAAAAAAGGGGTAATGTTTGCCTGATGGTTTTAATCTTACTGCACTTCTTTCAGCTGGAATTCAGAAAAGACTGATAAACTAATGCCTGCACAAAACTATTGTTTGCTATAATTAACAACCATTTAATATATTGACAACAGCATCTTCTTTTTGATGGAGCTCGCGGCTGAAACTCCAATCCGAAAAACAACAATTACCTTGATACATCAATGTTAAAGACAGAATTCCCCGACAACTTTAGTCAGTTGTTCTTATGTTTTAATGGAAATGGCTAACCATGCAGAAGCAAAATCGAGTCATTAGCCGGTTTTTGGCTATATACATTGTTGCCGTTCTGCTCGTAATCGGATTTGTTATTGTCAAGCTTGTGCGAGATGAGGTTAAAACCTCAAGGTATCAAGCACGTTATCTGTCAGCAATAAGCGAACAATTGAGCTTTAAACTTGTTTCCGGGCCCAGTACATCAGTACGCTATCCAGAGTATGGCCCCTACGATCAAAGGTTAGGCTATACAATATTACCGGAAGTAATTAAGCGTTTAGAGAAATCGGGCTTTAGCATTACCTCTCAGGCCGCCTTTTCGCCAATGATGGCTGAGTTGGCTGATTACGGATTGTTCAACATTTATCACGAGAAAACCCAGGCTGGGCTTCGCATAACCGACAAAGCCGATCAGGTTGTCTTTAATGCTGTTTATCCTGCTTACGGTTACCCGAATTTTAAGGCTATTCCTCCATTGATTCTGGACACGTTGCTTTTTATTGAGAACCGGGAGTTACTCAACGAAGAGAATACAACTGTTAATCCTGCCATCGAATGGGATCGCTTGGGATTTGCCGGAATACAATTAATGGCGCACAAACTCGGAGCTACCAGTGCTGTGCCGGGCGGAAGTACTTTGGCTACCCAGTTGGAAAAATACCGTCATTCGAAGAATGGATACACTAATTCGATTGTGGATAAATTTCGCCAAATGGGCACCGCGTCACTACGAGCCTACATGATGGGACCTGATACACGAGAAATGAGGCAGGAGATTGCTCTTTCTTATCTGAATACCATGCCTCTAGCAGCTACGCCAAAGTTAGGTGAAATTCATGGTTTGGGTGATGGCTTGTCGGCCTGGTTCGGGGCTGATTTTGCCGAGGTCAATAAGTTGCTCAGTCCGGACGCGCTTAAGTCACATGAGCAGGTTACCCCGCAACAGGCTCAAGCTTATCGGCAGGTATTGAGTATATTGCTGTCGCAGAGAAGACCTTCCTATCTTATGGGGCGGGGTTATGACGCGTTACAGAATCTTACTGACAGCTATTTGCGGTTAATGGCCGAACAGGGGGTCATTTCATCAGCATTGAGAGATGCGGCCTTGCAGGCGTCTAGTGTTCGCCCGCCCAGGTCAGATGCTGAACCCGCCAAATTCATGGCAGAAAAAAAGACGCAAAACGTATTGCGTACGCGCCTTGCCAAGGCACTGGGTGTAAAGTCCAATTATGATCTGGATCGCCTTGATTTAAACGTTAAAACCACCCTTGATTATAGTACCCAGCAAGCGGTCACCAACGAACTGCGTCGGCTAAGCCAACCCGATGAAGCTCGTAATGCGGGTATACTCGGCTTCAGGATGCTTAACGAAAACGTTGATCTAACTCCCATCGTCTACAGCTTGATGTTGTTTGAGCGGGGTAAAACGGGTAATCTTCTGCGCGTACAGACTGATAATTTCGATCAGCCCCTCGATATTAATGAAGGCATACGACTTGATCTTGGCTCCACTTCTAAACTTCGGACAATGGTGCATTATCTGGAGTTGATTGCCGATATTTATAATCAGTATAAAGATCGTCCTGCACAGGAATTAGGACAAATTGAACTGCACCCCCGTGACTATTTATCGGCATGGGTGATTGAACATTTGCGAGCAACACCCAAAATCAGCTTGGAGGATTTGCTTAATCAGGCTCTGGATAGACGATATTCAGCGAGTCCTGGTGAATACTTTTTCACGGGCGGCGGTCTTCATTATTTTAATAATTTTAACAAAGACGATAACGGTAAAATCATGTCAGTACGACATGCTTTGCGTGATTCAGTCAATCTGGTTTTTATTCGCTTGATGCGGGATATTGTTTACCATCACCTCTACAAACCGGAAGGGATAGCGCGATGGCTTGAAAGCCCGGATGATCCAAAACGCGAAGAATACCTGCAACGTTTTGCAGACAAGGAGGGAAGCACTTATTTAAATAAATTTTATGCAAGGCACCAGGGCAAGAGCGCTGAAGAATCTCTGGATATGCTTGCCAAAAGAGTGTATGCCAAGCCTTCTCGCCTTACCATGCTGTATCGGGCAGTTTATCCTGATAATGACGAGATGGCACTCATCGCTTATCTGAATGCGCATTTACCCAAAGAAGATCTGGTCAATGAAGATATCTACGAACTATACGATAAATATTCGATAGAAAAATTTGATTTACAAGATCAGGGATATATTACCAAGATTCATCCGCTGGAATTATGGCTGGTTGGCTATTTAGCCCAACACCCCAAAGCTACGCATGATGAAGTTATGGCGGCCAGTGCCGAGCAGCGTCAGCAAGTTTACCGTTGGTTGTTTAAGAATAATAGAAAAGTCGCGCAACAACAGCGCATCATGATGTTGCTGGAAGCAGAAGCTTTTAAAGAAATTCATCGCGCCTGGAAACGCGTGGGCTATCCATTCGGTGCATTAACATCTTCTTATGCGACATCCATAGGTGCGTCAGGTGATAGACCCGCTGCCCTAGCAGAACTCACGGGTATTTTACTGAATGACGGTATAAGATTACCCATTGTACGGTTTGAGAGTTTGCATTACGCTCAGGGAACACCTTATGAAACTCTACTGAACAAGGCGCCGGATCAAGGCGAGCGCATATTTGCGCCGGAAATAGCAAAAGTTGCTCGGGGAGCGATGATTGGCGTGGTAGATGGTGGAACGGCAGGACGTCTCAACGGTATTTACACTGATGCTGAAGGCAAGCCACTGGTGGTAGGAGGGAAAACCGGAACCGGAGATCATCAAAAGGAAATATGGGGTGCAGGTGGTCGTTTGATTGAATCGAAATTCATCAGTCGTGCCGCAGTGTTTACATTTTTTCTAGGAGATCGATTTTTTGGTGTAATTACTGCCTATGTTCAAGGCGATAATGCTGGAAATTATCACTTTACCAGTTCATTACCCGTACAAATAGTCAAGTTTCTGAAGCCGACATTATCACCTTTGATAAATAATACATTACCTCGTATTGAAATAACTAAGCCAGTGGCTAAAGTGACACTTGCTAAAAATACAGAGTCGGTTATTAACGAAACAATTACCAAAAAGACAAAGCCAATCACTAAAGTTACAAATATGAAAAAGGTTAAGCCCCTAATTATGGAGGCAACTGCTAAAGCGGCTAAGCCTTTGGTTAAGGAGAATACGGCTAAAGTAATCAAGCCCCAAGTTATAAAAGCTAAGGAGGCAACTGCCAATGTGGCTAAACCACAGGTTAAAAAGGTAAATGCTATAGTGAGTAAGCCCCAGGCTTTAAAAGCTAAGGAGGCAACTGCGAGTGTGACTAAACCACAAGTTAAAGAGGTAAATGCTATAGTGAGTAAGCCCCAGGCTATAATAACTAAAGATGCAACTGCCAGTGTAACTAAACCACAGGTTAGAGAGGTAACTGCTACAGTGAGTAAGTCACTGGCTAAAGTAGCATTGACCAAGAAACCAAAATCGGCTGCTAATGAGAAAGTCGCCACGACTGATAGAAACGATAGCGCGACTCGATATTATAAATATCCGACAACACCTAACCCGCAGAACTAAAAGCCGGCTTTCCAGTTGAGAACATTATCATCCGGATTGGGCAGGCTATGCTATGAGCATTTTTCATGGTGAAAAGGACACACTTAGCAAATTGCGTATTTGGAATGCGTTAACGCAGGTGCTCTAATAGTCCAAAGTTTGACTGTCCGGCGCTTTGTTTATTTCTCATGCCGCGAAATGGTCTCCTGATAAGACTGTCAATCTCTGAAAATGTCTATTTATAAGCATCTAAAACCGGCCACGTTAAAGGCTTACAATAAACACACTGAGAACCAAATACAAAACATCCAAGTTTTTCGAAAAAAAGCCTTTGCCTACTGCTCATTATTTTTTGTTTTCTTGACTCCTTCAGTTCAATCAGAAGAAATTGACTGCATTATCACAACCTGGATTTGATCGGTTCAAATCACAAAGTCAGCATACAGGTTTTTGATGATCCGAAGGTAAAAGGTGTAGCTTGTCACTTTAGCCAAGCCAATACCGGTGGCATTGCCGGAACATTTGGCGTCGCTGAGGTTCCCTCGCAATTTTCTATTTCCTGCCATCAGGTCGGCCCCATTATCATTGATGGAAGGTTATCGAAAGAAGAGACAGCATACATCGAAGACACATCTCTTTTTTTTAAAGAAACTAAAGTCACTCGTTTGTTCGACGCTAAACGCAATACCCTGGTCAATGTCGCTATCAGTTGAAAGTTGATTGAAGGTGCGCCTGCCAACAGCATATCTACAGTACCCATTATGCGTGGGACAAGAAGTAACCCCCCCCAGTTTTGGTTTGTTCATTCTGAATCGAAATCGATAGATGATAGATTGAGCGTTTGATGAGTGTGTACTTACCTTTGGTTACAAAACAGCAAACGCTTATAATATCTTTGTGCAAATATAAACGACAATTTATACAGAAAATCTTCAATGGCTGAACCAGAGAAATCATCAAACTCATTTAATTTAATCACTCGTTTTCTTTCAAAAAAAATCAGAACGGTGTATTACAGTGCCAGAGAATCAATAGGGGAGCATAAGCGGGAAATTGTTGTTTATCAGGTTGAACAGGCGTGTGTTAGCCTTCAGGAAACCAGAGATGAGTTTGAAGATGCTCTGGAACGTTTTAAAAATCTGGTTTATATCAATGAATCGGGGTTGGAGCATAAATATAACCTGCTCAACAGACAATATCAGTTCTGCCGCTCAAAATCGGATGCTGTTAGCAATAGAATCAGAGCAGTACAAGAAGTCAGCGAGGCGTTATTTGTAGAATGGGAAGGCGAACTGAATGAATATACTAACCGTGCTTTACGAAATAGTAGTAAGCAACAATTAAAAGCAGCAAGGCAGAATTACACCCGCCTGATTAAGGCGATGCAACGGGCTGAAAGTAGAATTCAACCCGTGCTGGCAGCATTTAAAGATCAGGTTTTATACCTTAAACACAACCTGAATGCGCGTGCTATTGCGGCATTGCAACATGAATTTATAGAAATCAGTATCGATATTACTCAACTGATTCAAGCAATGGAGCAAACGATAGCAGAGGCAAGTCTGTTCGTTTCTACTTTAGTAGACCAAAAAGCTGTCGCTCAGAAAACCCTGTCTGGCAGTTGATTTAATGAAAGTCCACACCGGTAACTTTGGAATAGACATTTTATTATTTATAAAATAGCGTTACGAATTAAGATAAATTTGTTATTACTCATGGCTTAATTTTTTTAAACTAACTAACTTTTTAAAGATTTCTCTTCTACCTAGAGTTTATATAAAACATCATTGGCTTTATCTTTATCTTGAGTTTCTTTGGATCTGCCTTTGCGGTTATCCTGGTCCATTCTTTCCTTGCCAAATTTAGCAATCATTTCTTCCCAGCTTGAATACTGCTCATAACCTTTAAAGCCAACCGCTTTACGTTCCTGGTATATTTCCTTGCCAATTGCAATAATTTCCTCAGGCGTTTTACCATCAACTACATCAAGGAACTCTTTGTCATCTTTGTTTGCATCTCTGATAGTCCAGAAAGAGACTTCAAATTCAATGCGACTATCGGGAGACAGGCGATTTTTGAGTGCCTTTACCGATCGATACGCAGTGTTAGTTGTATGACCGTTAATTTCCTGCCCTTTACCGCAAGCTATTAATGTTGTACAGCCAAGTATGAGCAACAGAATGGGTATTTTCTTCATAAAGATAACCTCAAAGTTAGGTACGGGTTCATGTTATGGTATTTATAACACCAGATCACTAAACAAAGTAAAATGGTCGATTATTATAACCCTGAGCTAAGCTTATATGCTGGAATTTATTCAACTATTAAATCAGCGTTACCAGACAGTTTTGAGTCAACCGGGCAATGAAGTTAGCAAACTTGGCTATCAACAACGAATAGACCAACTGATTCTGGCTGAAGCCTTTATGCGCAAAGGCCAGCTTATTAACACGTCGCACGAACAACCGCTTCAGATGACTATAGTTGGCCCGACGCAAGCAGGCAAAAGCACATTAGTCAATGTATTATTAAACAACGATGTTGCCGGAGTCAGTCCTTTAGCCGGTTATACTGTTCATCCTCAGGGTTTTTGTCATGGTGTTAGTCTTGCCGATTGCAGCGGATTACAGCGCTATTTTGGTCGTTTCCAACAGTTGCAACAGGCACAAATCCCAAGAGATCGGCATGATTGCTATTCCTTAACTGTAACTGCTTCGAATTCCCTGCATTTACCGTATGGTGTTTTATGGGACACTCCGGATTTTGATTCTATAGATTCGGCAACTTACAGGGAAGGTGTGATCAGGGCGATTGCTCTGGCGGATATTATTATTCTTGTGGTCAGCAAGGAAAAATATGCGGATCAATCAGTCTGGGACATTATGTCTGCGCTTGAAGACTTAAATCAGCCAACCGTGATCTGTTTAAACAAATTGAGTGAAGGTTCGGAAGCGTTATTGATTCAGTCATTAAAAGATAAATGGCAACTTGCCAGAAATGATGATTTTCCTGAAGTGGTTCCTTTGTATTATCAAAAACAAACGGGGTTTCCTCTCTGGCCAGAAGAGAAGCAGTCCTTGCTTTGGCAATTGGCAAGCACGATAAATTATAAAAAACATGCACGCTATGAACAGGACTTGCTGCAAAAGCATTGGCTGACCTGGTTGGAACCGGTAACTGCCGAGCATCAGGCTTTAAATACTTGGTATGGACTGGTTGAAGAAGCCATCAAGCAGGCATTGGACCATTACCAGCGTGATTTTCTGAATCATCCACATCATTACGAGACTTTTCAACAGGCATTGGCAGAATTGCTGACATTGTTGGAAATACCTGGTTTAGCGGGCGTTTTGGCTGGTGCGCGTAAAGTCCTCACCTGGCCGGTAAGACAAATGCTGAAGCTGGGGCGTAAAAGACAGCATATTGCCGATAGCAGTCAGGAAATAGTTTTATTAAATCAGATAGCCGAACACTTGTTGATTCAACTGGTAGATAGACTGCTGGAGAACGCCGAACAAGGTAATCAGAGGTTATGGTGGAAAGAGTTTGGCAGCATATTACGGCGGCAGCGACAGGCCATTTTGCTGGACTTCAGTGCGGCAGCTAAAAATTATCATGTCTCGTTTCAGCAAGACGTAGAAAAAACTGCTCAGCGTTTATATCACAAACTGCAAGAGCAGCCCATGGTGCTAAATAGCCTACGCGCCACCCGGGTAACTACCGATGCTGCAGCTATTGCGCTGACATTACATATGGGCGGTATTGGCGTGCATGATTTGATTTTTGCTCCTGCCATGTTGACAGTTACTTCACTACTGGCCGAAAGCGCTATTGGCAGTTATATGCACAAAATTGAGTATGATTTAAAACAGCATCAATTAAATACTGTAAAACAAACTCTCTTTGTCGAGAGTATCAGAACAAAACTCCTGGCGCTCCCAGAACAATTATCGACTATGACTCATTTCAATATTTCTCCCGATCAGCTGCAGGCGGCTGAACAGCAACTGACAGAAAAGCGACATGGCTTACGATTACTCTGATTTAGTAGAAAAAACCCGGCGTTGGGTTGAACAAGCGAGAGCATCAGGCTGGATTAATACAGATGTAGCTTCAGAGCTAAGTCAGTTTGATACCAGAACACCAGAAGCCTTGTTGCCAAACTCTAGCTTGGTCACCGGTGCTGGTACCAGGCCTCTCATTGTTGCCTTTATGGGGGGCACCGGTGTTGGTAAAAGCTCTTTACTAAATCGCTTGGCAGGGAAGGCGATTGCCAAGGCGGGCATAGTGCGGCCAACCTCACGAGAAGTTACTTTATTTCATCATCGCAGCGTTGTCATGGAGCATCTGCCGGAACAATTACCGCTCTCAAAAATCAATATTTCGCAACATGAGGATGAGGAGAAAAAGAATATCGTCTGGATAGATATGCCGGATTTTGACAGCACGGAACAAAGCAACAAGCAACTTGTTTTGCAATGGTTACCGTACATTGATGTACTGATTTATGTGGTCAGTCCTGAACGTTACAGGGATGAAAAAGCCTGGCGTTTGCTCCTTTCAGAAGGTGCACGACATGCCTGGCTGTTTGTTTTTAATCAGTGGGACAGGGGGCGGCTAGAGCAATATCAAGATTTTAACCGCCAACTGCTTAACGCAGGTTTTGTAGAGCCGATCATGTTTAAAACCGCTTGTGCCGAAGGACGGCAGGCAGACGAATTTGTCTTATTGGAATCAACGATAGTCTCTTTAGCTACAGAGCATGTAGTTGAGCAACTGGAACAAAGAGGTTTGCAGGTACGCAAGGATGAATTAAGGAAAAAATTGCAAAGCGTTAGCGGATTTTTAGGTTTTGAGCAGGCTTTCCAAAAAGTGCCGGAACTGTGGCAGAATCAATGGAAGAGGACAGTCAAATTGTTGCTACAGGGGTTTGAATGGCCCATTAAACACACTGCGGCTTACTATGCAGAACATGCGGCTGATTTAATAACAAATCCTGCTCCTAATCATTCATTATGGGATGCCTGGGCGCAAGCCCGTTTTGATGATGCTTTGGATGAATTCATCATTAATATCGACCAGATGGGACTTCCTGTTATTCCGTTTAAACAACACACTTCCGCAATACGAGAAAAAGCGCCTAAATTCATGCAAACGCAAACAGAACTGGCCACCCGTCAGGCTTTAGCGAATCCCGGTAACGTATTGCAACGTGTGTTTTTAAAATGTATGCGTTTATGTGAAATAATTCTGCCGTTAATTGCAATGGCCTGGGTAGGCTATAAAGTATTCATGGGCTATTACACCAGTAACATGACGGACAGCCATTATCTCGGTGTGGATTTTGCTATACATAGCAGCTTGTTAATTGCAATGACGTGGTTGATCCCGTATTTTATTCTGAAAAAATCGCAACCTTCTCTGAAAAAGACGGCTTTAAAAGGACTCAATAAAGGCCTCATTAATGCCTTTAGTATGATAGATAATGAAGTTTTAAGCGTAGTAGAAGGGCTTGATCAACAACATAAAGAACAGGTAAAACAACTTTCAGGCATCATAGAACAGTGTGGTGTAGTTGATGCAGATCAAAATCTAGCCGTTAATAGTGACAGTCCTTTAGCACGGATGCTGACGAATTAATTTCAGCTGCTTCAGTATATATTTTGACGAAAATGAAAATGTTGTAATTCTCTGGTGCGAGAAGAGGACTCAAATAAGCCATGTAAATGGCAGTTATAGGCGCTATGATCTTTAAATATACTAGTTCAACATCCGGCGCAATACGGCTATCGCCTATTACGCCCTACGGATTGCGTCTTACGCGTTACATGTCTTAGCAAAGGTCTCTTGGTTTGTAATATCGAAAGCGGACATGGGTATATCCGTATTCCGATACTGTATTCAAGTTTGGGAATGTCGGACATAAACACCATGCCCGACCACTGGTTGACTGCTTCTATCTCCATTTGACAAGTCGATTAAGCACCTTTCGGTCCCGCAAACCACCAAATTATCAGACCGGCAACGGGCAGCAGTAAAATCAAAAGCACCCATAAAACTTGCGATCCAGTTGTAGCACCACTTTTTAATATGCTAATAATGGCCCAGATGTCCAGGACAAGCACGATAAAACCCAGAAAACCGCTGACTTGAATATTCATTTATGCTCCTTACAGGTTCGTGTTTAATAAATAAATTATTTTGTCTCATCAGCTTCAGTCTTTACACTTAAAAAATAGATGAGTTCTGTATGTTAACGCACATTGCTCAGCTTGTTTCAATTTTTAAGCCTTCTTTAATTGATCTGTTAAAACCAGATATTACCGTGGCATTAACAACGCTACCGGAAATGATTCAAGTATTTCTACTGGTGATGGAAAGACGTGATGGCAAAACTGAAATCCGCCATCATATTGGATCATGGAAATGTCGGGCATAAACAACATGCCCGACCGGGCTACCGGGCTAATGCGAAACGAGTACGCCACAAGGTGCCTCTGTCATTTAACGCAAAGCTCAGCGGCAGAGCGTTGGGTTAGGTATTTTTATTAATGACAACAATACATAGAATGTGCCGACAAAGGAGGCACAACTATCGCGAGCGATGCGCTTCGTTCCTCAGCACATCCTATAAGCGCATCTTATCGTGTTAACGCCAGCGTTGAGCGGCGCGGGCGGCTTTATCGCTCGCGTCCGCTCGAACGGTTTGTTAGGCCATTCATTTACGCGATTGATGGGGTTCGTTCCTCACTACGACAGATTAGCGCATCTTACCGTAGTTTATTCAAATAAATACTCATCCAACTCAAGGAATGCTTTGCCAATGTCATTTAGAGACAAAATGAGCCTATACTCTGCTGTCTCACCGTTATTTGAAATTGGCACAATATCTTCTGGATATTCAAGCCATTCATCAAATGGTTGAGAATAAATTGGTTCTCCATCTTCATCAGAACCTATATAACACTCGTCATGCCATTCAGCTTGCATTCCTTCTTCATAAGCATCATCCATTTCATAGTCAGCCCAAGGCAACAAGTGTGCAATGACTTCTTCCATTTCTCCATACAACGTAGGCCACGCCTCGCTTTCAATGTCATTCCTAGAATCGCAGCCAATATTAATTTCAAATCTCGGCATGGTTTTGTTAAGCCAAGATTCAAATTCTATATATACAGTTTCTCCGTTCTCGATTAGCTGCATCCATTCTTTTTCTAGTCGTAATTTATTTAATTTTTTAATGTAAGGCGGTGGCTGAGTAATTTCACAAAGTTCAGCAAGGCTAGATTTTGTTAATTTTTTCGCAATTGGTACTTCAATTTTCCATCCTTTTCCAGTTCTTGATATAGTATCGTCTGATATGTTTTGCCAGTAGCAAATTTCATCTTTCGGGTTGTAAAGCACAATAATTACTGGCAAACAATGCCTGAACCAATAGTCAATGTGATTATCATCTGTACGAAAAACTATGCTTTCACTTGTCTGTTCTGAGAAATAGCTTGGGCCTGACTTTATCTGAATTGCAATTAAATCACCTGTTGGCTTACCGCTTTTTACAATTTCAACTTGAGCATCAATTCCATAATCATGCAAAGTTTGCTCACGGTATAACCAGCCCTGTTGAGAGAAAAAATGTTCAACTTTGCTCGCGCCCAATCTATCAGTTCTAGGTTGTTCACTCATGCTTAGTGCTTCTTTGTTGTAATGCCTAACAAGTTATTATCTAGGTCTGGCTAACTTATATCATTTCAAAATCCTGCTATCAAGAATAACATTCAACACTGGACTTTCTAAACGGTATAACCTGTATTTCACGTATGATAAACAGACCGGGATAACTCCATAGGCTTATGCTGGCTCTCGATTTACCGCAAAAATTTAGGCTCGTTCCCAAGCTCCAGCTTCCAGTTTCGCGAAGCTAGAAGTTCACCATTAAGGTTCTCAATATGGAGATTGGGAACCAGTGTAAGCCCTAGACCACTTCGTTCAAATGCCCATAAGCCGGTAAAGTCTGTAACCGTGAGTCTTCCAGTGGTGCACCCACTGTAAAATGATAAAGACTTTGAAATTTATCATCCTTGAACCCTAAAAGCTCATGCACGCTGTCGTCAAAGTAACAGCCGATCCCTGTACCACGAATGCCGGCGGCTTCTGCTTCCAGGTATAGCACCTGGCCTATCAGGCCGCATTCCCAGAACAGGCGGCGGTAAAGCCACGGTGTTGTTTCGATGATTTCGCCAAATTCCGCAACCATGCCCAGACTGAAGGCGCTGTCGCTGGCTATGGGTTGATGGCAGGAAAGCGTTTTGGCAATCTGCCTGCAATCTCCTGAATACAGATGATAAAGCGGTAGTTCTTCTGATAGCTTTTGCCAGTCAAAATCAGGCAAAGTTGCGGCTTGCAATGGTTCAAGGGCTTCATGATTTCTCGGCAGCGCATATATTCCGGGAATCAAGCCTTCAACGCGATGAACAAAAATAAACAGGTGGATTTTCGGCGGCCAGCGCCAAAGCTCGAATGCTGCTGTTGTCGGTAAAACGGCCGCCAGCATCCGGTAAAAATCAGACTTTGGCATCGGCGGCATTTTGCCGTCAAACTGTTGGGCGCTGCGTCGTTGGCGGATAATTTGCGTTGCTGTTTTGGTGCAGGACGATTTTATAAGTTGCTGTTGGACTGTTTGCCATTCAGGTTCTTCGGTTTTCGGTTTGCTTGCGGCAATTGCGACTTCATCAATGATCGGCCATTTATACATATGATAGGCGCGAAGGCTATCGGCTTTGCCGAACCAGGTTCCTGATTGCGCATGATCTAACAGGGCCTTATAGTAAATATTTGTGCTTTTTTGAACACCCTCACCCCGACCCTCTCCCACAGGGAGAGGGGGGTTAATCTTCAGATTGGTATTCTTGTTGAGTATGGGTTTGCCGTCAGGATGCGTATGAATCCTGCAAAGAAGATCAGGCGATTCATTTTCCAGTTTTTTGAAATCATCTCGATGAAGCCCTAATAGCCTGGCGATGTCTTCATCTGACCATTCAGCCAGTAACTCAACTGACCAGCCCAGCGTCGCCGCCGCATAACGCAAGGCTCCCAAGGCATGACCGGTATCATGTTGGCAATAGCGATAAGCTCTCTCACCGTATTTCCAGGCTTCCCGCCAATGAATTGAAGATAAGCCGATGAATAAGCCGGAATCTAAAAAATTGTCGGAAAACTGACAACGTTGTTCAAGGCTATGATCATGACTGACATAGTGATAAACACCTGAGTCAATAAAGTTATCGCCAGGGATGGTGTGTATGCCGCTAACCCGCTGGGAGCGGGTGCGGTCATTGCCCGTACTAATCAGATAAGCTTCAGTCGGGTGCAGGTTGCCGCTGGAAGGATTGCAGCGTAATGCCCAACGGCTGGGGCCGTATTGTTTCCATGCCGACAGGCCAAAGGCTAATTCAAGTAGCAAACCGACATTGGTCAGATTTAACGGTTTTGCCGGAATTATTTCCGGATTATCCAGATCGGTAAACAACGGCTCAAGTTCGGTCCCCGGTTTTGGTAGCGTAATAATATCGCAGCCGGAAAAGCGCCGGAATTGATCGGGTTGATCTTCCCAATCGATGGATTCCGGGCCTTTTGCATATCGCTCCAACCGGTGTTTGGTGCGGTGGTGGTAGTTTAGGACGGTTTCGGATTGCTTATTCATTAATTAATCAACTTAGGCTCAACAGCCAAATCTTCAGCCCAGCAGCCGACCGGGTTACCCAGATTCATGTCTTTATCTTCAAAGCGTACCAGAAAAACACTGCGGCTTGGCTCTTCTTCCACATGTCCAATCAGGGTAATTACACCACGAGTTCCGGCTTCGGCCAATACTTCACCTTCAACACCATCAGGTATTGAGCCATCATCAGTAATTGTATTGGCGGCATAGACTACATCGCCTATATCTAAATCTTCTACATTCATTTCATATCCCCGTTTATTTTGTAGCAAAGCTTACAATTGTGAGCCGATTGTGTGATTGAAACCTGTGTGATATTGCGATGTTTATTGTATGAAAGCTTTATTAAAACTTTATTAAACAATCAATTAGAAAATAAACAATGAAATGGCATACAGGTTGCTATATGTATTAACAAGAACGATGCCACACATTCAGGAGCGCATGAAAATGATTACATTAACAGAAAAAGCTATTAACGCTGTCGGTCGCTTTATTGCCGGCTCGGGAACACCTACAGCAGGTTTACGGATAGAAGTCACCGATGGTGGTTGTTCAGGTTATCAATACGGGTTGAAGCTCGAAGGCAGCCACACGTCGGAAGACACCGTTATTGATTGCGGCGAGGTGAAAGTTTTTATTGATCCGGGCAGTTTGCCGATGCTCGATGGCATGTCCGTCGACTTTCTCGACACTATTGAAGGTTCGGGTTTCAAGTTTACCAACCCAAATGCGGTAAAAAGTTGTGCTTGCGGTACTTCTTTTAATACCAGTGCAGATGGCACAGGTACTAAAACCTGTTCTTAATGTAGGTTGGGTCGCCTAATGCGCCTACTGTTGGTAGCGACAGCGTAACCCAACATTTGCCGCCCGAATGTGTTGGGTTACGGCTACCGCCTAACCCAACCTGCAAGATACCCCCAAATAGAGGATAAAACCATGTGGGACTATTCAGACAAAGTAAAAGAACATTTTTTTAACCCCAAAAATGCAGGCGCAGTCGTTGATGCCAATGCGACAGGTGAAGTGGGTTCAATCAGCTGCGGCGATGCGTTAAGGCTGACCCTGAAGGTCGATGATGAGAGTGAAGTGATCCTTGAAGCGGGGTTTCAAACCTTTGGTTGCGGATCGGCGATTGCTTCCTCATCCGTTTTGACTGAAATCATTAAAGGCATGACGCTTGACGAAGCCCTAAAGGTCACAAATCAGGATATAGCCGATCATCTTGAAGGCTTACCACCCGAGAAAATGCACTGTTCGGTGATGGGGCGCGAGGCGTTGCAAGCGGCGATTGCGAATTATCGCGGTGAAGAGTGGAAAGATGATCATGAAGAAGGTGCGTTGATTTGTAAATGTTTCGCGATTGATGCGGTGATGATCGAAGAAATGGTCTGGGCTAATAAATTGCGCACCGTTGAAGATGTCACCAACTTTACCAAAGCGGGCGGCGGTTGCGCAGCTTGTCATGAAGACATTGAAGCCATTCTGGAAAAAGTGCTGACAGAAAAGGGCGAAAAATTTGACCCGAAAGCTGCGCCAGTAGAAGCACCCCTAAAAATCGCAGCCGTTAAAGCACCGATGACCAATTTGCAACGCATCAAAAAAATCGAGCAAGTGCTGGAGTCGCTAAGACCGGCACTGATGGCTGATGGTGGTGATGTAGAACTGGTTGAAGTTATGGGCAACACCGCTTATGTCAACATGACCGGCGCCTGTAACGGTTGCCAAATGGCGGCGATGACCATTGCCGGGATTCAACAACGCTTGATGGAAGTGATGGGCGAATTCATTAAAGTCGTACCGGCAACGCAAATGCCTAAAGAAGCAGTAGGAGCATAAGCCATGACCGATATCTACCTGGATAATAATGCCACCACCAGGGTTGATCCTGCCGTGGTCGATGTGATGATTCCTTATTTTCTTGAGCAATACGGCAATCCTTCCTCGATACATAAATTTGCCGACGGCGTGGCACGAGGTCTTAAGCATGCCCGCGGGCAGGTTCAGGCCTTAATCGGTTGTGAACATGATTCAGAAATCATTTTTACCTCCTGTGGTACTGAGTCCAATTCAACGGCGATTCTTTCAGCGATTAAAGCGCAGCCGAACAAGAAAGAAATCATTACCACCACAGTGGAACATCCGGCGATTTTAAGCCTGTGTGATTATCTTGAAAAAGATGGCTACACCATTCATAGAATGCCTGTCGATAAAGCCGGACGGTTAAACCTGGAATCCTACAAAAAATTGTTATCCGATGAGGTAGCGATTGTGTCGGTGATGTGGGCAAATAATGAAACGGGGACTATTTTTCCTGTCGCGGAAATGGCGGATATGGCAAATGCAGCCGGCGTGATGTTTCATACCGATGCCGTACAGGCGGTGGGCAAGATTCCGATGATGTTGCAGGATACCAAAATCGATATGTTGTCGCTGTCCGGGCACAAGCTTCATGCTCCCAAAGGCATTGGCGTATTGTACTTGCGTCGTGGTACGCGTTATCGACCTTTATTGCGCGGTGGTCATCAGGAACGTGGCAGAAGAGCCGGAACTGAAAACAGCGCATCTATTGTGGGCTTAGGAAAAGCCTGCGAACTGGCGTTAGAGTATATCGAGTATGAAAACACCAAAGTTAAAGCCATGCGTGACCGTCTGGAACGCGGTATCACTGAACAGATTCCGCATTGTTTTGTGACTGGTGATCTATATAACCGTTTACCCAACACAACCGACATAGCCTTTGAATATATCGAAGGTGAATCGATATTGATGTTGTTGAATAAAGCGGGCATTGCCGCATCCAGCGGTTCAGCATGTACTTCCGGGTCTTTGGAACCTTCACATGTGATGCGGGCGATGGATATTCCCTACACAGCCGCACACGGTACCATTCGCTTTTCCTTTTCACGCTATAACACCATGGCGGAAGTCGATGAGGTGTTGAAAGTGATGCCGGGTATTGTTGCCACTTTGCGCAAATTGTCGCCGTATTGGGATGGTAATGGCCCTGTGGCTGACCCTGAAAAAGCGTTTGCACCGGCGTATTCATAAAAAGCCCTCTCCAAAGGGAGAGGGTGGGCTAACGACTGCATGGATGCAGGAGGTAGAGTAACGCAGGGAGCAGTTACCGAGTAGAAGTCAACATAAAATGAAATGCTTGTTTCAATCACCCTCATCCCAGCCTAATCATGCCGGACTGTCCTGTCCGCCACCCTATGGGCGAGTGCAAATCCGTTCCCGGCGGATTTGTCCCCGAGGGAGAAGGGGCTAACCTATATAACTGATGAGCCAAAGAATGAAAACTCAAACCCGCCAAATCATCATAGACGACACTACCCTCAGGGATGGTGAGCAATCAGCCGGAGTCGCTTTTTCGCTGGACGAAAAGCTGGCGATCGCAACACAACTGGCCGGGTTGGGCGTGCCGGAACTGGAAATCGGCATTCCGGCAATGGGGCCGGTGGAACGGG